>JAEEQC010000180.1 GCA_016285135.1 Lachnospiraceae bacterium
CTTTTACTTGATCATGATCATCTTTGTGAATCAACTCTGAATGGACGATTTCTGTTCCGTCATTGAGTGTTAAAAATGGAAAAAGCATTACGGGCTCCTTTTTGACCATTACCTATTGGTTTCATACGCCGCAAGTTTTTCCTGCAGCTCACGAAGCTTGGCTTCGGCCTCGTCAGCGCGTCTTTCGGCTTCGCCGGCGCGCTTTTGGGCCTCGTCGGCGTGCTTTTCAGCTGTTTCCGCTTTCTTGACAAGAGCATTCCACAGGAATTCACCCTCTTCACGTCTGCGCATTTGCTCACGAATACGTTCGTCTTCTGTCATCTGCCATGCTGAGATGATAGCTTGTTCGATAGTCTTGTTGTCTTCTGCCAGCATATGTAATTCCTCCCAAGTTTGGGCTTTAAATAGCCGTGCCCAGTTAGTCAGTCCGTAGCGGACATCTTCTTCGGATGCCAAATCAATGTTGGTGAGATCAATGTTTGAGATCATCAATTTGTCTGAGTACACAACGTGTGCGCTATCATTACTTGTAAGCACAAATGATCTGTAGAATGCAGGCTGCTCTTTAAAGAGACAGAAATCGCAGAATGAAATCTGCCAAAAGCCGAGATTGTCAGTATAGAGATCACCTCGATCAAGGCTGTCATATCCGCGGCAGGCATAGAAAATACTCCGCTCAATCCACCCTTCACGTCTGTATGTCTGCATTTCAATGTTTATGGGTTTCTTTGAATTAATTATAACATTAATGTCAAGCCAGATCTCTTTGTCATCAACGCTTTCTCCGGGCATTATTGGATTAAGAACTGTAACTTCTTTAATCTCACAAATATCAATATGCATAAACGAAGCAATAATGGCTTTAAGGGTGCCTCGGTCCTGTTGCAGAAGCATTCGGAAGAGATAGTCATTGCACATACGAAATCCAAGCGGACCCGATTTTTCCCTCCACTTTGATTGCAGTATAACCGAGTGTGATACTTCGCTGATTATTGGGCTATGTGTCAAGTTCTGCACATATTTGTTTGTAAGATCATTCGTGAAAGAATCGTTCATTAGAAAACCTCCTTAGATGTAGATGAACCGGAAAAGACGATAGATAAAACAGAAATATCGACTCTGAAAACGCTTATATGGGAGCTTTTTTGAGAAAAGGCTACCCGTTCGTACGAAAACATTTTAACAACTTTAGAAGCGAATGGCTATTGGTAATAATTCACAAAATCAAATGGTCATTTTTGTGCAATATATAGAGAAACAGTTTCGAAAGGATTGTGGGGCGTCCCCTCGGTCCGTTCCCTTTAATTTTTATTGATTTCTGAAATCTCCCGTGCTATACTGACTATAACTGTGGATTCTCATCTAAATCTACCCTTATGCCCTCATCACGCCTGAGGGAGAAAGCCTGTTGTGCGTGCGTTTTTGCGCGCTTATGACAGATACGGTGCGGCCGTAACAAGAAGAGAATCAGTTTGATGATTTTATCACAAGGAGGTTTGACAATGGGTTCAAAGAAGAAAATCCCGTTTAACGGCACAGCCGACCAGGAGGCCGCTCTCCGCAGAGTCGTAGCTGAGCTGAAGAACGAAAAAGGCGCGCTCATGCCGATTCTTCAAAAAGCACAGGACATCTACGGTTATCTTCCTTACGAGGTTCAGAAGATCATCTCTGACGAGATGAACATCCCCGTTGAGAAGATTTACGGTGTCGTTACTTTCTACTCACAATTCTCACTTTATCCGAAAGGAAAGTACAAGATCTCGGTCTGCCTCGGAACGGCATGCTACGTTAAGGGTTCCGGTTCCGTTTTTGACAAGCTTGTTGAGAAGCTTGGTATCGAAGGTGGCGAGTGCACAGCAGACGGAAAGTTCTCACTTGAGGCCTGCAGATGCGTAGGAGCTTGCGGACTTGCTCCCGTTATGACAATCAATGACGACGTTTACGGAAGGCTCACTCCCGATCAGGTTGACGGGATACTTGCCAAATATAACTGACTATGATGCCTGAGATCTCCCTCAATATCCTTGATGTCACAATGAATTCCGTGAAAGCAGGAGCCCGGCTTGTGGGCATAAGCGTTATAGCTGACACGGGAGCTGACACGCTGACTGTCATCATCGAAGATGACGGCTGCGGGATGAACGAGGAACAGGTTAAGAAGGTCACAGATCCGTTCTACACTACCAGAGACACGAGAAAAGTCGGTCTCGGGGTGCCGTTCTTTAAGATGGCGGCGCTTCAGAGCGGCGGAAGCTTCGAGATCAAGTCGGAGCCCGGCGTCGGGACGAAGGTCACTGCAGTGTTCGGTCTTTCGAACATCGACAGGATGCCGCTTGGGGATATGGCGGAGACGATCCACATGATCGTTACCATGAACGAAGAAACGGATTTTGTATACACTCACAAGATCGATGACCGCGGTTTCGTGCTCGACACGAGACAGATGCGAGAGATTCTTGGAGGGCTTTCGTTTAAGGAACCTGAAGTTTCATCATATATTAAGGAGTATCTTGAGGAAAACATCGCAGAGTCAGGAAACGGAACAGTAATTTAAGGAGGAACCAACATGAAGTCTCTTGAAGAATTAAAAGCCATTAGAGAGAAGATGCAGGGCAGTGTGGCATTCCGAAGCGAAGACACCAACCAGACCAGAGTTGTTGTCGGAATGGCAACATGCGGTATCGCCAGCGGTGCCCGCCCCGTTCTTACAGCACTTTCGGACGCAGTCCAGAGTAAGGGCATAAAGGATGTGGCTGTTACACAGACAGGCTGCATCGGTCTTTGCCAGTACGAGCCCATCGTAGAAGTTTACGCTCCCGGCAAAGAGAAGGTTACATACGTTAAGATGACACCCGAGAAGGCGCTCGAAGTAGTTGATCGCCATCTCATTGGCGGTAATGTTGTTACCGAATACACCATTGGCGCACTTGCCAAATAATTACGAGAGAGAGGTATCATATGTATCGTTCACATGTTTTGGTCTGCGGCGGAACAGGATGTACTTCCTCCGGAAGCCAGAAGATCCAGGAAAAGCTTAAAGAAGAGCTCGCTAAAAACGGTCTGACCGAGGAAGTAGCTATCGTTCAGACAGGCTGCCACGGTTTGTGCGCACTTGGCCCCATCATAATCGTTTACCCCGATGCAACATTCTATTCGATGGTTAAGGAAGAGGATGTTCCCGAGATCGTAAGCGAGCATCTTTTGAAGGGTAGAGTTGTTGAGCGCCTTGTTTACAAAGAGGAAACAGCAGGCGAAGGCATCAAGTCCCTCAACGACACCACATTCTATAAGAAACAGCACCGTATCGCACTTCGTAACTGCGGTGTTATCAATCCCGAGAATATTGATGAATATATCGGCACACGCGGATATGAAGCACTCGGCAAGGTTCTCACAAGCATGACTCAGGATGAGGTTATCGACTGCATCCTCGCATCAGGCCTCAGAGGACGTG
Source organism: Lachnospiraceae bacterium (assembly GCA_016285135.1). Classification (GTDB taxonomy): domain Bacteria; phylum Bacillota; class Clostridia; order Lachnospirales; family Lachnospiraceae; genus RUG11977. Next base: position 3,455 of record JAEEQC010000180.1, read on the forward strand.
GCGGCGCCGGCTTCCCTACAGGAAAGAAGTGGCAGCTCGCTAAGAACCTCGTTCAGGACGGCGGACAGAAGTATGTTTGCTGTAACGCAGACGAGGGTGACCCCGGTGCATTCATGGACCGTTCGGTACTCGAGGGCGATCCTCATGCAGTACTTGAGGCTATGGCTATCGCCGGCTACGCTATCGGCGCATCACAGGGCTATATCTACGTTCGTGCAGAGTACCCTATCGCTGTTGAGCGTCTTAATATCGCTATCAAGCAGGCAAGAGAGTACGGACTCCTTGGTAACAACATCTTCGGAACAGACTTCTGCTTCGATATCGAGCTCAGGCTCGGTGCCGGTGCATTCGTTTGCGGCGAGGAGACAGCGCTTATGACCTCTATCGAGGGTAACCGCGGTGAGCCTCGTCCCCGTCCTCCGTTCCCTGCAGTTAAGGGTCTTTTCGAGAGACCTACTATCCTCAACAACGTTGAGACCTACGCAAACATCGCTCAGATCATCCTTAACGGACCCGAGTGGTTTGCTTCCATGGGTACAGAGAAGTCCAAGGGTACCAAGGTATTCGCTCTCGGTGGTAAGATCAAGAACACAGGACTTGTTGAGATCCCCATGGGTACAACACTTCGCGAGATCATCGAGGATATCGGCGGCGGCATCCTGAACGGCAAGA
>JAEEQC010000181.1 GCA_016285135.1 Lachnospiraceae bacterium
TGTGATATATGCGCCGTGAGGTGTGATCCTTGCGATCTTTACTGTATTTATCTTACCGAGTTCCATGGTTGTTCCTTTCAGATCGGCGGGAGACTCACGCTCCACCGAGACAAGTTTGTAATGATCCCCGCTTAAGGAAGTGAGTGGTTTCTGTCATCGGGATAAGCTTTCTCATGATCCTTGCTTAAGGAAGTGAGTGGTTTCTGTCGCCGGGATAAGCTTTCTCAGAAAATGAGTTATGTATAAAAGTTTCCTGAGCATATAATTTATAGCACAAAAACAATTAATTGTATATACGCGCGTGAACTTGTGATTTTCTCTTGCAAACAGTTTAATAATTTGTAATACTAATTAAAGATGCGTCCACGCCCGAAGCCGGGAAGCAGGTGTGTGCCGGGCAGGCATAGGTGCGGAGACTGTGCATGGATGCATAACAAAACAAAAAATGATCAGAAATGAGGGTATTGAAAGTGGAGAAGAAAAAGTACGAAAAAGCCGGACTTGAGATCAGACTCGTCGGCGTGGTCCTTATTCTTACTGTGGTTTTTGTTGAAGGAGCATCCATTCTCGGCCTATGGAACGCGATCGATGCCTACTGGCTTCGCACCGGTTTGGGGGAGATCATCATGTGCTCGCCCGTTCTTATCTACCTGATCTGGTACAGAAAGCAGTTCGTTTCCATGCTGAGACTCAACCCTGTAAAGATCAGGGTGGTACTGCTTGCGATCCTTGTCGAGATCTGCGTTACTCCTCTTGCGGGACTGTGCAATCTCGTGACGGGGCTTTTTACCCCCAATGTGGTTGAAGCGTCTCTCGGAACGAATCTCAGCTCGACCTCTTACGGGCTCATGATCCTTTCTATGGCTTTGATCCCGGCGATCGTTGAGGAACTTGCCATGCGAGGCATCGTACTGAGCGCGTTCTCGAGTTCCGGAAGGAAGTTCACCGCGATCGTTTTCGCATCTGTTTGCTTTGGGCTTATTCACGGGAATATCAACCAGTTCGCATATGCGTTTATTGTCGGAATGACCATGGCCCTCGTAGACGAAGCGGCAGATTCGGTTTACCCTTCCATAGCGATGCATTTCTTTACAAACGGCTTCTCGATAACCTTCATGTACATCATGCAGTATACTGCGATCGCCGAAGAACAGGCCAGAGACATCATGGCTCAGCTCGGCGAGAGCTCACCGGAGGCTGAGATCGTACTTTCACAGGAACTTATCGATAAACTGGTCGACATTACGATGATAATAACCATCGTTGTAGTAGCGGGCCTGGCGGTCGGCGGTCTTTTCGGCGCGAGCAAGCTGATCGCCAAGATCGCAGCGATAAGCGGCAGGACAGAGTACATGCGGAGCATCAAACCGAAGTTCGGAAAGCGTAAGAAGGCTCTTGCTAACGCCTATGCGACCAATCCCGCAAACACCGCCGATCCGGCAAATGCAATCTATCCCGCAAACACCGTCAATCCGGGAAACGCAGCTGTTCCGGAGCTTCCCAAAACGAAGATCCTGAATCCCGTTCTGATCATCGGAATGGCAGTCTGGGTGGGCATGATGGTGCTCTACGAGCTGGTAATTCACGGAGTGATCGGATGATGATGCTTCAATCCGAAAGCTTGATGTACCGATACGGCGCTGTGCGGAAGACTGCGGCAGGCAGATCGTGCAAGAGAATGATTTGGACTGTGACAGGCAGAGCATGAAAAAGAACAATTTAGCTTAATAATGGGTTGCAAAAGACTTTCTTTCAGAGTAATATATCAAAACAACAGGTTCATCCGTATTTAAAGAGGAGGAAAAAAATGGATAACAAACGTCCTGACAGCATGGAAAGGATTAATGACACAGCAAAAGCAATGAAGTTTATCGACGAACAGGTCGCAGAGATCAGGAAGACGGTAGGAGACGGCAAGGTTCTCCTCGCTCTTTCGGGCGGCGTTGATTCTTCTGTTGTTGCAGCACTTCTTATTAAGGCGATCGGCAAGCAGCTCGTGTGCGTACACGTTAATCACGGACTTCTTCGTAAGGGAGAGCCCGAGCAGGTTATCGACGTATTCCGCAGACAGCTCGATGCAAATCTTGTTTATGTTGATGCAACAGACAGATTCCTGAACAAGCTTGCGGGAGTTTCCGATCCCGAGAAGAAGCGTAAGATCATCGGAAGCGAGTTCATCGATGTGTTCGCTGAGGAAGCAAAGAAGCAGGAAGGCATCAAGTTCCTTGCTCAGGGCACTATCTATCCCGATATATTAGAATCTGACGGCGTTAAGGCTCATCACAATGTTGGCGGACTTCCCGAAGAGCTTGATTTCGAGCTTGTTGAGCCCGTTAAGTTCCTTTACAAGGACGAAGTTCGTGTAGTAGGTAAGGCACTCGGCCTTCCCGACAACATGGTTTACCGTCAGCCTTTCCCCGGACCCGGACTCGGTGTTCGTTGTACAGGCGCCATCACACGTGACCGTCTTGAGGCAGTTCGTGAATCTGATGCGATCCTTCGTGAGGAGTTTGCGGCAGCAGGTCTCGAAGGCAAGGTATGGCAGTACTTCACAGTCGTTCCTCCCATCACCTCGACAGGTATCAAAGATGGCAAGCGTACAGAGGACTGGATCGTAGTCATCCGCGCAGTCAACTCCGTTGACGCTACAAGCGCAACCATCGAGCCCATCCCCTACGAGCTCCTTGGCAAGATCGTGAACAGGATCATCACCGAGGTCAAGGGCGTCAGCAGAGTCGCATACGACTTAAGTCCCAAGCCCGTAGCTACGATTGAATGGGAATGATTAACAAGATTGAAGAATGCAGTATTTACGAGGTCTTGCTAAGTTGATGAACAGCTTAGCAAGACCTTTGAATCTCTTAAGAAAGGATATTTGAAGGCAACTCGTCAGGCATTAGAACTTGATGAGGACAGAAGGCGATTGGTTGTACGAGGAGATATAAAGCAGTGGAATCAACTACTTGCAGAGACTGCGCATGACGCGGGAGTTATCACAACATAAGGGTGTTGAAGCCGGAGAAATCTAACATTTAATTATCAGAAGACAAGACCGGGGAGTGACGATACATGCTTGAATTAAAGAAGTTCAACACAGATTTGGAGAAAGAATGGGCATTTGTAAGAGATATGCCCGAGAACGAAAACGGACTTACAAACTCTTATAATGGAGTTTCGAAACAGGAATTTGAAGAGAAGGTACTTCCCGAAATGCTGAAACATGAAAGGGGAGAGGGTCTGCCGGATTGGATGGTTCCGGAGACCATGCTGTATTTATGGAAGGAAAACGAGATTGTCGGGCAGTTTCGTATCAGGCACTACCTGACGGATGCCCTTAAGAATGGTTCGGGACATATAGGGTATTATATAGCTAAAGAGTATCGAAATAAGGGCTATGGGACAGAAGGGCTTAAGCAGACGCTTCAGATAGCAAGACAGATTGTCCCGGAAGATGAAATATATCTGAGAGTTAACAAGGACAATCCGGCTTCGCTTAAGGTTATGCAAAAGAATGGTGGCAAGGTTGTCGGGGATGATGAAGGTCACTTTTTTGTCCGTATCCCCAAGAAAGTTGAATGTAGCGAGGACTGCTGCATAGAACAGGACAATTACTGGTTCCGTTACAGAACGGGAGCGTTCATCGTTCGTGATGGGAAGATGTTGTTTGTTAAGTCTATGTATGGCGGCTACTACTACACGATCGGCGGGGGAGTACACCTCGGAGAGGACTCAAAGTCCTGCATAGAGAGGGAAGTTTTTGAAGAAACCGGTGTGAAATGCACGGCAAACCGGATCGCGATAACGTGCGAAAACCTCTTTGTCGGAGTTGGTGGCCCTTTAGAAGGAAGGGAGTGCCATGTGCTTGAGTACTACTATATTATGGACGCTCCGGAGAATGCTTCGTTCAAAAACGTTAATGATGAAGGAGAAAAACTGGAGTGGGTATCTATCGACGAATTTTATAACGCAGATATTCGTCCGAGATTTCTGAGGAGGGAATTAAAGGGAGTGATAGAGGGTGGCCCTTTGATTCATGTAATAAACGATGAGCGTAGAAGATAACGTATAGACATATCCGCGAATATTCTCGGATAAATGGACAATAAAGGT
>JAEEQC010000029.1 GCA_016285135.1 Lachnospiraceae bacterium
CGATACGAGCTTCTTCCTGCTCGTGAACATGCACTGGGAGTCGCATGAGTTCGATCTGCCCACCATAGACGAGCATCCCTACTCGATGGTACTCGCCTCCGACGATGCGGCTGTTTCGGTCGGAGAGAGGACCTGCGTCCTCGAGGGACGCAGCGCGGTACTCTTCAGGGTTGATACGCTTGCGGGAACCGCTCAGGCAGGCACAGGTAAAACCCGGCGCGAAAGGAAAAAGGTATGACCGCGATCCGCGTTAATGACATAAAGAAGTTCATGGAGCTTCTTCTTTCGGGGGAGGCCTTTGATACGTTTATGTTCATAGAGGCAGAGATTTCCATGGGCCTCGATCACACGATCTCGGGCCGGATCAACAGATCGTTTTACACATCCGATGAGAACGAGATCCTTGGGGATGCTGCTTTTCATACATGGGCAGTTGCCAAAGAGAGCGTCCGTCAGACGGTAAAGGGGAAAAAGCTGCCCGTGAGGATGAAAGTGGTTCTTCAAAAGGACGGCGAGCAGGGAACACAGATCATAAACGTTCGCTATGATGCGAGCGGACTTACTGTTGTCACGGGATTCGCGCAAAAGGGCTTTAATCCCGACAAGCAGCCCGAAAGGGACTGGGACAGGGAAGCCTTTGATTTTTTAAAAGGTTTGGGACTTGATATCAATATTTGTTAGCACTCGTTCTGTTTGAGTGCTAATTTTTTATTGACACGACGCCGAGTGGGGTATATGATTATATTCAGAGTTCCGGTTGTGTGAGCAGCGTGATATCACATAAGCGTTAACCCGGACAGAATGTTAAAAGGAAAGAGAGTGACTATTAATGAGCACCGAAAAAGGTAATCTTTCAATCAATTCGGAGAACATATTCCCCATAATCAAAAAATGGCTTTATTCAGACCATGATATTTTTTACAGAGAGCTTGTTTCGAACGGCTGCGATGCCGTGACAAAGCTCAAAAAGCTCGCGCTCATCGGCGAGTTTGAGGAGGTCGAGGGCGAAGAGTACCGCATCGACGTGAGCGTCAACCAGGAAGAAAAGACGATCACCGTCAGTGATAACGGAATCGGTATGACAGCCGACGAAGTCAAGGAGTACATCAACCAGATCGCTTTCTCGGGTGCCGAGGACTTCCTTAAGAAGTACAAGGACAAGGCGAGTGAGGACCAGATCATCGGTCACTTCGGACTCGGTTTCTACTCATCGTTCATGGTAGCGCACAGAGTTACGATCTCGACACTTTCGTACAAGAAGGATGCAAAGCCCGTGTTCTGGTCTTCGGACGAAGGACAGGAATTCGAGATGAGCGAGGGCGACCGCGCGCAGAGAGGTACAACGATCACCCTCTACCTCAACGAGGACAGCTACGAATTCTCGAACGAGTACCGTGCAAGGGAAGTCCTTAACAAGTACTGCTCGTTCATGCCCGTTCCGATCTACCTGAAGAATGAAAATGCTCCCGCGCCCGAAAAGAAAGAGGGCGAGGAGGACAAGAAGGAGGAAGAGAAGCCTCTCAACAACACGACTCCGCTTTGGAACAAGCATCCGAACGACTGCACAGAGGAAGAGTACAAGGAGTTCTACCGTACTGTATTCCATGACTACAGAGAGCCCCTTTTCTACATACACCTCAACATGGATTACCCCTTCAACCTTAAGGGAATCCTTTATTTCCCCAAGATCAATCTCGAGTACGAGAGCCTTGAGGGAGTCATCAAGCTCTACAGCAACCAGGTATTTATCGCGGACAACATCAAGGAAGTCATCCCCGAGTTCCTTATGCTCCTCAAGGGTGTCATCGATTGTCCCGATCTTCCGCTCAACGTTTCGAGAAGTGCGCTTCAGAACGACGGCTTTGTCAAGAAGATCTCGGACTACATCACCAAGAAGGTTGCAGACAAGCTCTCCGGCATGTTCAAGACGGAGCGTGAGAGCTATGAGAAGTACTGGGACGACATCGCTCCCTTCATCAAGTACGGCTGCATAAAGGACCAGAAGTTCAAGGAGAAGATCAGGGATTACTGCCTCTTTAAGGACCTGAACGGCAAGTATCTGTCACTTAATGAGTACATCAAGGAACAGGGCTTCGTTGTTGAGGAAAAGAGCGAGGACGCTTCAGCCGGCAAGACCGAGGACGGCGTGGAAAGAGTCGAGGGCGAGGTCGTTTCGGATGATAAGTCCACAGACGGCAAGGAAGAAAAGGAACCCGAGAAGAACAAGATCTACTACGTCACCGACGAGAAGCAGCAGAGCCAGTACATCAACATGTTCAAGTCCGAAGGACTTAATGCCGTCATCCTCACACATAACATCGATCAGCCCTTCATCCAGCAGATCGAACAGGACAATGAGAAGCTCGCATTCCTCCGCATCGATGCCGATATCAGCGACTCTCTGAAGTCGGAAGGCTCGGAGAAAGAGCTTAAAGAGGATGAGGAGACGCTTTCAAAGCTCTTTAAGAAAGTACTCGGAAAGGACAAGCTTGAGGTTAAGGCTCAGTTCCTCAAGGACGCTTCGGTTTCGTCCGTGATCACTCTTTCGGAAGAGAGCAGACGTATGTCCGACATGATGAAGATGTACAGCATGTCGGGAGTCGGAGGAGACGATATGTTCGGCGGCGGAGAGACGCTCACACTCAACCTCAGCAATCCGCTCATTAAATTCCTTCTTGAGCACAAGAAGGGCAAGAAGGTTGAGATCATCTGCGAACAGCTTTATGATCTGGCAATGCTTTCACACAGACCTCTGTCACCCGAGGCCATGACGAAGTTTGTTGCCAGGAGCAACGAGATCATGGAGATGATCTCGAAATAAAAAGAGGTACAATGGACCAAAAAGAATTCAATATCGAAAGCCTTGAGAATTTCACCACGGAGCAGCGCGTAGGACAGCTGCTCCAGGTTTGGCGCGACTATTATTCCGAGATTTTTGAAGTCGATCTTAAGACGGGAAGCTTTGATTCGCTTATGGGCAATGAGAAGAGCTTCTGGACGCAGAAGGGCTTTGTCAATATCGAGGTGATCCTTATCGCCGAGAAGAGGGTTCACCCCGATGACAAGCAGGCGTTCAAGGAGTTTTTCGACCTTGACAAGGTTGCAAAGCTCATTAACGACGGCATCTACGTTACAAAGCTCAACTTCAGGCTCCTCGATGAGAGCGGCAACTACAGGTGGGTCAAGGTCAAGAATATCGTACCTACCAAGCACATCACGGAAGATGTGCGCTTTTTCGCGTGCTTCAGACTCGTTGACGAGGAGACGGGCAAGGAACTCCAGCAGCGTCAGGAGCTTAGCGATGCCGTCGAGACGGCCAAGAAGAAGCTTGAAGCCAAGACTGCCCTCTTAAGCCGCATCTACAAGGAGATCAAGACTCCTTTGAGCGGGATCATCGGCATGACACAGCTCGCACAGGAGAACAATGACGACCCCGAGAAGCTCGCCGAGAGGATGAGAAAGATCAGTGAGGAAGCCAGAAAGCTCGACAAGTCAATGTCGCTCATCCGTGACGATGACGACACGACCGAAGAGCCCGAGCTTGAGAGCGGTGCTTTAAGCGAGAGCGCGATCAACAAGATCACATACAGTGTGCGTAAGGAAGTGTCGGAAAGAGCGGGCGACGAGGGCGAGAAGACCGAGATACCCGACGATTTCGTATACACATCCGATCAGTTAAAGGGACAGGGAAAGAAAAAGCCCACCTACGATTTCTCGGGCAAGAGGATTCTTGTCGTAGAGGACAACGAGCTCAATATCGAAGTAATGCGTGAGCTCCTTGAAGGTGCGGGCGCACAGGTTGATATCGCGGAAGACGGAAGAAAGGCTGTCATCAGATTCGTTTCGATGCCGGCAGGAACGTACGATGCGATACTTATGGACATTGATATACCCATCCTTGACGGCTACTCGTCAACAAGATGCATCAGGATCTCGGGAAAGGACGATTCGCGTGAGATACCCATCTACGCGGTGACATCCAACAACTTCAATGAGGACGTCATCAAATCGATAGAATACGGGTTCTCCGCATTCTTTTCGAAGCCCGTCGATTTCAGGGTTTTGTTTGAGAAACTGGCAGTCGACCTAACAGAAAACGCCCCGAAGGGCGCCAACAAAAGCTGAGAAAGGGACTTGAACCCTCGACCTACTGATTACGAATCAGTCGCTCTACCGACTGAGCTATCCCAGCATCAACATTAAAGAATTGTACAGATTGATATCTGCATTGTCAAGTATAAAAAAGGAGAAAAGAGGACACGGACAGGGAGACGGGTCTTTAGTAAGGGAATGAGATTAGAAGCTGATAATAACAACCAAAAGAAGAAAACCGTTATTTCCGACGATTCGCTCATATACAGCAAGAGGGAAGAGCGTTCTACGCGCGAAAAGTTCAGGGAACTGGACACCCGGGAGAAGTGGCAGTTCTTTAAAGACTATATCCTCAAAAAACTCCTGCTCGGTATCGCGATCGCCGCGCTCGTCATATATGCGGCTGTTACGATCTTCGGACCCAAGGTTGAACCTGTGTTCTACTCGGCAGTCTTCGCCAACCCCTTTACGGAGCGCGATCTTGAAACTTTTCAGGGCGGATTTAACGAGCTGCTTATCACCGATCCCGACCGTGAGGGTGTGTACTTTGATACGGGCTTCTCTCTCGGAGACGACGACACATCCGGCAGGTACAAGTTTGTTGCCCTTCTTGCGGCATCCGAGATCGACGCACTCATAAGTCCCATGGACGAGCTCAGAACCGACGTTGACAGCGAGGCGATCTGTGACCTTAGAGATGTCCTCCCGAGCGACCTGTATAAGCGTGTGGAAGACAAGCTCGTATGGCTTGAAGCCGAGGTCTACGACTACGACCTCGAGAAGAACGTCAAGCAGCCTTCGGCGCCCTACGCAGTGGACATGACGGATTTTGTGAAGAAGTATTCCTCATACGATATCAGACTCAAGTATTACTATTCAGTGGTGATAAACGGAGCACACAAAGAGAACGCGGTCAAGTTCATCGAGTACATGGCGGACTGCCTCGACGGCAAGGTCACTTCCGGGGGACCCATTCTTTGACTCTCTCGGATCCGTTCACGAACTACCCGGTAGCCCTTTAAAGGAACAGGAGGCTCTTCATGGAGATAGAAAGCAAATATCTGGTCGCTTCGGAGCTGCCCTTCGATCTGAACACTCTCAAGAAGAAGGAGATCGAACAAGCCTACATAAACAGAGATCCCACCATCAGGGTCAGAAAGAGCAACGACAGGTATATCCTGACTGTAAAATTCAAGACCTCACTCGACTCGGGCGAGGTTCTTTGTAATGAAGAGCATGAAACGCATATAGACAAAGAGACATACGAGCGCCTTAAGGCCAAAAGAGACGGCAATCTGATAGAGAAGACCAGGTACATCGTACCGCTCGAGCCCTTTGTGTGCGGAGGTGAAGAGATCAGTGTGTTTGCCGAGCTTGATATCTTTCACGGGTATCTTGACGGACTTCGTTTTGCCGAAGTGGAATTCCCGAGCATCGAAGCGGCGAACGCGTTTGTTCCGCCGGTTTGGATGACAGAGAATGTTTCGGGAGACAAAAGATACAAAAACGGCTATCTTTCTGTCGCAACAGACATTTCCGATATTGCATCGCGGCCCAAGAAGTGATAAACTTCACGTATTGTTTTTTATTCCGCGAACAAAAAAAAGCGTCTCCGATGGAATAAACGCGGAGGCGTTTTTCATTAATAAGGATGAGGAGGGAGAGATATGTCAGCATTACAGATACCCGCAGGGTACAAGCCTGAGCTCGACATTAAGGAAACACAGATCGCGATAAAAGCGATCAAAGATCATTTTGAAAGAAAGCTGGCAGAGGCACTCAACCTTACCAGAGTTTCGGCACCTCTTTATGTAAGGCCCGAATCCGGTCTCAATGACAACCTTAACGGTGTCGAAAGACCCGTTTCGTTTGAGATCAAGGAGCTTGGAAGCACGGTTGAGGTCGTTCATTCACTTGCGAAGTGGAAGAGGATGGCTCTCAAAAAGTACGGCTTCAAGGCAGGCGAGGGTCTTTACACAGACATGACTGCCATCAGAAGAGACGAAGAACTCGACAACCTTCACTCGGTTTATGTTGACCAGTGGGATTGGGAAAAGGTGATCAACCGCGAGGATCGCACCATCGACACACTTAGGAGCACCGTTAAGGCCATCTACGGCGCACTTCGTGAGACGGAGAGCTTCATCGCAGGCCTTTACTCTTATGTCGGCAAGATGCTTCCCGAGGAGATCACATTCATTTCTTCTCAGGAGCTTGAAGATATGTGGCCCGATGCCACTCCCAAGGAGAGAGAAAACAACATCTGCCGTCTTAAGGGAGCGGTGTTTGTTACACAGATCGGCGGTGCTTTAAAGTCCGGCGAGAAGCACGACGGAAGAGCACCCGACTACGATGACTGGTCCTTAAACGGAGACATCCTTGTTTATTACCCTGTCCTCGAGAGAGCTTTCGAGATCTCTTCGATGGGTATCAGGGTTGATGAGAAGTCTCTTGTTGAGCAGCTTAAGATCTGCGGAAACGAGGACAGACTCGAGCTTGATTTCCAGAAGGCGGTTCTTAACGGCGAGCTTCCCCTCACCATCGGCGGAGGCATCGGCCAGTCCAGAATGTGCATGTATATGCTCAGAAAAGCACATATCGGAGAGGTTCATTCGTCCGTATGGCCCGATGATATGATGAAGAAAGCACAGGCAGGCGGCATCGCCATCCTTTAAGATTTTCGTGACCCGGTTGAAGGCCCGCTTCCCTCTAAGTGATTGTGCAATATTAACAAATTTGGTCCGTCATTTTTATGAAAAATGACGGACTTCTTTTTCTTTACATCAAAGATTTCACCGTGGTATCATGTGCTTACCGACTCACTTCGAGAAGCGCAATCGAATCGGGTCAGGTTTCTTTATTATTCATGGCGGTTCGCCATATGTTTCCGTTTGTAAGCATTTTGAAACAGGGGGATTATGAAACAATTTAAGATCGTTGGAACAAGGGGGAAGAAGCGAAGGAGACTCCTCAGGTTTATCGCTTTTTCGGGAGTGGTCGTATTGGCCGTTTTGGGACTCTTGATATGCCTGCCTTTGATAAAGGGCGCGGACGCACTTGCGGGTGAGTCGGCTCCGGTGACGGGCACTTCGGAGCCGCCCGGTACAAAGCCGGCAGAGGAGCCTTCTTCTATGGGAGCCGCTCCGATAGGTGAATTCCTTGAGGAGCAGGAAACAGGGGCCGTGGTGAACGAGGATGAGAGGGAGATCTCGTTCGGGCCCATAGGCATCGGACCCAACATCAAACCGGGGGATTATATAGATGTTCGTCTGATGTGTGCGGATGGTACGGATTATGTCGTTGTTTCCAAGAAGGAACTCATGGATTACAACGCTTCCACGGGGATGTCCGTTATCAGGGTCCGCGAAAGTGAGCTTCTGACGCTCAACAGCGCCATGGCCGATCGCAACAGTATTACGGGGGTTACACTGTATGCGGTCAGATACGTTGATCCGGAGAGCCAGTCGGCGGCCGACATCTCGTACAGGCCGAACGAGGCTGTCAGCGGTCAGATCAGGGAGCGCGCGGGATCGGACATGTGAGATGAGAGAGGAGATAGGGGAATGATTTTGGAGGACAGGTATACAGTCGCTTTTTGCGGTGATTGCATGGAAGACATAGTCATCTACGTGACCGGTGTGCTCACGAGACTCGGTTTCAGCTGCGGGATCGCGGATTTTACGAAGGAGAAAAGGATCGCATCATATATCCCGCTTCCGAGGCCTCAGACCATAGAAAAACATACTACATACATGGGGACGGTCTATCTGCCGTGCAGCGAGGAGACGGTACTGTCACCGGAGATGTTCGTTTCGGATATCGTAATATGCCTTTGTGATAATATTTCGGACGAAAGACTTGCACAGGTCGATATGGACAAGACATACCTCGTACTTAATGAGAACATCTACTCATTAAGGAGCGAGACGGCCCGCGAGAAGTACATCGGCTGTCCGGACGGCATAGTGATCCGCAATTACACGGGGCAGAGCCTCGGTCTGATCACTTTGATCGGGAACAAGTACGGTATCAAGAATATCTACGCACTTGAGTACGACAGCGTGGATGCGGTCACACTTTTCAGAAAGGGGATCTGCAACAACACGGAGACTTACAGGGTTTCACCGGGCATGAGAGAAGTGATCAGGGGCCTGATAGCCGAGATATTCCCCGGTATGGACGACCTTGTTGTCGGCAAGGCCGTGACAAGGATGTTCGGAAGGTGGAGGTAATCTATGAGGATAGTGTTTTGGAGTCCCATGCACGGAAGCGGAGCATCGGCGGGAGCGACAGCATGCGCCGTGGCACTGGCCGCTTCAGGCCAAAAGATCCTTCTGACCCAGACCCAGTACACCATGAACAATCTGGAGATACCGTTCCTTCCGCCCGATACGGGGCCCGTCATGCTTGAGGAGCGCGGGATGGACAGGCTGATAAGAAGCTATAAGGCCGGTCATCTCAGTACATCGAGCATCAGGGAAGAAAGTATTATGATCTCGGAGAACCTGTGGATCCTTCCGGGAGGCCGTCAGAGAGCCAGAGAGATCTACGATGACAGGCATACGAGAGAGATTGAGAACAGGGTGCTCGAGCTGGCGCATGAGACAGTCGGGAATACGATCGTTGAGCTTAACCCGGGCTACTCACAACGGACGATGAAGCAGATCGCCGCTTCGGATATCCTTGTTATCTGCGTGAGTCAGGACAACAGGATGCTCACCGAACTCATGCGGGACGGGCAGATCCCGAAGGGCAAAAAGAAAACCGTATTCCTTCTCGGAATGTACGACAGGAAGAGCCGGTACGTGGCGCATTACTACACGAGCCGTTATGCACTCCTTCGCGGACAGAAGCTGTTCAAGATGCCGTACCTGAGTGACTTCAGGGACGCGATCAATTCGTGCGGAGTCTACGACTTTTTGAGCGAAGGCCTTGAGTGTGACTGGGCAGGGGACGAAAAGTATTTCTTTACCAACGTCAGGCAGTTTGCGGACGAGATCGGAGAGAGCCTATGATATGGACGGTTATCCTGATCGCGACGGGTGCGACGGCAGCATTTTTGATCATGTACCTTCCCGGTAAAAAGAAAAGGCGTGACCGCGAACCTCCGCCTGCCGATATTCCTGAGCTGTGCTCGAGAATAAGGGACCGAATCGACGGGATGCTCCTTGATCCGGCGACGGGAGACAGAGAACGGCAGCGTATCATGTGTGCGGTCAGGGAGGCACCGCTCGGTGACAGAGGTGAAAGAGAGTACTTGAGGGACCTCATCAAATCAATGACGCTCGACATGCTCACAGACAGGTACGGAAGGGGCAATCTCTTTATCCCTTTCGATGACCCGGACAATATGAGTCCGATGCTCATGTTCGAATATCTCTACATGTGCTTCTGTGCCGACGGGACTCCCTTCGGGGATGAAGCCCTTACCGGTGAAGCCCGATGTGACAGACCTCGCACGCACAGAAAGGCCGGAGACATCTTTGCAAGGATGGTCGACACGTTCGGGTGGGGAGAGCTTGACGTGATCGATCGGGACGATATACGTAAAGCATACGAAACAAGTCCCGTCACCGGTGGTTACAACGAGATGCTCGATACGCTGGTACAAAGGGTTTACGAGCTGCTCTACGGGCATGACTGTGCCGACCTGATCATTAACGACACATCGATCGACGGTGTGAGCGGCGGTGTCGGAGGCAGGACCAGATTTGAGTGGGACTACCTGAGTGAGCTTCAGGATGGCGGTTCGGGCCCGGAGGTGGCCAGTCGTTCGTTTGATACGGTCTACTGCGTGTTCGAAGGCAGAACGATCAGGCTGAAGTTTCTTTCGTTCGAGAGTGAAGACGCGCTTGCGCGAGTCGTGAAAAACATCTACAGATACAATTCCAAGACGGCGCTCTCCCAGAGAGACCCCGTCATCCATGCAACCATGAAGGACAATTCGCGAGTCATGGTTTCGAGGCCGCCGGTTTCCGACGGATACGCATTTTATGTCAGAAAATACAGAAGTTCGTCCCCTGCCGATATCAGGACACTCCTTGTTCATGAGGGTGCGGAGGATGTGATAGAGATGCTTACTGCACTTGTCAGGACCGAGCAGAGCTTCTGTATCTCGGGCAATACGGGCGGAGGCAAAACCACGCTTCTGAAGGCTCTGGTAGCCTACATAAATCCGCTTTATGCCATAAGGGTTGTCGAGAGCTCGTTCGAGCTCGATCTAAACAATCTCTACCCCGAAAGAAACATCCACATGCTTCAGGAGAGAGGGGAATTCAGTATCTATGACGCTATCACCGCCACCAAAAAGATGGATACCGACGTGCTTCTGATAGGAGAGGTTAACGAACCAAAGGTAGCGGGGGCGTTCATTCAGATCTCGCAGTCGGGATCTAAGATGGCGATCACGACACTTCACCACGAAACCACAAAGAAACTCATCGAATACATGCGTAATGCGCTTATGTGTGAATTCGGAATTAACGACCCCGTTGTGGCGGAAAAGCAGGTTGTTGACAGTATAGGTTTCGACGTTCATATGGTCAGAGACACACAGGGACGACATTATGTAGAGAGGATCACAAGGATCATTCCGGTTGAATCGGAACATGCGCCGTTCTACAAACTCAGCGATCTGATCGTCTTTGATCCGGTGAGGTCACGTTATGTTAAAAAGAACGAACTGATACTTCAGAGTGTCGGGGGCGGGGCAGGGGGTGGCTGAATGTACAGTACGATCCTTTATGACGCGGTGGCTGTCACGGTTGTGATCTTTGTGATGGCTTCGACGTATAGGGCTGTCCGAAAGAACAGACTGCGCGTCAAGTTCCTTACGGAGCTTGAAGAATACTGCCTTGAGCTCAGACACAGGTACGGAGAGTGCAGAGTTTTGTCTGATGCGGTTTTTGCTTCGTTTGATCCGACGCGTAAAGCAGTCGGGGACTTCACCTTCGGCATGACACGTGTCTTTGGCAATGACAGGACTGCAGGGCTGACTGTGACCGGCTTCTCCGAATCACTTTCCGATCCGTACGAGAAGCTACTGCTCTCGGTCTGTTCGATGGTGGATGAGTATGGCGACAACAGGAGAGGGTCATTTGGGGAGACCATTCTCAAAATCGTGATCGACATCAGGGAAGAAAGGCGCCACCTCGCAAGACGTTCCCACGGGTTCAAGGGGCTAGCCGCGACTGCCGTTATCCCGTGCCTTTTTGTCAGGTTTCTTGGCAACTGGGGCATGGATACGATCCCGTCACTCAGAGCCTTTTATCACGGGAGAGGCGGAGTGTGGCTGCGCTCCCTGATCCCGGTGCTGGCGCTTCTGTGCGCGGGCGGTATCCGGATACTTGCGGATCCGGTGAACTTTAAGGAACGTTTCTACGGTATCTGCAAGAGGGCAGGATCCATAGAGACTCCTGCCGGGATCATGAAGGGCTTTAACGAACGGCTTCGCACCCGACTTGAAAAGCTTGACATCAGAGTCGGTGTCGGAAGGATCCGGTTCCTTTCTTTCCTGACGGCAGGTGCTTTCTTCGTGATCACTTTTGCAGGCATCCTGCTCGGAGTCGCAGACAGAAAATACGATCTGAGATATGATACGTCGGATATCGAGAACACATTGAGGATTGCGGACAGTGCACAGATAAATGCCGCACACCGGGTGATCCCCTTCCTGATGGAAAACACTCTTGAGGGGAGCATGAGCTTCAGTGATGAGGAGCTTCGTGACGTGATACGGGACGCCGGTATCAGAAGCGAAGAAGCGGTGGACGGTGTCGCCGAAGAGTTCCGGGGGAGGCTTTTGCGCTACGAAGAAGAAGGCACGGATCTTTGGGACGTCGGATTTGTCCTGGCGATGGGCGCTTTGGGATGGCTTGCTCCGACGATCTCACTTTTAATCCTTTCGGTCGTGCTCGACAGCAGGATCAAGGAAGAAGTGATGCAGTTTGAGGCCGTGATCGACATGGAGAAGGACGTGAACGGCATGACGGTTCCGGTCATGCTTGAGAGCATGATGAGCTTCGCCTCCGTAACAAGAGGTGCACTCATAAGGACGATCATGGATTACAACACCTGCGGGACACGTGCGTTCTCTCATCTTGCCGACTTCGGGAACGACCGGTCACTGAAAAGACTGGCCGGCTTCTTTGCGATGACGGACGTGCTCGGGATAGGTCATGCCTTTGACGAGATCAGCGAGGAACTTGATGGGATGCGGGAAGAAAAGAGGCTCGACAGGTCGATGAGACTCGAGGACGAAGTCATGCTCGCGGGGATCCTCGGAGTGATCCCGGGAGGGCTGGTCGTCTTCGGATACCTGCTCGTTCCGTTCATTGTGAGATCTCTCGAGATGTTCAACACCTACAGCGACTCTCTGGGGATGATGTGAAATGAGAAGAAAAGACCGGATAGCCGCAGATCCGGTTTGAAAAGATCGGAGGAGTGTTGATCTGATAGGGAGAAACAGAGAGGAGTATCGGCTTGATAAGGAGGAACAGAAAGAGGTGTTTCGGCTTGATAAGAAGAAACAGATTTGAGGTCGTCGGTCATTCGCTTGTTTTCGCGGCCGGAGTGATAGTTGCGGTCGTCTTTGTCAGCATCATGATAATGGAGTTCGAAAACGCGCGAAAGCTTTCGGATGCCGTGAACGGTAATATGATCGAGCTTGCGGCCGCAGTAAAAGACAGCGGGGTAACGATGTACGACGGAGTAAAGGTCCTTGGCGCCGATGTACTGAACTTCGGCAAAAAGTATTTCGGGGCAGCATCGGGACAGGGTTCTTTTGTGATGAGGGTCACTGCGGACTCCGGACAGTCTGTTGTCGTGAGTGACAAAGAGGAACTCCTTGAGCTCGTGAGGATAAGCGCTCTGGGAAGCGATCCGGGAGCTGTCGGGCCGACGGATGAGTACCTCGGGACCGTAATCCGTAACGACAACGGGATCATAACCGAGGTGAGCTTTTCCAAGGTATGAAAAGACTTGATCATTATAAAACATTCAGGAAGGAAACGGATATGATAAGGAGAAACAGAATAGAGATCAGTGTTAAAGGACTGATCCTTGCGGTTGTTGTGATCATAGCGCTCATTCTCAGCGCGATCGCACTTTACATGGTCACCAAGGCAAAGGGGACCATCAACGACGGTAATACACAGTACTCGGAGCTTATGAGTGATTATTCCGAGATCAGCGCTACACTTTATGACGGGCTGTACGTTTCGGGAGAAAAGGTCAGAGATGTGATCGACAAGATGACCATGAGTGACGTGATCTCGGTCACCGTGTCGACCAAACTCAATCAAAAGGCTGCGACGGCGGGAGGAACGACCTATGCCGGAGCCGGTCACGAATCGTCTGCGTACGACATGACGGCACTGACCAAGAGAACCGCGGGATCGATGACGTCGCCATACGACGCGAGAAATTGTTCGCCTGCGGACGATGACTACATCAATCCTTCCGCTACCTTTGTCGGCAAGGTATACAAGAATCAGAACGGAATGGTGGTCAATATCACATTCTCACAGCAATGATATGACGATACTCAAGTTTGTAACGGGACTGTTTGCGATCCTTTTGATCACGGTCATACCGATCGTTCTTAAGGCTGAGGATATCTGTGAGGAATCGACGGACAGGGTTGAGTATTACCTGACTGAGTTCGTTGAGGAGGCGGCACAGACGCGCCGCGTCAGCAAAGAAATGGTCGAAAGGCTTTTTACCTCTGTCGCGTGCGAACCGGATATCTACGAGATCGGGATCACGCTGGGGATACGCCGGCTTGTCCCGGGAGGCGGGGAATACTGCGTCAATATGAGCACTCTGCAATTGACGGATCGACTCTCAGAAATTAAAGATACAGAGCTTGACGAAGGCGACACGGTGACGGTCAGCGCCCGTGTCGTTTCTGAGTCACTTTTTTCGAGGCTCGCCCGCAGGTACGATAGCGCCCGTGAAGGGGCTGACGGAAGTATCTGTATGGGGCGACGGATCGGATGGGGGAAGAAAGATGAGAACGATTAAGGAAACCATTGTTTCGGCTGTGATCGCAGTACTGTTTGTCGCAGCCGTTTCCATACTGCTGTTTGCAGGGAAAGAACGCGACAGACTCAGGGAAAGCGTTTTCAGGGAGGATCGCCTTGAAAGACTTCTGACAGAAGAGCCCGTCGGGGAAAAGAGTCCCGAGCCCGGTTTGTGGGGGTAAAGTATTGAAAGACGGCTTTTTCAGGTTTACGGTTCTGCTCGTACTTTTCACGGCAGGTCTTGTCATGATATCGAGGACCGATGTCGGGAGACTCGAATTTGATGATGCAAGGATGACCGCAAGATACTTCCTTAATACCGTGTGCAGGATGGGGGAGGTTTCGAAAGCGTCATTTTCGACATTTGAGAACTCGCTCCCCGGGGGCTATGCCTGCTCTGTGTCAGCCAGAAAGTCAGGAAACAAAGCGGCAGTCGGTGACTCACAGATAAGGGAAGCGGTTCGCACAAACGATTTTTTTGAACTCTGTATAGGAGACGAGGTCGTAATCGAGGTAAGAAACAGAGAACGAAGCTTCATATGCACCGGAAGAGTCAACGGAGTGAGACGGGAGGTATTATGAGAGTCTGGATCTTCACGGGTACTCTTGCGATCATTTTGGGGGTCATGCTCGTCGTAGCGGAACTGTCCCTGAGAGAAGAGCGAACCGTACAAAGAGCCTACGAAAGGTTCTGCACAGCCGTTGAGGCAGCGGTCGATGATGCCTGTGAATACCTGAGCCTGATCGATGCGGATGAGGACGGTGGGAGCGGGCAGGGCACGGAATACATAAAGAAAGTCTTTATCGATTCACTTGCCGCTGCTCTCGGGAAGGATGTATCAATCTATGGGGAGACTCTTGAGGAAATGATCACCGAATTTGTGGTGTCAAAAAACCCCGACCGTCACAGTAAGGGTGGGTTTCACTTACGGGACAGTCGGGGCAAAGAGGTAATCCTGCCTGATCAAACCGGTCTTGTCGGGTACAAAGCTGACAGCGGACCGTCGGTTCTTGTATGTATGGTCTGCCGTCTCGGGAGCGGGCTGACCGGTAAAAAAGACTTTGTCTGTATCAGAAACGCACAGCTCAGGCGCCTGTCATCCTAGACTCACCGAGATGGAAAAGAGCGATGGTTCCGGGACCGGAGTGAGCTCCGATGGTGGGAGAGATGTAGTCGACTATGAAAGAGTCGATGCCGAACTGCTCTTTTATCTTGTCGCGGACGTACTCGGCATCCTCGAGTGAATCGCCGTGTCCGATGAAGATGATCTCGTTCTTGTAATCACCTATCTGAGCTGCCATGTTTGCAACAAGAGTGTTGAGTGACTTCTTGCGGCCGCGGACGTTGCTCATGGGGACAAGGCGTCCTTCGTTGTCTACATGAAGAACGGGTTTGACGTTGATGAGTGTTCCGAGGATGGCCACGGACTTGGAGATACGACCGCCTCTGTAGAGATACTTGAGATCCTCAACGGTGAACTGGTGACAGATATGAAGCTTGTTGTTCTCAACCCATTCGGCAACCTCTTCGAGGCTCTTGCCTTCTTCTTTGAGCTTTACTGCGTAGTGAACGAGGAGCCCCTGGCCGAGCGATGCGGCAAGCGAATCGATAACGGTGATCTTTGCTTCGGGATGTGCTTCCATAACCTCACGGGAAACTACCGCAGCATTGTTATATGAAGACGAAAGTGCGGAAGAGAAGCCGATATGAAGGATATCGTAGCCTGCTTCAACCTCACGTGTAAACAATGAAGAAACGACGTCGGGGTTCGATGCACAAGTAGTTGCTATCGCACCGTCACGCATCCTCTGGTAAAACTCGTGCTTGGGGATCATGCGCTCACCGCCGTACTGGAAATCATCGAGAATGTAGTAAAGGGGATGAACGGTGATATTGTGCTGCTTCACGTAATCGTCGGGAAGATCTGCCGTGGAATCTGTAGAAATGATGTAGTCTCTCACTGGGGGCCTCCGTAATCTAAACTAAATGATGTGGTTTTCAAAACCGTGTATAACAATACCACAGATCACATGCGTATGCAATTGAGAAAGTATAAAACTTCTATAAAATATTGTTTATAAATTCACATTGAGAGAGTATGTCGCAGTATGTCACAATTCTTCTTTACCTTTGTGAGTACTTATGGTAGAATTCCAATTTGTGAGGTCATTTACGACCGGGAAGAAATCTTTTTTTATTTTGGAGGATACCATGAAAGGTAAAGGGTATATCAAGCTTCTCGCGGCACTTATCGTCATCGCAATACTCGGTGTCGTAGCGCTGGTCGGCGTCAATAAGGATCATGCAATGTCAGCGAGAGATGTAAAGCTCGGTCTGGACCTTGCGGGCGGAGTCAGCATAACTTACGAAACAGTGAAGGAAGATCCTACCGCTGACGAGCTCAGTGACACAGTTTACAAAATGCAGAAGCGTGCTGAAGCATTCAGTACCGAGGCTCAGGTTTATCCTGAGGGCGACCGCCGTATCACCGTTGCGATCCCCGACATCACAGATGCCGACGAAGTACTCAAGCAGCTCGGTGACGCAGGAAACATCTATTTCGTTTACGGTATGAGCGACAAGGGTGTTGCAAACATCACTACATCGACCGATCCCGTGAGCGGCGAGACCAAGTATGTTCTTGCAAGAACCATGGAAGAGATCATCGCTGACGGAGACGTCGTTGTTGACGGTTCTCATATCAGTGGTGCGGACGCACAGATCGTGACCGACCAGATCGGTCGTCGTATGAATGTTGTTTCTTTGAGCTTCAACGGCCCCGGAACATCAAGATTTGCGACAGCTACAGGTTACTGTGCAGGTTATTCGACAGGCGATCTTCACAACATCATCGCCATCATCTATGATAACGAAGTTGTCAGTGCACCCGGCGTTGTGTCGGCCATCACAGACGGCAAGGCTCAGATCGAGGGTCAGAAGACCTACGAAGAAGCAAACATCCTCGCTACAACGATCAGGATCGGTGCTCTTCCTCTTGAGCTTTCCGTACTTCGTTACTACGTAGAGAGCGCTAAGCTCGGCCTTGACGCCCTCACAACAAGCCTTATCGCCGGTCTTATCGGCTTCATACTTATAATCGTGTTCATGATCGCGTTCTACAGGATCCCCGGACTTGCATCCGCACTTGCACTCCTGTTCTACATCGAACTCATGATCATCTGCCTCAATGTATTCAATGTTACGCTCACACTGCCCGGTATCGCCGGTATCATCCTTTCGGTAGGTATGGCCGTCGATGCGAATGTCATCATCTTCACACGTATCCGTGAGGAGATCGGTTCGGGCAAAACTGTAAGATCGGCCATCAAGGTCGGCTTCCACAAGGCTCTCTCGGCTATCGTGGACGGCAACGTTACAACCATCATCGCAGCTATCGTGCTTTTCGCACTCGGATCCGGAACAGTAGTCGGATTTGCCCAGACTCTCGGAATCGGTGTTATTCTTTCGATGCTCACGGCACTTCTTGTTACCAAGTTTATCCTCGGTAGCCTTCATGACATCGGGTTGAGTAAGATCGTGCTTTTCGGCTCAAAGAAAGAAAAGCCCGCTAAGCCTTTTGTTAAGCACTTCCCCAAGTTCCTCTGCGTATCGGCGGCATGTATCGTAGTCGGTATCGTCGGTATCTGCATGAACTACTCGAAGTATGACGCACCTTTCAACTACGGTCTTGATTTCGCCGGCGGAACAGCAACATCCATCACATTCGATGACGGTATCCCCGCAGACGCTCAGAGCAAGATCGAGAAGCTCGTTCTTGATACCATCAACGAGAAGGCAGAGATTTCGACAGTATCAAGCGAGAACATGATCACAGTCAAGACCAAGGAGCTTTCGACAGAGAGCAGAGCACTCCTTACAAAGGCATTTGAGGATACGTTCGGTGTTACCGATGAGAACCTTTCGACCACATCTGTTGGTTCGACGGTCAGCGGTGAGATGAAGCGTGATGCACTTGTGGCTGTCATCGTTGCTACGATCTGTATGCTGATCTACATCTGGATCAGATTCCGTAACATCAATTTCGCTGTTGCGGCGGTTGTTGCACTCATCCATGACGTACTCATCGTTGTGGCACTTTACGCAATCGATTCTGCAGGTATCACGGTAGGCAACACGTTTATCGCTTGTCTGTTGACGATCGTAGGTTACTCGATCAATGCGACCATCGTTATCTTCGACCGTGTAAGAGAGAATCTTGCCGAGAACCACAATCGTTACACCAACGCCGAGATCGTTGACAAGAGTATCACACAGACCTTCAGCCGAAGCATCAATACTTCACTCACAACATTTATCGCAGTTCTTTTCCTTGCGATCATGGGTGCTACTTCGGTTAAAGAGTTTGCTATCCCGCTCATCGTCGGTATCATTGCGGGTACATTCTCATCCATCTGCCTGACCGGCGGACTTTGGTACACACTTCAGAAGAAGTTCAAAAAGGAAGTTTGATGAAATCCAAATGGACCATTCTTAACAAAAAGGGCGACGAGGCCGCTATCCGCACCGAAACAGGGTGCCCCGAGGTGGTGGCCCGCCTGCTCGTCAATAGAGATATCTGTGAAAAGGAAGCTGTAAGACGCTTCCTTTTTCCGAACCTCGCGGATCTTTACGACCCTTTTCTCATGAAGGATATGGACAAAGCATGTGATCTGATCGTCGATGCGGTGGACAAAGGCCTTCGTATCAGAGTCGTCGGCGATTATGATGTCGACGGCGTCATGTCGGCCTTTATCCTGAGCGACGGGCTTAAAAAGCTGGGCGCCTCAGCGGACGTTTATCTTCCGCACAGAGTGCGCGACGGCTACGGTATAAACAGTGATATCGTCTCAAAGGCACATGACGACGGGATCGGCCTGATCGTCACGTGCGACAACGGCATCTCTGCATTCGAAGCGGCCATACATGCGCGCGAGCTCGGGATGCTGATGGTCGTGACCGATCACCACGAGCCCGGAGAAGAGATCGTTCCGGCCGATGCTGTCGTTGATCCCAAGAGGAAGGACTGCACTTACCCCTTCAGAGAGATCTGCGGCGCCGTTGTCGCCGCGAAGCTTGTCGAGGCACTCGGTGTCAGGACGGGCAAGCCCATGAGAGCGGCGGATTACCTTGAATACATGTGCATGGCGACAGTGTGCGATGTGGTCCCCATGATCGATGAGAACAGGACGATCGTGTCGCTCGGGTTCGAGGCATTGCGCAATACCGACAACCTCGGTCTTAAGGCCCTCAAGAGAGTCAAGCAGGTAGAGGCTTCGGACATCAACGAGTACAAGATAGGATTCGTGCTCGGACCCTGTATAAACGCTGCGGGCAGGATAGATGACGCAGTAACAGCACTTGAGCTGATCGGATCAAAGGACGAAGCGGAAGCCGAGAGACTAGCGCTTATCTGCCACGACATGAATGAAAAACGCAAGAACATGTCTTCGGATGCGCAGGAACAGGCAAAGAAAATGATCGGTGAACCCGGCCCCGACAGAAAGGTCCTCGTTGTGTTTTTAGAGGACTGTCACGAAAGCATCCTGGGGATCGTGGCGGGACACATCCGTGAAACGTACAGCAGACCCGCTATCATCCTTACCCGTTCGGGCGACCTGCTTAAAGGCTCGGCCAGAGGTGTGCCCGGACACAGCCTTTTTGAAGCACTCAGTTCGTGCAGGGATCTGCTCGAAAAGTTCGGCGGACATGCGCTTGCAGCGGGACTGTCTCTCAAGGAGGAAAATCTTGCGGAGTTTGACAGAAGGCTTAACGCGGAGTGGCCGCTCACAGTCGAGCAGATGTTGCCGGTTGTCAGACTTGATGCTGTCGTGCCTTTCGAGATGATGACCGAGGATACCGTGGAGTGGATCGGCCGGCTCGCACCCTTTGGAGCTCCGAACGAGAAGCCGCTTTTTGCGCAACGTGACCTCGAAGTCATATCACTCGCTTATATGGGCAGGGAGAACACCTCACTGCGCCTGAGGCTTAAGACTCCCGGGGGAACTTACGTGACGGCATCGAACTTTTTCACTGCGTCAGAGACTGTCGCCGGGCTCGAGAGGATGTTCGGGAAAGAAGAAGTGAGGAAGG
>JAEEQC010000182.1 GCA_016285135.1 Lachnospiraceae bacterium
TTTCACTTCACATCGTAGAGTGTATAGATTTCCTCAAACGGTTTATAATCTCCCAGACGGTTGCTAAATACTCCGCTCATCAGATCATCCCAAGTCAAAGTGTCATCATCAACCAGCACATATCTCTCGGCGCTGTTATAGAGCGCATTTTCGGATCTCGGAATGTCAGTCATATGTTTAAGGTATTTCAATGTTCTTCTTGACGAGTCTATACGCTCCCGTTCAGCAAGAACGTATTTTCCATCGATTTTGTTTATCGGATAAACCTTAAACCTGATCCAGTCAAAACTGATCTCCGAGAGGAAAAGACTCGGATAATCCTGCTTTGTCGCCAGTTCAAGGTCAGGTGCCATATTCACAGGAGCATCGTGTACTTTTGCGATCCTTACATCGGCAGATCTATGAGCTTCAACCTTCTCCAGAAAATCATCCATGAGTTCACTGTTGTACGGCGATTCCATCCCCCTCATCACCACGAATCCGTGGGCTTTTGCGTCTTCAATGTCTTCTTCGGTTACGCCGAGCGGAGGAGCATACATTAAAAGACTGTCCTCGCCGGAAGTAGTCGCGATCAGGTATCTATGCTCAGGATCATCATGAACCGTATAAAACTCCCAATTCTGATCATCCTCATAAAGAAGGTCCTCAGTACATTCATAAACCAATGCATCTTTCGTATGATTGCCAAGAAGAGATGAAAACATGCTGTATCTGTACACCTCCCCGTCTATGGGCACAAAGAAATATCCTCCGTATATCCCCGCTTCGTTTTCCGGCGACGACAGAACTTCAGGTTTTACATGCATAATGCTCGGCTGATTTGCACTGATAAGACCCTTATTCCATAGATATGGCGTATCGTTAATAATCGGATCCATTACTATTACTTTTTTCCCATCCACCACTTCATACTTAATTGGTTTGCCATACGCTTGGCTTGATTTGGCCGCTTCGAAATCGATCGTTTTCTTATTGTCCGATTCGGTTCGCGGCTCACTTTGTGCACTCCCCATCAGACACGAGGCCAGAGCGGACAGTATCAGAAGTACAAAGAGCAGAACAACGGTTATGAGCCCCGAGGGGTTATTCTTCTTAATGTTCGTCATCTCATTGCTGTCATCCGTTCCGGGATTAATTTCATCGTTTTCGTCCGCGCCGGGATTCATGTCATCACTGTCATCCGAGCCAAGATTTATGTCATCACTGTCATCCGGGCCAAGATTTATGTCATCACCGTTGTCCGTTCCGAGATTCAGCGCCTTAGATACGAAGAATGTGGCCACCCCCGATCCGATGATCACCAAAACGTCGACAGGCGCAAGAACAAGCGCACCCATCCCTTCAAAGAAGAAGCCCTGTCCGAACCTGTACAGATTTCCGGAAAGAAGGATCATTTCTCCGATGTACATCATGCCCGTGATCACAGCCGAGATCATCGCCGGAACCATCAATGAAAGGAACGGTTTCCTTCCGAGCAAAAACGAACCGCCAAATACTCCCGCCACGATGCCCATAAGCATGAAGAAGACGATCATGAGTGCTGCCGAGAGAGGTGAAACATCGAGTTCTCCCGTTCTGTAGAACGATGTAAAGCACGCCCAGATACACATTCCGAGGAAAGCAGCTGTTGCCGCGGCCTGTACGATCAACACCTTGAGCCTGCGCCGGTCTCCCTCGCGGATCATCTTTCCAAATCCGAAGAAGCAATTGAGCATGGCAATGATCAGTAAAACAGATATCAGATAAAAATGGATCTTGAACGCCGGGCTGTACCCTCCGAGCAGGATGTCGACCGCTTCCCATGTCCTTGTTTTAAAGTTTTCCGGAGAAACCCAGCACAGCGACATCTGCCAGCTCTCGAGTCCTACCTCAGCTACTTTGACCTCAGTTTCAAACAGTCTTTCGGCCACAAAGAACACCGCTACAGAGAAGTACGCTCCTACGAGCATATCAAACTTCTTAAAAAGCTTCTGAACAAGCGGGATCACTGCCACTCCTGCGATCAGCGCGATCGCGATCGGCGTGTAAGGGATGACATACTTCGGGTAATCCTCGACCCTGACAAAGCCATTGGCACACGTTTCCATAATCACATAAATCCCCATATATATGGGATATGCGCAAGCTGCGATCAAACACGCAAGCGCAATAAAATAATACTTTTTATATTCCTTTTTCCCCATGGTTATACCCCCGTTTCATCGTTATATGATTTACGCCGCATTGGTTATTAACGCATATATGACCGCGGCGACCAGAAGTCCGAAGCAGACCGCCGAGAAGAGTGTCATCTGCTTATACGACACAAGGTTTTCGATCCTCGTCCTCACCTTCGCTCCGCCAAATGCCGATACAAACATATTCTTGCTCCGCACTGCCCCAAGAAGCGAAAGAGCATATCCCTTTCGTTCTTTTTCTTTTAGTCCCGCCACTGCCGATTCGTCGCATGCCAGCTCGAGATCCGCCAAAAAAGCCTTCAAAAACAGCCACGAGAGCGGGTTAAACCAGTGAACGGAAGCAGCGATAAAGCCCAAAAGCCTCCAAAGATTGTCTTTTCGCCTGACATGTGTTTTTTCGTGCCTTAAGACAAACTCCCTGTTTTTTCCTTCACACTTTTCAGGCAGAACTATCTTGGGTCTAAATATTCCGTAAACTGCGGGGCTGTCTGTTTTCGCAGAAACAAAGACCCCTTTCTCCACCTTTTTCGCATCCCTGATCTCTTTCATCGTGACAACATACATCATAACGAAGGCCAGAAGAACGGCTAGCGTCACGACAAGCCAGATGATCCCTGCAACCTCAAAAACACCTTCCAACACGTTCGTTTTATAAACTATCGGAGCGTAGCTCTTGGCTGCACCGATTGAATTCATAAGCGTCATGGCCACAGCGGGTGCCGGCTTTGCGACAGGAACGCTTTTGGGCTTATATACATATTCCGAGAGCAAATTCATAAGACTGAGCGAACTTGTGAACGAAACCGGAACGCACATCCTGAAGAACGGAATGATCCAAAGAAATACAGACACCCTTCGCGGAATGACCTTGATTTTCCTGATCAGGAGCACGATAAGTCCCATGATAGAAGCCGTTATGCTCATGTTTATGATCCAGTAAACTATTTCTGTGAGCATCCCCTGTTACCCCCTTTTTTCATAATGATGCTTTACTGCCGACATATATCATTTTATTGTTTTCTTAATGCTTATTTATACACCGCTTAACGTCTGTCTTTGATCTCTTAATGCTTATTATCCGCCGGCTTATTTCCTGTCTTTTTTCTTATCTTCTTTAGCTCCCAAACGCTTATCTATCAGGTTTTTCAGTTCCTCGACCTCTGAGTCTGTGAGCTCCTCGTCTTCTATGAGAGCGGAAAACAGGGCCTTGCGTGAACCTCCGAAAAATCTGGTGAGTAACGAAGAAGTTTCGTTCTTCCTAATGTCTTTTTCCGAGATAAGTGGAGTGCAGACAAATCCCGGTTCATCGCGCCTTATAAAACCTTTCGCTTCAAGCTTTTTTATGACCGTGTATGTCGTATTCTTATTCCAGCCTATCGAGTCCGCAGCGATCAGGCTGATCTCCTTCGCAGGAAGCGGTCCCTCCCTCCAAAGTATCTCCATAACTTTCGCTTCGCTGTCAAATAGTTTTTCTTTCATATGAATCCTCCTGATCGTGTCACTGTTTCAGACTATCAAGACAGTCCTCGGACTATTGCTATAGTCTATAGACTATCACAATAGTCTGAAATTGTCAAGCAATTGAGTAGGCCGACTCCTACTCGATGCGTTTATCGCACGAAAAAGCTCGTAGAAAGCTTTTTGTTTTCTACGAGCTTTTATACTTTCACATATGGTGACCCACCGGGGACGGGGTTGGTGGTGACCCACCTGGGGACGGGGGTTGGTGGACCATTGGGATTCATGGTCCACAACCCCCGTCCCCGATGGGTCACCACCAACCCC
>JAEEQC010000183.1 GCA_016285135.1 Lachnospiraceae bacterium
AAACAATATTGAAATATGTTTGGGTCCTTTGAAAACGATTACTTAATTATAATGGTCTCAGCATTTAAATCACTGTATGTAAAGGTTTCCGACTCACCCCTGATTGTTATTGTGCAGCCATCCCCACTTCCTATATACCTAGGATAGTCTTCTGATGCTTTCCCGGTTGCAGTAACACAGGCTTCTGTCGGCAAGGTTATATTTTTGATCGTCTCTGTGTAGAGCGCCCCAAACCCTATTGTGTTCACCGACTCCGGCAACTCTATCTCTTCTATGGCTGTGTAAGCAAAAGCCCCGCTTTCGATTCTTCGCAAGCCATTTTGAGGGAGTACGACCTTTTTAAGGTTCTTACATCCACAAAAAGCGTTTTCCCGAATAGCTGTAATCCCTTCTTCTACTTCTACCTCTTTAATGGTCATATCCCCCGCAAACGACCTGTCCATTTTTCCGACACCCGATATGGTCAGTTTTCCATCATCAAACGAATACGTCACTGCAGATTTTGGTTCGTCTTTCTTTATCGGCCCGGTCTCTTTTGCATTCTTTAGGGTTTTCTTTTCTACAGCCAGGATCATTTGGTGTTTGTCGTTGTCTAAATCTCTGAATGAGAACTGCAGTTGTGAACCCTTAATGCGTAATCCGTTTATTTCAGAATGCGGGAACCGATCAAATGGTTCATCCCAAACAGTAGTCATACCATAATCGGCGATCACGATCTGGTTTATCAATTCTCCCTGCAAATCATAACGGTACAGTTTAAGTAGTCTGGAGTCATTAGCATCACATCCCGCCGATACATATACAGACCGTTTTCCGTTTCGCTCATTAGATATTTCCATCCCTTTTATCTCGACGGGCATATCCTCCGAGTTTTCAAAAGTACATACTAAGGCCTGCTTAACCGTCTTGTTTTTTGTAAAAGGCACAGCTTTATCGTTCGCATCCGAAAGGGAATCGTTTAATATGCCAAAATCATACACAGAAAACATATCTCTTCCAAGAAACGATCTTTGATGGATTATGATGCTTTTTTTGTCCGAAGAAAGCGATGATTCAACAGATTTTATCCTGTCTCCTTCTGATGCGTCCGTAGTCCCTTCGAACAGGTCAATACCGGTCAGTCTTTTTATATCTTCTGAATCAACAACAGCCCCCGGAGTATACTCAACACGACCAAGTTCTGTTGAATAATACTTGACTTCACTTGCCTTGGAGGCGCAGCAGCCTACCCAGAGATAGTTCTTTCCATTATGTGTATAAGCATCAAGCGTTGCTGCGCCCCCAACATTTGTCAAAAGCATGGAATCCTGCCGCTCAAAAGAGTTCCCGCTAATGTTGCACCTTGAGAGTAACACGTTTCCTCCCTCATACAGATGTCCGCTAAACATCAGCGAAGCATACTCTTGTGCGATAAATACCTTATCTCCGCAGATAAGGAACGACCGAATCGGATGATCAAAAATTCCAAGGTCTGCCTTTAATACAAAAGACGGAAATACTGTCAGATATGCATTATCAAAAACATACACATCGGTTCGGTACTTATCAAATCCTCTTGTGTCATAATACTGTTCGTTGGATTCCCAAAACAAAAAATCATCCGAGTCATATACATAATCATAAACATCCGGGTATACTGACTTAAGAATAGGACTCCCCGGTTCTATATAGTATGACGGGTAAATGTGCTGCCTGGCATACGCATGATCCGCACAAGCAAGGCAGATTAAGATAATTAAACCCAAGCAGATAATAGCACTTTTATTTTTCACAAAACGATTCATAGTTTCCCCTTTTTATTTGCCGAGTTCTGATGTCTTCATAACGCAAATAACACACTATCACAACCGTATTCCGAATAACATGGCAAATCACCGAACACTTTCTGGAAATTTTAAAAAATCTGTAAAAGGTATCTTTCGATTCATCATTTAAAGGCCACTGCTTTTCTGCGAAAGCAAGTGGCCTTTGGTGTGAATCACAAAAAGTGGTTATATGCGTTAAAGCAGTTACCTGAACTCAGGTTTCGTCAGGTCTGAAGAGCTTACGTACATGAGGGATGTTGAGCAGGATGACCGCAACCACGGTCGTGATGACCAACTCCGGAAGCATGTACGAGCCGTTGTAGAGCAGGCTGTAAAGCACTGTGCTGTCTGTGGAGAAGCCCTCCCAGAGCTCGCCGAAGCTCTCCCAGATGACCACGCCGCTCAGGAAATGCATCACGAAGCGGAGTGCGATGGCGATCACGATACCGCCGATCCAGCCGGCTGTCTTCTTTTTGCGGAACAGGCCGCCCAGTCCGAGCACTGTGAACGCGATGATGTAATCGAGAAGTATACATGCGATCAACATGAAGGGTGTGAGCCCCCATCCGAAGAGTCCGTCACCGATCCCTTGGAAGAACTGGATCAGGGAAAACAGGAACGATACTGCGAGTCCGGCTTTCAGGCCGCGCCTGATCGAGAAAAGTACTATCGGAAGCATGGAAAACAGGGTGATCGAGCCGCCCCAAGGCAGTTTGTAAATACGAATGTAGCTGAGTGCTGTGGCAAGGGCAAGCATCACGGCGCCCTCTACCAGAATTCTTGTTCTTTTACTTTGCATAAAAATGCCCTCCTCTTTAGCGACTGCTTTTCAGTCGCTGATTCCTCGCCTACACTTGATCGAAGCAGTAGGTGAACTAAATGGTACCGGAGGGACAGCATCGCGTGTTTGTCTGAACTATCAATTGTTCAAGCTTCCTTACGCCGGTATTATCCGGGTCAAGTAATAAGGGTCCGAGGCAACGGCCTCTGTCTCAGCGATGTGCTCCCCTAGCGGTATTTTGTTTTACAACGGATAAAATATATAGCGAGGCAGGGATAATGTCAAGGGGAAAATGTAAAGGGTGGTCCCCCAGGAACCACCCAAGTGACCATCATCCATTAATGGTTTCGATAAGCTTCTGTGCGTCCTTCGCGCGGGCGAAGCCGTTATCTATGGCTTTCTGCAGCCACTTCACGGCATTCTCCGAGTCTCCGGCACCGTAATACGCCAGGCCGGCGTTATACATGGTTGTGGGGTCGGGTTCCAGTTCGACCGATCTTTCAAAGTACTCGGCGCTTTCCTCGAATCTGTCGTCACGGTACAGGATCATTCCGTAATTTGCAAGAGTGTCGTAGTTTGAAACGCCCATTTCGATCGCCTTTTTATAGTACCTGCCGGCTTCCTCATCACTCTCGTCCACATCTTTCCCGTAATAATAGATATCACCGAGCGTTTTAAAGACTTTCGCCGATGTGCTGTTGTTCTCCACCGCTCTTTCCAGATACATACGGGCTTTTCCGTAGTTTTGGTCAACCTTGTCGCCGTTATAATACATGCTTCCGAGCAGTTCGCATGCGGCCACGTCTCCCTTTACGGCGGCTGTTTCAAGCTCATCGACTGTCATGTCATAGATATCTTTTGCGACGTCACCCGAGGCAGGGGTGTTACTACCCGAGCCGATGTTATCGCCGTCTGTAGCGGTGTTGTTTCCGGACGAGGCTGTACCTGCATGGGTGTTGTTCGAGGACGAACCGGACGCAGGGCCGTCCGAGCCGGTGTTACTGTTCCCGGACGAGGAAGCGCCTCCATCTGTTGCTCCGCTCGCATTCAATCCGGTGTGTGCGTCTCCATTTAACGAAGCATTTCCGCTGTCTCCTGAGGTTACGTTTTCACCCGATGAAACATTTGCCCCATCTTGGGCCGTTATGTCTCCACTTGATGCGCCACTCGCATTCGCTCCCGAGGTTGCGTCTCCACCCAAGGAGGAATTTGCGTTGTCCTCTGAGGATATGCTTTCACCTGAAGAAGTATTTGTGATATATCCGGCAGCTACTTCCTGAGCAGAATTGCCCGCGCCGGCATAGGCGTCAGACCCACTCGTCTGACTTTCGGAGGTGATATATGCGTCAGGCTCATCCGGCTGAAC
>JAEEQC010000184.1 GCA_016285135.1 Lachnospiraceae bacterium
AACAACGTGTATGTACTGAGCACCGAGTGCCTTAAAATCAAGTGCGATCTTAACGGGATCGTCACCGTAAACGGTCATGTCGTCATAGTTGCCCATCTTGAGCCTGACGGCCTTTCCGTTTCTAATGTCTATTGCGGGGTAAATTCTCATTTTTTACATCCTCTTTAAAATTCTGATACCCTGCTCCCATTTTCATATCGTAACACTTCACCGACATATGTCCTGCCAAAACATGTTCCAATTCTTTGTAAAGACATGCATATCAGGTGACTGCAAGATTCAGATCACGCCCTTGGTCGAAGGGATCCCCTTCTCGCGGCTGTCGTAGCTGACCGCCTGTCTGAGTGCCCTTCCGAAGCCCTTGAAAGCAGCCTCGCTGATGTGGTGATCGTTGACACCGGACATTTGCCTTAAGTGTATGCTTGCTCCGATGCTGTATGAAAGTGCGTAGAAGAACTCGCGGACAAGCTGCGTATCAAGACCGCCGATCACGGGAGCCGTGAACGCGAGATCAAACCCGAGGTAAGGTCTTCCGCACAGGTCTACAGCGCACAGAACAAGTGTCTCATCCATGGGAAGGAGGAAGTTGCCGTAACGCGTGATGCCGGCCTTGTCACCGAGTGCGTTCTTAATCGCCTGACCGATCACGATCCCGGTGTCCTCAACACTGTGATGTCCGTCAACAAACAGGTCACCCTCTGTCTTTACCGACAGATCGATACATGCGTGCTTAGCAAAAAGCGTGAGCATGTGATCGAAGAACCCGATGCCCGTGTAGATCTGCGATGCGCCTGTTCCGTCCAGATCAACGCTCACAACGATCTTTGTCTCGTTTGTATTCCTCTCTACCGTAGCTTTTCTGCCCATTTCATCCTCCTCTGAGTTTTCATCTGTCTCTCTGATATACCTCGGATACGGC
Organism: Lachnospiraceae bacterium; assembly: GCA_016285135.1. Classification (GTDB taxonomy): domain Bacteria; phylum Bacillota; class Clostridia; order Lachnospirales; family Lachnospiraceae; genus RUG11977. The sequence continues at coordinate 920 of JAEEQC010000184.1, forward strand.
ACATTTTCAGCTTCTCATCCATCATGCCTTCCGATATGGCAATGCAGGTTTTTACACGCTCGGATCACTTAAATCTCTCCGCAATTGATGCGGCATGTGCGTAAAGGCCTTCTGCCCTCGCGAAGAATTCGATATCTTCGTGTGCTGCCTCGAGCGCTTCCTTTGAATATGATATCACACTTGACTTCTTAATGAAATCATCAACACTCACTGCCGAGAAAAATCTTGCGGTTCCGTTGGTGGGAAGGATGTGGTTGGGTCCTGCCCAGTAATCGCCGAGCGGCTCACTCGAGTAAGGTCCGAGGAAGATTGCTCCGGCATTTCTTACCTTCGCCATATCGCCGTAAGGATCCTTTGTCTGGATCTCAAGGTGCTCGGGTGCGATCTCGTCAACTGCATCGATAGCGTCTTTCATGTTGTCGGCAACAAGTATATAACCGTATGAGTTCAGTGATGCGCTGATGATCTTCTCCCTCGGCATCTCCTTCGTCATGCGCTCTGTCTCTTTGTTAACCTCCTCGGCAAGCTTACTGCTCGTCGTGATGAGGATCGCGCATGCGAGCTCGTCATGCTCTGCCTGCGAAAGAAGGTCTGCCGCAACATAGGACGCATTCGCGGTCTCGTCGGCAAGCACGAGGATCTCGCTCGGGCCCGCGATCGAATCTATGCTGACATTGCCGTAAACGGCTTTCTTTGCAAGCGCAACGTATATGTTACCGGGTCCGGTTATCTTGTCTACCCTCGGCACGCTCTCAGTTCCGAATGCCATGGCTGCAACTGCCTGTGCTCCGCCGACCTTGTAGATCTTGTCAACTCCGGCTTCCTTGGCTGCAACGAGAGTACCATCGTAGATCACGCCGTCTTTTCCGGGAGGTGTGCACATGATGACTTCGTCAACACCGGCTACTCTTGCGGGTATAACGTTCATAAGAACCGACGAAGGATAAGCAGCCTTGCCTCCGGGCACATAAACGCCGGCGCGCTTAAGAGGCGTAACCTTCTGTCCGAGGAAGATCCCGTCAGCGGGAGTCTCGAACCAGCTGTTCTGCTTCTGACGCTCGTGGAAATTACGGATGTTCGCTGCTGCTTTTCTGATGACTGAGACGAGCTTCTCGCCTGCTTTCACATATGCGTCATCGATCTCAGCCTGTGTCACAAGGATTCTCTCGGGCGAAAGATTGAACCCGTCGAACTTCTTTGTGTATTCGAATATAGCCTCGTCACCGCGCTCACGCACATCACCGACGATGGCCGCAACCTTGTCCTCGTATTCGCGGTACTGGCCGGGGCTTCTCTTTATAAGTTCTTTGAGTAAGTTCTTCTTTGATGATTCGTCAAGTTTAACTATCTTCATATAAAACGTCTCCTTTCAATCTCCTGTGTAAGTCTCCCTGTGAAACCTTATCATTTTTCGGGATGCTCACGCATTCTGCAGGACTTTCTTCATATCCTCAATCAGCTTTCCTATACGCTCCTGCTCCATCTTGAGGCTCACGCGGTTGACAACCATGCGTGCCGAGATCGGCATAAACTCCTCAAGGACTACAAGTCCGTTTTCTCTCAAAGTCGAGCCTGTCTCAACGATATCTACGATGACTTCCGCAAGTCCAACGATCGGTGCGAGTTCGATTGAACCGTTGAGCTTGATGATCTCCACGGACTGGTGTCGTACGTTGTAAAAGTAATCTTTCGCGATCTTGGGATACTTCGTGGCAACCCTTAAGGGGAGCGACGAATCGAGAAGTGCCCTCGCCGACTCGGGGCCGGCAACGCACATCCTGCATTTTCCGAGGTTGAGGTCGAGCACTTCGTAGAGCGACCTTCCTTCCTCATCTATCGTGTCCTTGCCGACGATACCGATGTCGGCTGCACCGTACTCAACATACGTAGGCACGTCGTTTGCCTTCGCAAGGAAGAACTTAAATCCGAGCTCCTCGTTTGTGAAGATGAGCTTGCGTGAGTCCTTGTCCTCCATCTCGGGGCATGTGATGCCGAGCTTTTTGAGGATCTCCATCGTCTGCTTGGCAAGACGTCCTTTCGCAAGTGCTATTGTGATGTATCTCATTTATAACCTCCAAAGTATCTGTTAAAAATCCGATTCACAGTTTTTTGAATTGTGCCGGATGTCATTTACTGAGCGATCAGTCCTTCAAACATAACCGACACTTTCTTTTGTTTTCTCTTGCCGTCCGACATATGTTACTATATTACGAATGCGTCTGTATCCTCAGCAAGATCATTTGTTGAGCATTTCTCGTCCACGCGGATGAACGCTGCCTTCCCGTTTTTTCTGAGCTCTCTTACTTTCTTTAACGCTTTTGCGTAGGAAGCTTCATCCGGAGCAACGACAGCCGTCTTTGTCTTCTCGTGTTCGCCCCTTACGCAGCCGTTTCTAACAAGCGCTTCCATCATACGCTCCACATAAACCGCCATGCCGACTGCGGGTCTGTCGTTACCGAACTGTCCCGCAAGCTTGTCGTATCGTCCGCCGGCAATGAGTGCTTCGCCGAGGCCGTAGGTATAGGCGTTAAAGATAATACCCGTGTAATACCTGTAGCTGCTGAGCTTTCCGAGGTCGAAGCCGATGTAGTCGTCATAACCGTAGACTTTCATGATCTCGTAGATCTTCTCAAGGCGCTCGATCGCTTCGGTCGCGATCTTGTTGTCAGTGAGCTTTTTGAAATCCTCAAGCCTTTCGAACGAGCCGAAAAGTGAAGGAAGCGCAAGGAAAAGCTTTCTGTACTTCTCATCGAGACCCTCGCGTTTCAACAGATCCTCGATACCGAAGATGTTCTTGTCCGTGATGAGCCTTACGAGCTCATCGTACTCTTCGCCCTTGATCCCTGCCTCTTCAGCAACTGCAGCAAAGAACGCAGTCTCGCCGATCTCGACCTGGAACTGCGTGAGCCCTGCCTCAATGAGACACTCAACAGTGAGCGCGATCATCTCGGCATCCGCAAAAGCGCTTGAATCACCGATGAGCTCGGCACCGAGCTGTGTGCTCTGACGGGGCTTGCC
>JAEEQC010000185.1 GCA_016285135.1 Lachnospiraceae bacterium
AACACTCAATGACGGAACAGAAATCGTCCATTCAGAGTTGATTCATAAAGATGATCACGATCAGGTAAAAGTCGTCATCGAAAAACCTGTCGACGGAGGGTTTAACAGTGCTGTTTGTTGGCTTCCCGACTACAAATGGGAAAACATTATCGGTTTTTCTCCCGACGAAATCAACGATCTTAAGGAACTGTTATCAAGCGTCTCACATGTGATAGAACCGGTGGTTGTATAGTGCAAAACAATTCGTCAGACATTCCCGAAAAGAAACTGAATTACATAAAACAGGTTATTTCAGCTCGTCACTCCGACATATCAAAACTCTGGGAGCAGACTTTTGGTGAAATCCGCTATTACTGTTAAGTAGTATAATGCCTGATCACTACGATCAGAATGTCAATGGTCAAATCAAACGGGACGCTTTGCATCATGCTCTGCGTCCCGCTTGTTCTTTATATTCTGTTACGAAACAAACCCTTATCAATACTTATAAGGAAGCACCAGGCTGCCACCTTTTGTACCCGCCATACAGAAATACTCAGCTCCGTCGTACCTGATCACTATCGTTGCGACTGATTCGTCCTCATCAACGAAAGCCGCCCTTTCCATGGCAAAGAAGATGGTTTTGGACTCGCCGGGCTCGATCGTGACCGAAGTGATCGGCTCAAGGGTTTCCTCATCAAACGGGTAAGCAGCCACGTAATCCGATTCGGGTGACGGATAGATGAGCGCAAATGCATCAGCTGCCGAGCCTCCGAATTTGATCGCTTTGGGGCTGTAGTTTATGATCCCGATTGCGAACACGTATAACTGACCGTCGGGATTCCCGATCATGAGGAGCGCATCAAGGCTGGGCTCTGTGCCGTCTTGTGTGTTTCCCTTGGAATTGCCTCCCGAGTTTCCGCCTGAATTACCGCCCGAATTACCTCCTGAGTTACCTCCTGAGTTTCCTTTGGAGCTGCCTTTGGAGTTTCTTTTTATAAACTCTTCTGCGCTCATGGGTGAGTCCGTGTCGACCTTATCGAGCTCAGATATATTAATGGCGAGATTGAGGTTCTGCCCCTCAGTAAAGAATGCAGTGGTAACCCCGATCACTTCGCCATATGCGTTAATAAGCGGACCGCCACTGTTGCCGTGGGAGATCGCGGTATTGGTCTGAATGTACTCCACTCCGTTAAAGTTACGGCTTGTGTTGCTGATCATACCGTTCGAGAAGGTATTGGTCAGACCCAGCGAGCTGCCGATCGTGTAGGTCGTCTCGCCCATGGTGAGCCCGTGCGTGTTGCTCGCAATGGGAGTTCCGGCGAGGTCAACCTTGAGGACGGCCAGGTCAAGCTCTTCGCTGTAACCGAGCACCTCAAGAACATCGTACTCTTCATCATCGAGAGTCTTTATCGAAAGGGATGTTGCCTTCTCGATCACATGAAAGTTCGTGACTACGGTCTTCTTCTTTATGAAGAATCCGGACCCTAAAGACGCTCCCGCATTCACCTCCACCACACCGTCACGGCAGAGCTTGTATACCTCCTTGGCGGAGAGTTCCTTGTTTTCAACAACCGTGATCTTGCAGGTGTATGATTTATTTGAGCAGATCGCAGTGATCGTGGTACTGCCCGCCTTGAGAGCCGTGACCTTGCCCTTTTGGGTGATCTTTGCAACCTTAGGCTTCGAGGAAGCCCATGTAATACTGCTTTTTGCTCCCTTGAGTGAGAGTGTCATTTTCTCGCCTACCGAAAGCGTGGCCTTTTTTGCACTGATCGAAACAGTAGTTGCGGCCTGTGCCTCGACAATGCCCCCCGGACATGCCGAAGCCAAAAGTACCAGCACCATCACGAATGTCAGTATCGTACCCTTAATCTTTCCCATTTTATTCCCCTTCTGTTACGGCGCGAGATCCGCCGGAAATTTTCGCCTTACGATTCGAGGCACAAAGTCATCTCCGATCAAATCGAAAACATATGTGCATTATCCCCGATTTGCTCCCCGGTGTCAAGCCGCCGGGTCAGACAGCGGCCCTGCCTGTTCATGGTTGAATCATCGTGAAAACAACCCCTGCAGACCATCCGCAATGCCTATAAGATCTTTTGCTATATCCTTGCTGAAGCCTTCCGGAAGTGCATCCACCTCAGATGCAGAGGACTCCTGATCTGCTCCGTCAGACTCCTTGTCTTCGTACTCCTGCCTGATTCCCTCAAACAGTTCCGAAGCGAATGTATCGGAATCGACTGTTTCGTTATCGAACTTTTCGGAATCTATGGTCGAGGGATCTATATTATCGATATCATCTATCCCGTACTTCTCCTCAATCTTTTCCTTTGCTTTTTCAGTAGCATCTCTGGCTTTTTCAAGATAACCCTTGAGCGAATTGAGGCCTTCGCTGAGGCTCTCAAGCTTCTCGGATGTGAGACCCGTGCCGTCAAACAGGCTCATGAAATTATCCGAGAGGTACTTCTTTAAGTTCTCGAGGAATGCTGCCTTAAAGTCTGCCTCGTCGAACCTGATACCGGCTTCCTCCTCGGAAAGCGATTCTACCTTTTCGCCCTTAAGAGTTTCGCCGAAGTCAACGATCGACTTCATATCTTCTTCGGAGACAAGCTCTTCCTTTACGGTCGAAACCGAATTGCTGTCTCCCTCTCCGAGTTCCTTCTCTACGGAGACGACCTTACCGTCAGGAGCTACCTTGACGGCCATAAGCGTTACCTTGCCCTCATAGACGGCACTGTTTGTCTTGATGTCACCGGTAGCAGCATCCTCCGTAACTTCGGTCAGTGTTTTGGTACCGCGGATCGACATGGTTGTGTTCGGTGTCACGATATCGTAAGACGATCTGGCCGAAAGCTTTTTCCTGACTTCGGTCATCATCGAGCCGCGCGAGACAAACACACGCGTCTTGCTGTCCTTCTCGGTTCCGGTCGCGTAAAGCTCGATCCTCGTACCTGCTTCGAGGTACACATATTTGTCATCGTCAAGCTTGAGCCTGACAAAACTGTCATCGGGGACTTCGAGGACATCTCCCGAACTGAGCGACATGTCCTTGAACGCATCAAGCGTGTCGGCTCCGCGTTCAACCCTCGCATCTCCTCCGATCTCGAAGACCTTTATCGAACGGTAGTCGTTGCGTCCTACCACAAAGATGAGTATCACCGCAGCTGCTATAGCGATCGCTGCGACGATCCCCAGAGTTATCCAGATCCACTTCTTCATCCTGATCCCTCTCTTTTATTTTTATTTCCCTTTTATTTCCCCGGTCAAACGCAACGCACTCAGAACATCTTACAACAAGTCTCATCCTTTGGCAAAAAACTCAGACAGGCAACGTGCCTCATCCTTTTGCAAAAAACTCCCCAAGCACCGCAAGGAGCTTGTCCCTTTGGATCGTCTTTAAGAGGTAGTTTTCCGGTTTAAGAGAGACCACCTGCATGACGCTCTCCTTGTCATTTCGCCCCGTCAGGAAGAACACCGGGATTGAAGCCGTCTCCGGCTCGCTCCTGAGCATCTCAAGGACCTGCGGTCCACTCGTGACGGGCATTTCGAAATCGAGCAGGATCAGGTCGGCCGTGTTGGCGCCGAGCCACTTGATGGCCTGCAGTCCCGAGCTCGCCATCGCAACCTTGTAGCTGCCACGCAGCCAGTCGCGGATAACGCCCATATATGACGGGTCGTCATCGACGATCAGGATCGTCTTCCTGGCCGCCATCGAATCCGGATTACCCCTCTTCTGCAGGTACTCGACGAGTGCGTCTGTCTGGAGCGGGCGCGGGAATTTCTCGGAAACAACGCCCGGCTTGAAGTGTCGGGCAAGCTCCTTCGTCTCTTCCTTTTCGCCTACCAGTATCAAACTCTTCTCGCCGTCTGAGAGATGGTCATCAAGGAAATGCGCAACCAGCGGTTTCGCACTCTCCATCCCGTCAAGATACCAGATCACGGCG
>JAEEQC010000186.1 GCA_016285135.1 Lachnospiraceae bacterium
AGAGCATGCAGGAATACGCCGTGCTCGATCTTTCGAGCTCAGAGATTGACTGGACGAACAGCAATATCAACAGCTTCGGAACTGCCAATCCTTATTACATCCCGGAGGCGGGGGATTCATCGAGTCATAAGTACAAGATGGCCTTGTTGGCGATGACATATGACCCTTCTAGTAATGAGTTAGACGGAGGACTTGCTACACCCGTTCCTTCCTCATGGAATGGTGCTTCCGATTTTGATCCTGAAACAAATTATTATTACCCCGCTCCGAACAGTGCAATATTCACCTATTACACTCCTAAAAGATATTATATTTCGGTGCCCGATGATTCGTATTACCCTTGGGGACTTAAGGGACAGGCCAGATTCCAGTCCGGCGGAACACAGAACATTTCGGCTGCAGTCGGCTCTGCTCAGGCACAAAGAAATGCTTATATCGGATCCTCCCAAAATAAACTGTATGGATATTGTTTCAGTTATTCTGTAAGCGGATCTGATAAGCATTATTATGCCTTTTTCAGAGAGGGCTACCGGCAGTCTATAGAAACAAACAAAACAGTACCCGAGAGTTATTCGATTCTGCTTTATGACAAGAGCAACTCATCCACTTCGGTCGGATCACTCCTTTCGCTCGGAGACGGGCAAAATGAATACTTAAGTAGTAGCAGAGACGGACAATTAACGATAGCTCCGTTATTCGGACCGGAAGACATCTCCTTTAAAGTAGGTATAATCTACAAGAAAACGGGTGATGAGTATAATCCATACCTTCGCATCAGTGAAATCAAGCCTGACGCACTGGGCTTTGTAAACCGCATCCAGTTAAACAACGCTTACCTTTATGCTGAGAGCTACACATTGAACACGATCGGCAATTATACTTATTCGCGATCATCGATCTCAAACCTCACATGGTCCCCTACATACAACAGGTACCTTCCGGGTTCTGTTACGAATCCCGATGATAGCATTTATGGTGTAATGACGCAAGATGCTTCAGGGAATTACTATCAGGATATTCTGATCAACAGCTTAATTGGTAGCGCCCCCGGAGCGAAAGAGTTTGTCAGAGGATTTGTGGACCCTTACCCCCAATCGCATGATAAAGTCTATATCGAGTATTTGATATCCGGTCAGGACAATAATGATCTTAACCTTTGTTACGGATCTGATCCCACATGGTATTCCCCTTGTGTATCAGGCTCGTTTGTAGATGAGAATGAATTCTTCCGATACACCGGATTCTTAGATCAGGATTCGGGTGGCAATTTCTTCCTTGCTCGTGTTGTGGACGAGAGAACCGACAACTTCGCAAAATGGGATACTCTTAACTACCTGTCTTACCATGGATCTCGCTGGGGTGGAAGACTTGATGACCCTTATCGCTCAATACCTTTGTATGCAGGAACAAACGGAAGTACACCACAATACGAAAGTTTATATGTTGATTTCAACACGCAGGGCAATATAGCTTCTGTACTTCACGGAACAAGCACCGAACGGTTTGCCGGATTGTTGTACATTGCGGATGCATACAACACTATCACCATGACGCCGACAGCCATGGGAGCAGCTTATTGTGTAGAATCTAATGCTACAAACGATGCGGCAATTTCGACCGGATCATTTACCTGGCCCGGCAACCCGACTGTTATGACTGATTTTGGTGAGTTAAACGATACTATTACCTCGATCGGAGGCGAAACTCTCGGATCTATGAGAATTGTCGATACTGTCCCTGCCGGGACCGGAAGCGGTTGGGCACTTGTCAAGAAAGAGAATTCTACAAATGCCTACTGGATCAAGATTGATTCAGATGATATCACCGAATCCGGCATAGCTAAGATTAGATACTTTGCAATTTCGATATAATGTGATCTCACATGAGATTACTCACTCATACCTGTAACCCTTGCCCCAAACGGTGATGATCCTCTTGGGGTTAGATGGATCCTCCTCGATCTTCTCACGGAGCCATTTGATGTGGACCGTGAGAGTCTGGAGTTCGGACTCGCTGTCCTTGCCCCAGATTGTGTCGAAAATGTACTGTTTAAGGAGCGTGTGCCCCTTGTTCTCCACAAAGAGCTTCATGAGTTCGAACTCCTTGGTGGTGGCAACGATCTCTTTGCCGTCCTTAAAGATCTTCTCATGAGCTATATCAAGCATGATATTGCCGTCCGTCACCGTATCGGTGGCGAGACGGCGTTTAAATATGCCTTTTATCTTTGCTAACAGAATGTCTATATCATATGGCTTTTCGATGTAGTCATCCGCGCCGGAAACAATGGCGCGGAGCTTGTCATCCTTGCCTACCTTGGCACTGACAATAAGGACCGGAGTGTTGGATGTTTCGCGGACCTTTTCAAGGATGTACATCCCGTCAAGCTCCGGAAGCATGATATCGAGGATAACGAGCCTCGCACCGTACATCTCGTAGCGTTCGAGCGCAGTACGCCCGTTCGTGGCAGTCGACACGACGTACCCCTCCGCACGGAGGAAGTCGACGAGGACGTCACTGAGTTCTTTGTTGTCTTCTACTAAGAGGATGTCGATCATTCGTTATCACCTTCTATATTTCATGGTTCCCCTACGCGAACGCTACGTTGAACATTCGTAGCCTTCGCTACGGGCTGGCAGTGCCCTTGGCACTGCCCTACCACCCAAGTTCCATAAGCCAATTATTTAGATCTCTCTCCCTCTCTCTTACCTGAGAAGGGCTCTCACACTTGCCGAGTTGCTTTTCACCCTTGATGTTGCCGTCCTCGATATAGAGGACACGCGAGCACTTCGCTGCTACCTTTACGTCGTGGGTTACAAGCATAACCGTTGTGCCTTCATTGTTAAGTCCGACGATCTCGTTCATTACTTCGTCTGAAGCGGTGCGGTTCAAGGCACCTGTAGGCTCGTCGGCAAAGATAACGCTCGGCTTATTGATCATGCTGCGGCATATGCATGCGCGCTGAAGCTGACCGCCCGAAACCTCGTTAATGCCGTTCGCTGCGGTATCTTCGATGCCGAGTTTGTGCATAAGCGTAAGGGCGCGCTCTCTTGTTTCTTTTCTGCCACCGTTATCCTTCTTAGATTTTACGGCAGGGAGCATGATGTTATCAAGTATCGAAAGATTTTTCATCATGTACATCTGCTGGAAGATGAATCCCATCTCGTCGAGCCTTAAGTCCGCCATCTCGTTCTCCTTGAGCTTCGAGAGATTCCTGCCGTTAAAGGTGACCTCGCCGGCTGTCATCTTGTCCATCCCCGAAACTGTGTAGAGGAGGGTCGACTTGCCCGAGCCCGAAGGTCCCATGACACCGACCATCTCGCCTTCATCTATTGAGAAGTTCACGTTCCTGAGAACGTTGTTCTGCTTCTTGTTTACCACGTATGTCTTGCAAAGATCTTTTACATCTATTATTTTATTCATCCCGATTTCCATCCTTTCCTATCTTTCCGTTTTTCTTATGTCATCCGGCTTTCCTGCCTTATCTGTTATGTTATATTTCTATCTTGCACCAAATTCTGGCTTTTCGTCCTTTTTTGATGCATTTACTCTATATCACCCATCTTGTCGGCTTTGATCGTCTTGGCGTACAGTGAAGCAAGCCATGCCGTGAGTGAAACAACTACTGCGAGGATCGCAGGATAAAGCGCAAAGAGTTCCGGGCCGTTTATCTTGTATTCTATTCCGGAGCCTGCACCCATTACACCGAAGATCCTGTCGCACACGATCTTGGTGAACGGCCAATTGAGTGCTGCGGCAAGCGCTGTCGAGATAATGATCACAATCACGAAGCGGATCGTGTGCTGCGCCGAAACGGAGCGAGTCTTGAAACCGATTGCCTTCATAAGCGCTATCTCACTCGATTCCTTGCTGATGAAAGATCTCTCCATCAGCACCGTGATGAGGATTGCAATAAGAAGTGCGAT
>JAEEQC010000187.1 GCA_016285135.1 Lachnospiraceae bacterium
TGATCTGCAACATCCTTTATGCGCTCGTCGTTTGTGCTCTTAATTACAGGGCACTCAGTAAAGAGATCGGCTACAGGCAGGAGTTAAAAAAGACATTCGTGCTTCCGCTCTTGTCTTCACTTATTATGGGACTGTTCGGAAGGGTGGTTTATCAGCTGCTCGTAAAGACGGGACTGTATGTTTCGGTAAGCTCGGTTGTTGCCATAGTTGTATGTATTCCTGTGTATTTTGTGATCCTTATCGTCCTTAAGGGTGTCGGTCGCGAGGAACTCTCGAAGCTGCCGATGGGCAACAGGATCTGTAAGATTTTTGTTAAACTGAGGCTGCTAAAGTAAGGCAGCCGTCGTGTTTCTCAGTCGGATGGGAGGTCCTATGAAGAATTACGATATCATCATTGTCGGAGCCGGCGCGTCCGGTCTGACTGCCGGTATCTGTGCCGCGCGTAACGGTTCGAATGTACTGATACTTGAAAAGCTTTCTAAGCCCGGAAAGAAGATCACAGTCACGGGCAACGGCAAGTGCAACATCGTCTCAAACAGGGAAGATGTCGGGAGCATAGTTCACGGACGCGACAGAGAGCTTGCATGCAAGATCTTTAAGAGCATACCCTTTGAGACGCTTGTCAGATTCTTTGAGTCTATCGGGATATTCATCCATGAAAAGAACGGCTACTTTTACCCTGCTTCGCTTCAGGCATCGACTGTCAGGGACACTCTTGTGAGTGTCGCACTGGCTACGGGCTGTGATATTATCTGCGATTGTGACGTTACGGACATTACGGAACGAAACGGTGGGTATGTTGTCAATAACATGTTTTCATGCAGGAAGCTGATCATGAGTGCCGGCGGGGCATCAAGGCCCGACCTCGGTACTGATGGATCGTCTTTCAGGCTTTTAAAGAAACTCGGAGTCGGGATCACCGCTCTTTATCCTTCTCTTGTAGGACTCACGACAGATTTTAAGCAGTCCAAGGTAATTGACGGTGTCAGGCATTATGCCGACGTTCATCTCATGGTTGACGGGACGGAAGTGTTTTTTGAACACGGGGAGATCATTTTCAGCAAGAAAGGACTGAGCGGTATACCTGTGATGAACTGCTCGGGGTTGGCCGCACGGGCACTTGATGAAAAAAAGAATGTCAGCATCAGGGTGGCAGTTCTTTCGCAGCGAGACAGGGAAGTAATGCTCAAAAGTATCTGGGAGAGGCTTGTCGAAGGCGGATATACTATTGAGGAGCTGCTCACCGGTATCGCCAACAGAAAGCTCGTATATGCTGCCATGCTTCATCTGCACATCGATCCGGAGCTTAAGCCTTCGGTTGACGACGGATTTAAGATGGCCGGACACGTGATAGACATGCTCTGCGGGCTCACGATCCACGTTACGGGCACAATGGGATTTGAAAATTCACAGGTAACAAGCGGCGGTGTAAGACTCGATGAGGTTATACCCGCAACCCTTGAACATAAGCGTTTAAAAGGCCTTTATATAACAGGTGAAGCCCTGGATGCGGATTTCGCATGCGGTGGCAATAACCTGACTTTTGCTTGGATCACCGGACTCAGAGCCGGAACGTATTCAGCCGGAGGTACAATTGATTCGGATATCTTTTACTGAAAAAGAGAAGATCGATATCGAAGCTCTCAAAAGCGTCGTGGCGGGTAAGCTGCGGGTTGACCCCGGAGTATTACGGGGCGCGGTTCTCAGAAAGCTTTCTCTTGATGCACGTAAAAAGGACGATATACGCTACGTTTACGGTGTCGATATCGATGTAGCAAACGAGGAGAAGTTCTTAAAAAGATGCAGGATCAAAAATGCGTGCATAGTTAAACCGGTTGTTTATGAGGATCCGGGCGAGAGGTACTCTTCCGGTACTGTAAAGAGACCCGTCATAGTCGGATTCGGGCCGGCAGGAATGATCTGCGCATACAAGCTGGCACAGGCAGGACTGCGGCCGATAGTTCTTGAACGCGGCTGTGACGTTGATAAGAGAACCGCCGATGTCGAAGAATTCTTCAGAACAGGGAAGCTTCGTCCCGACTCTAACGTTCAGTTCGGTGAAGGTGGTGCCGGGACATTTTCCGACGGCAAACTCAACACCATGATACATGACAATTTCGGCAGGATCGCTCATGTATTCGACATACTTGTTGAGTTCGGGGCAGATCCTTCCATCAGGTATATCAATAAGCCGCACATCGGGACCGACAAGCTTCGAGGTATTGTAAAGGCTCTTAGGGAAAGAGTCGGGGAACTGGGCGGAGAAGTGAGGTTTAACAGCACTTTTACCGGCTTCGAAGAAAAAGACGGTACTGTCACGGCGGCTGTTGTAAACGGCTCCGAAAGGATAGAGTGTGACACGATAGTTCTCGCGACGGGTCACAGTGCCCGCGATACAGTCAGGATGCTTCTTTCGAAGGGCATCGAGATGGAGAGAAAGGCCTTTGCGATGGGTGTGAGAGTGGAACACCCGCAGGAGCTTATCTCACGTGCTATGTATGGTGCGGACTTTGCAAAGTACCCGGCTGCCGATTACAAGCTCACATATAAGACCGGCGAAGGACGCGGTGTTTATTCGTTCTGTATGTGTCCGGGAGGCGTCGTGGTGAACGCGTCTTCACAGGAAGGCATGCTCTGTGTCAACGGTATGAGCTACAGCGCGCGTGACGAGGCGACGGCCAACTCTGCGATCGTTGTTGAGATCAGGGAGAGTGATCTTACAGGAGACGACGTCCTTGCCGGCATGAAGTTTCAGGAAAAGCTTGAGAAAGCGGCTTTTGACGCATGTGGAGGCAAGATCCCCACGTGTTACGTGACGGATTTCCTCGAGGACAGGGAGACCGTGAGCCTCGACAGGCGTAACCCGAACACGAGGGGTAGCGCTGAGGCCTGTGATCTAACCAAAGTACTCCCGACCCTCATCACGGAACCGCTCAGGGAAGCACTTCCGGCCTTCGACAGGACCATTAAGGGCTTTGCCGGAGAAGATGCTATCATGATGGCGGTAGAGAGTCGCACTTCTTCGCCCATACGGATCCTAAGAGAAGAGGAAACGTTCTGTGCGAAAGGCCTTAAAGGGCTTTATCCCTGCGGTGAAGGTGCGGGATATGCGGGAGGAATAACCTCAGCTGCAGTTGATGGGCTTAAGGTATATGAAAAGATAATAAAACAAAGTATGAATAACGAAATGTATAACAGACCATAATCAAACCAATAATAGTTAAAACATTTGGAATACAGAAATATTAAGGATTGAGTATTGACATAAAAGAATCGAGGATAGAATGATAAACGACTCTGAAACTACAGATTTCTTAAATGCTCCCACACAAGAGCCGGAAAGACAGCTCTTTTACATCGAGAGGTGTAAGGAACTGCTTGCTGCGTCGGGACAGATGACGGATGAGAAGAAGCTCACATATCACATCTCGACCTTCGGCTGTCAGATGAACTTCCGTGACTCCGAAAAGCTGGCGGGAGTTCTTGAGAGCATTGGCTACGAGCGTGTGGACGATGAAAAAGCGGATCTTGTACTCTACAACACCTGTACGGTACGCGAGAACGCAAGCACACGTGTCTACGGCCGGATCGGATATGTCGGTAAGATCAAGAAAGAAAAGAATCCATCGATGGTCATCGGAATCTCCGGATGCATGATGCAGGAGCCCGACGAGGTCGAAAAGATGAAGAAGAGCTACAGCTTCATCGACATAATCTTCGGAACACACAACAGTTATAAGATTGCCGAGCTGCTTTATACTCTGCTCATAAACAGAAAAGCCAAGGAAAAGAACCCGTCCCTTAAAACCCACGTGATCGACGTTCAGAAGGAAGCAACAGGGATAGTCGAAGATCTGCCCGTCAGGTACGACAGCACATTCCGTGCGGGTGTTAACATCATGTACGGGTGTGACA
>JAEEQC010000188.1 GCA_016285135.1 Lachnospiraceae bacterium
TGCAATTTTGCCCCAGGACTTAAAGAGTTGAATTTGATTGCTCCGAATCTGCTTTGCGTTTATAATAAGACAGATGCGGAGCATCGTTTTATTACCTCGAAAATGATGAAGAAGATTTCGGGGAGACGTTGACTGATTTGTATAAAAACCGTCCGTCCCATCATGGGCGGGCACGAAAGGATATCGAAATGAACAATATCACAGACACTGTTTTCTACGTGGGCGTTAACGACCACAAGCTCGACCTCTTCGAGGGTCAGTACATTGTCCCCGAGGGGATGGCCTATAATTCATATGTGATCCGCGCGGGTAAGTCCGCAGTCATGGATTCTGTTGACAAAGGTTTCACGCAGGAATGGATAGAGAACATTAAGGAAGCGCTTGACGGAGGCGCGCCCGATTACCTTGTGGTCCAGCACATGGAGCCCGATCACAGCGGAAGCATCACAGCATTTATGAAAGCTTTTCCGGCCACGCAGATCGTTTCATCAGCAAAGGCGTTTGAGATGATGAAGAATTTCTTCGGCACCGGATATGAAGACAGAAGAGTGGTTGTCGCTGACGGCGGTGAGCTCGACCTTTCGGGCAGGAAGCTCACGTTTGTGGCAGCTCCCATGGTTCACTGGCCCGAGGTTATCATGACCTACGACGCGCAGGATAAGATCTTCTTCTCGGCAGATGCTTTCGGCAAGTTCGGAGCACTTGACAGTGAGGATGATGACTGGGCATGCGAGGCACGCCGTTACTACTTCGGTATCGTCGGCAAGTACGGAGCACAGGTTCAGAAGCTGCTTGAGAAGGCAAAGACACTTGATATCGCCATGATCTGCCCTCTCCACGGACCGGTTCTCTCTGAGAATCTCGGATACTACATTGACCTCTATAACACATGGTCTTCATACGGAGTTGAGACCGAGGGCATCCTCATCAACTTCACGTCGGTTTACGGCAACACTCTGAAGGCAGTCAATCTCCTTGCGGACAAGCTGCTTGACTACGGTGCTCCCAAGGTTGTTGTGAACGACCTCGCCCGTTCCGATATGGCTGAGTGTGTTGAGGATGCATTCCGCTACGGAAAGATGGTACTTGCTACCACCACCTACAACGGCGAGATCTTCCCCTTCATGAGAGAATTCATCAACCATCTTACGGAGCGTGGCTACAAGAACAAGACAATCGGTACAATCGAGAACGGATCCTGGGCACCTGTTGCAACCAGAACCATTAAGAAGATGTTTGAAGGAAGTAAGAACATCAACTTCACTGAGAACAACGTTTCGATCCTCTCGGCTATGAACGAAGCTAACGAGGAGCAGATAGATGCACTCGCTCGCGAGCTCTGCGCCGACTACGACGAGTGACAATTTGTGTGAAATTTACTGGGGTGACGATGGGGGTGTGGTCCCTTGGGGACGGGGGTTGTGGGTCATAGCAGTTCAATGACCCACAACCCCCGTCCCCAAGGGACCACCTGTTTTTCAGTTCTTTACTCTCCTCACCTTCGCTGCATAAAGTCCTGCACCGAAGAGTGTTACCGCGAACAGCAGCTCCACTCCGATGGGGCCGAGTACGGACGAGAGGTTTCCGGGCTTATAGGCGTTGATCGCGTCGTTTGCCTTGACGTACCAGTAAGCCGGGAGGATGTGTGCCACCTTGAGGATGGTGGGGCTCATCACGCTCTGGGGAACGAACACGCCGCACAGGAAGGACATTCCGAGTCCGACCACGTTTCCGATGAGCGAGATGATCATGTCGTTCTTAACAAACTTGCTGACAAAGAAGGTGATCGAAAGAGCCACCAGCATAAGCACGAGCATGTTCACAACATAAAGTCCGACATTGCTGTTGACCGTGTGAGTCATCTCTGCGATACCGAAGAACACCGCGCAAACTGCGAGCCCGACTATAAGCATCGCAAGATAGATCTCCGAGTTCATCTTAGTGAACTTGTAGGGCGACGCATATACGCGCTTTCTGATCCTTTCCTCGTTAAGTCTTGCAAGCACGGGTGTGAGCGAAACTATCATCATGAGCGTGAGGATCCAGGGCATGTAGAGGAAGAAGTAATAGGTCTTGTCCCTCGGTACCGCCGATGTGTCTTCGGGGTAGGTCACTTCGATCTTCTTTCCGAGTGTGTCAGATGCCTTTGCGGTCGCTTCAGCCATCGATGTGCCTGCCGGCTGCTGCCTGATGTACTTGAGGTACTCCGAAACACAGTTCGAGAAAACTACCGAATACATGTTGTCCGGGATGTCGTAGAACTTCACGAACTTTGCAGTCTCGCCGTTCTCAAAGCCTTCCTGGAATCCCTTCTCCAAAACGATCGCTGCGCCTATGTACCTGCTGTAGAGGTCGTCCCTTACAAGATTTTCCTCGAACGAGTTGATCTCCTTCTTTACGTGGATCTTCTCGAGGTATTCGCAGAGTCCCTTCGAAAGGTCCGACTCGTCAAGGTCGAGGATCGCGTAGTCAACCTTCGGGCTTACGTACTTCTGGGCTGTATTTTCATCAACATGAGGAAGCACGCCTCCGAACAGCACGCCGCAGAATATTCCCATGTACAGGGTGAAGTTGTATGCATATTTCCTCATCACCATGAAGAACGCCTTAAATATTTTCATACAGACAGCTCCTTTTTTGCGTTATCATCACAACGCCTTAGAATGTATATCTCTGCTCTGTGGGAGCAGGTTTCGCTTTTTTCTTTTCAACGCTTATGTGACCGGTCGTGATATCAGGTCTTTAACATCATCTTGTTCGCACGACTTCTCGAAAGAATGAATATAGCGATCGTGGTGATGACCACTGCCATCGCGACAAGCGTGATAAGGTTTCTGAAGTATCTGTCGTAATCGTCATAAACGTATATGGTCATGAACGAATCGGAGATGAGCGCCGCAGGAGAGATCCTGTTTATGATGGGCATGTTTCTCTCGATCGAATCCTTGATGCCTGTTGTGCAAAGGTCTGCGAGGAAGCTGATGAGCATCGTCACGCCGACGCCGATACCGACCTTGGAGCCTTCGCCGAGGCGCGGGATCGCTCCGATCAGGACTCCGAGCGAGATTCCGAACGACGCGCCTGCAAGGAGGATTCCTGCTACAGCGAGGATGTCATCGGTGAGCTCGATCCCGATCAGGCGCATGTAGAAGTATGCACCCATCTGGGCTGCGAACACAACCAGGAGGTTGACGGACATCTGCGAGATGACCATCTTTAACTTTGATGTTCCGCAGATGTTGAGCCTTCCCGAAAGAGGTGTCCTGCCGGGCATAAGCTTGTCTGTGAGATTTACGGCTCCGAGGCAGGCGAACAGGCATCCCATTGCGAATGTTGCATAGAAGAAATTGTTGTACACATTCTGGGGTCCTTTTGCGAGGCTTGTTTCATTAAAGAACTGCTCGTCCGTTTCCGCCTCTGCAATTTTGGCAAGGATTGCGGCTTCCGCCTCCGCCAGCTTCTCCGGGGTCATCTCTTCCGGAGCAACACCGGCTCCGCTTTCAACTGCAATCCCGTTCTTTATGATATCTGCGGTGATATCATCTATAGTTTTTTTATACTTAAGGTACTCGTTCATGGCGGTGATAACGATCTCTTCCTTGAAGTCGTTACCATTTACGACCACCGTGGGGGTCAAACCTTCCGTGGTGACGATCGCCGAGACATCTCCGTTTTCAAGCGCTTCCTTCGCCGCTTCCTTACTTAACACGCTGACCACAAAATAAGGGTCGCCGTTATTCTGCTTCGCGCCTTCGAGGAAGTTCTGCACGGGAATCTGTGTTTCCTCAAGTCCCTCTTCAACAGCCACCGGGATGCTGTTCATCACAAGCTCGTCCTTATATACATTACCGAAAGAGAGGAACATAAACGTTGAAAGAGCGATCGGGAAGATGAAGGTCCAAACAAAAGTGT
>JAEEQC010000002.1 GCA_016285135.1 Lachnospiraceae bacterium
TGTCGGTGATCCTGATAAGATCGACACCTCCGCCTTTGATCTCGACGGTGATCGTGCTCGAAGAAGCATCGATCGCGTTTTCAACAAGCTCTTTGATGACCGACGAGGGACGCTCTATAACCTCTCCGGCGGCAATCCTGTTGATCGTTTCTGTGTCAAGGATGTTGATCATTTTGTGGCCTCATTGTTCGTTAATTGATCTTTGAAGCGGTTAAGGACGTTCATGCATTCGATCGGGGTGAGGCTTGTGATATCCATGTCTCTGATCTCCTTGCAGACTTCCTCTTCCGCTTTGTCTGATTGTTCCTCTGCCTTGTCGTCAACCCTAAGCAACGGATCGTTGTCGAGCTGCTCGAAAAGGCTGAACTGCCCCTCGCCTATTTTGGATCTGCGAGATCTCCTCTTGGGCGAAAGGTCGTCTTCAATCCTGTCTGTGATCGCATCACAGGCAAGAAGTTTCGTTATCTCCTTGGCTCTTTTAATAATCGAACGGGGAAGCCCGGCAAGCTTTGCGACTTCGATACCGTAGCTCCTGTTCGCTCCTCCTCTGACTATTTTACGAAGGAAAACGATATCCTCGCCATCCTCCTTTACCGCAACGCAGTAATTGATAACGCCTTCAAGACGTCCTTCAAGCTCGTTGAGCTCATGATAATGTGTTGCGAACATCGTCTTGGCACCGATGAGGTTCTTGTCGCAGATATGCTCAAGAACTGCCCAAGCGATAGCAAGACCGTCAAACGTACTTGTTCCCCTGCCTATCTCATCAAGGATGATAAGGCTCCTTGCGGTCGCATTTCGGACTATTACGGAGACTTCGTTCATTTCCACCATAAACGTACTCTGACCCGAAGAAAGGTCATCCGAGGCGCCTACACGGGTGAATATCCTGTCAACGATTCCGATGTGCGCCTTTCGTGCGGGAACAAAGAAACCGCATTGCGCCATAAGCACTATCAGAGCTGTCTGACGCATGTATGTAGATTTACCGGCCATATTGGGTCCGGTGATAAGAAGTACTCTGCTTCCTTTGTCGTTGAGAAGACAGTCGTTGTCGACAAACTTTTCTCTGCCGATGAACTGCTCTACAACCGGATGACGTCCTTCGATGATATCGAGGACTGTTCCGTCGTCAACTTCGGGGCGTACATAGCCGTTGCGTTCGGCTACAAGTGCGATACTGCACATTGCATCGATCCACGCGATCGAATGTGCAGTCTGAAGGATCCTCGATATATTCTGCGAGATGGTTTCCCTGATCTCATTAAAGATGTCGTATTCAAGAGAGAAAAGCCTGTCCTGCGCATGAAGGATCTTGTCCTCGAGGTCCTTAAGCTCTTCGTTTGTGTATCGCTCGGCACCGGTTAGTGTCTGCTTTCGTGACCAGCTCTCGGGAACCATGTCTTTAAAAGAGTTGGTTACTTCGTAGTAGTAGCCGAAAACCTTGTTGTACTTGATGCGCAGGTTCCTTATACCTGTCTCTTCACGTTTCCTTGTTTCGAGTTCGATAAGCCAGTTCTTGCCTTCTGTTTTGGCATTCCTGAGAGAATCAACCTCACTATTGTAACCGGGCTTGATGATACCGCCCTCTTTGATGGCAAGAGGAGGCTCGTCGCTTATGGCGTTGTCTATAAGCTCAAAAAGATCGTAAAGCGTGTCGAACGACTCATATATGTTTTTAAGGATAGTGCTTTTAAAGCCCTTTATAAGCTCTTTAACGGCCGGCAATGTGTAAAGGGATGATCCGAACGCTTTGAGGTCTCGCGGAGACGCGCTGCGGTAACTGATGCGTCCTGAGAGGCGTTCAAGGTCGTAGACGGTTCCGAGATACTCTCTGATCTCTTCTCTGTCTATCATGTTGTCTCTCAGTTCTTCTACACAGTCAAGCCTTTGATTTATCTCCTCGGGGTCGAGAAGGGGCTGCTCTATAAAGCTTTTTATGAGTCTTCCGCCCATAGCGGTACGTGATCTGTCGACAACCCATAAAAGAGAACCTTTCTTCTCTTTGTCACGCATCGTTTCAAGAAGCTCGAGGTTACGACGGGTAGAGTTGTCGATGACCATATATCTGCTTCTGCAATATGTCGAGATCCTGGTCAGGTTGGAAAGATCGTTCTTCTGAGTGTCTTTGAGGTACTTAAATAGAACGGCAGCGGCATTAATACCGGCAGGATAATCTTTCTTAATGGCTTCGATCTGTTCGGTTGTGCCAAAGTGCTCCGCGAGTCCCGCAAGATCATCCGAGCTGCAGTCGTCAAGCACCATGGGACGCAGGTTACCGTACGGATCGATCGTTTCAAGTGAAAGATCACTGATTGTGAGTTCCCTGTTGCAAAGAATCTCGCGCGGGTTGTATCTGAGAACTTCATCACGTGTCTCGGATGCTGTTTTGCACTCCGTTACATAAAACTCTCCTGTTGATATGTCAGAAGCCGCGATGCCAAAGGCATCACACGTATATATAACGCACAGAAGAAAAGAATTGCTCTTTTCTTCGAGAGCGTCTGCCGACATGTTGGTACCCGGCGTAACAATGCGTATTACTTCTCTTCTGACAAGTCCTTTTGCAAGAGCAGGGTCCTCTACCTGCTCACAGATAGCGACCCTGTAGTTTTTTGCGACAAGTCGTGAAAGATATGTTTCGTATGAATGGAAAGGGATCCCGCACATAGCGGCGCGCTTGTCGAGTCCGCAGTTTTTGCCTGTAAGTGCGAGCTCAAGCTCGGCTGAAACATTGACGGCATCCTCAAAGAACATCTCGTAGAAATCACCGAGTCTGTAAAAAAGGACGCAGTCATGGTATTCGTCTTTGACGGACTTATACTGCTCCATCAATGGAGACAGCTGCATGCCTTTGACATCTTCAAGGCTGGTGTAGAGCTCTTCCATGGTCTTAGTATACCTTCCATTCGTTGTTATTTAGATAGTTCTGTGCCATCTCTGTAGCGCTTTCGATGATCTCGTCGGGGTAACCGAGTATCGAAAGGAGCTTTATGGCATTTCGTGACACGGCGCGGCCTTCGCGAAGCGTATAATCGAAAATCACTTCGTTCTCGCTTACCTGCTCTTCGAAATGATAGTTTTTGTAGTAGTTTTCGAGAATATATGTAAGCTCTATATCATGTGTTGCCGCAAAACAAAGTGACTTTGAAGTTGCGAGCGATAAAAGAATCCTTGACGAAGCTGCGATCCTCTCAAGGGTGTTCGTTCCCTTAAGTACTTCGTCTATGAATACGAGCACGGGGACATCCTCGTTCATTCTTTCAATGATCCTTTTAAGTGAGCGGATCTCTACGATGTAATAGCTCTGTCCGCCGATGATATCGTCCTTGAGAGCCATCGAAGACATGATGTTAAAGAATGTCGTCTCATAACTCTTTGCAAGCGCCGTATAAACGGTCTGTGAAAGGATCTGATTGATTGCAACGGTCTTAAGGAATGTCGACTTACCGGATGCATTCGATCCGGTAAGAAGCACGCTTTTGTCTGTCGTAAACGATGTGGGGATCGGATCCTCGATAAGGGGATGGAACATTCCGTCTGCCGTGATCTTCTCTTCTGACGTAAAGGTCGGCTCACAGTTCCTGCCCATAAGGTCCCTGAAAGATGCGACTGCGATCATACTGTCAAGAAGTCCGATCGTTTCGAAGATCTCATTGAACGACTTCTCTTTGTTAAGAAACGTTCTGTACATGAGATTAAACTTGATAAGATCAAGGTGAAAGAGCATCCTCATGTAATCAAGGAAGATCTGCCCGAGATCCGAGGAGTTCATACTGCTCGACGATACAAGCCATGCTCCGTGACGCATCCCGCTGAATTCCTTGATGCAGCTTTTAAGTCGGTCCATATAAGGCCTGATCTGTTCGTTTCCTGCAGATGTGATGGCTTTGGCAGAATCTAACGATCGAACAATAAAACCGATTATGACAAAATAGTTCTCAACCTTTGTCTTGAACCTAAAGTAAGTGATGATGTTGGCAAAAAGCATCGCGACGGTACCGATGATACCGACAGCGGGATATATGAAGATGTAAACGATCGACAAAACAAAGAGGAAATCGAGGAAGAAGTGAATCCCTGCGCCTTCAAGCACAGCGTTTTTAAGGCTGTTCATGTACTCGAAAACAGAGATCTTCTTCATGGTACCCATGTTCCCGAAATGAGCCGCAAGGTTATTCCTCAGTTCCTTGTCTTTCGAGAAAACGACAATAAGAAAACCGCGCTCTTTGAGTTTCTCGTCGGAGATCTCCGGAGTACGCAGAAGTGAGTAAAGATACTCCTCGCCGTATGCACTGTTGCATGAATTGATAAGATTATAGACATTGTCCATATTCAGATCATTCCATGTTATGTCATCGATGCTGTAAGGAGTCTGATGCTGTTTGAAGTAAAACTGTATGGCTTCCTTTTTTTCCGCCGTGAGTGTTTTCTGCGGAATCTTGCCGTATGCGTAGTCTACTTTTGCAAGCAGTTTTTTGATGTATTTCTTCCTGTCGTATATCCCCTTTATAAACAGAACAATAACAACTGCAAGCACAATAAGTGCTATCTCCATTACACGGTCCCCCTGAAATTTGTTATCAAAAATACATTGTAATGATATTAGTTTAGGATAAAAAAGTCAACAAAACCCGGGGCAGATATCTTCACGAATCTGTCCCGGGTAAAACATGTTTTTCTCAAACCATCAGTCGAGGAAATTCTTGATCATTGCAACTTTCATGCAATCAATATCTGAGATGATAACTCCGCCGGAGCTGCTGCTCTCATGGATGATCTTGCCGCCGCCCAAATAAATAGCGACATGACTGATACGACCCTTTTTAAGTCTGTAGAATACAAGATCACCGGGCTTAGCCTCAGCATATGTAACCTTGTGGCCGGCAGATGAGGCTGCCTGTGTGCTCGAGGAACGGCCTGCGATATGTTCGAGATCAAAACCGCATTTCGAAAATACAGCACAACAGAAGCCCGAACAATCGGCACCCTTTGTTAAACTCATACCGCTCCAAACGTATTTAAGACCGATATGCTTCTTGGCCTCGAGAATGATGGATGCACGAAGAGCCGTTACGTTCTTGGAATCTGTCTCACCTAAAACGTCTTCTACGCTGCACGCATATGTGAAAGTCCTTCCGACGTCCACATACTTCTTCATGACATAACATGTTTCACCGTCGTACTCAACGGCTACCCATTCGTTTTTATCGGAATCGAGAACGATCTTGTTGCCCTTGACAACATTGACCGACTGACCGCTGAAAAGCTCCTCGACAAGATTATCTTTACTGTTCTTTTCGGGGGTGCTGCGGATGTTGAGAACCGGTGCATTGACAGTAGCACGGACAGGTGCTATCTCTTCTGCTTTTGCCTTGGCGCCGATACTTGTGTAGAGGTACTCCTTGGCAACGTAACCCTTAACGTCTCCGGAACTGATCTTAACAAAACCGTACTCGGGATCCGATTCAAGGAAGCAGATACCGTTTCTGGGAAGATAACCGACTATATCGGAATCCGTAGATGCTGCGGCACGAATATTGAGAAGTGAATCTACTTTTGCAAATGCAGCATTATCGGGAATCGAGTAATCATTTGAAAGAAGTGATGAAACAAATGTGTCTTCGTCTTCGATGATGACATCGTCGGCGTTGTTGTAGAAATTATCGATAACGAAAGAAGCTCCGCAAAGAGATGTCTCGCCGGTGATCACATCAGCGCGCACAGAAGTAAAGCCCATGAACAATACCATGGCACCTGTTGCTATAAAAAGATATGAAATCTTCTTACAAACTGACCTGAGCATCTCTAACCTCGCATTTCAAACAACACAATTGTTACGAAAATGTTACGATAGTAAGACAGATTATATACCCTTATTCTACAGTTGTCAACACTTATCACCATTCAACGTTGTCGTGCTCTTTTGTTCTGTCTCTCATGAGCAGATCCGAAACTGCTTTAAGCGCAGGCTTGTGATCGAAAAGGATCTGGTTTACCTGCTCGATGATGGGCATCTCAACGTCGTATTTCTCGGCAAGTTTGAGTGCTGCTTTTGCACAGAATACGCCCTCTACGACCTGCTTGACCTCTTTCATCGCATCGTCTGCGGACATGCCTTTTCCGATAAGGAAGCCTGCGTTCCAGTTACGGCTGTGATGCGATGTGGCTGTTACGAAAAGATCACCTATACCCGAGAGTCCGCAAAGTGTCTCGAGCTTGCAGCCCATCTTGGTACCGAGTCTGCTGATCTCGGCAATACCTCTTGTCATAAGTGCGGCTTTTGTGTTGTCACCGAAACCGAGACCGTCCGAAATACCGGCTGCCAGTGCGATAACGTTCTTGATGGAACCTCCCAGACATACACCGATCATGTCACTGCTGGTGTAGACCCTGAATCGATCGGTCATGAAAGCGTCCTGTATAAACGTTGCCGTCTCACGTGATTTTGATGCGACTACAACTGTCGTAGGGATAAGTCTTGAAACTTCTTCGGCGTGGCTGGGGCCCGAAAGTACGCTGTTGTCTCCCTGAGGGATCTCGTCGTCGATAACCTCAAGCAGAGTCTTTAAAGTGGACTCCTCGATACCCTTTGCCACATTGACTGTCTTCATACCTGCTTTAATATACGGACTGGCCTCTCTGGATACACGGCGAACAAAAGGCGATGCAACGGCAAACACGATAAGAGAAGGATCGTTCCTTGTGATCGCTTCCTCAAGATCGTTGGTAAGTCTGACAGATTCCGGAAGCTTTGCGCCCGGAAGATTCTTTATCTCATTTCGATTTTTGGAAAGTTCCTGAATTTCAGTGGTCTGATCAGAAGACCAGAGACATACATCTGTTCCTTTACTGGCAAGAAGGATGGACAGAGCCACTCCCCATGTACCCGCACCTAAAACTGTAACTGTCATTTTTTTTACTCTCCTCTTTAACGGCGTTATTTCGTCGTTGATTTCTCGCCAAACACTTCAACGAAGCATAAGGCTATTGTTCGTTTTTTTCGATCCTGACTCTCTGACCGATCTTGTTTTCTTCACCTCTAATGAGACGTTTGATATTTTTCCTGTGCATGAAGAATGCCGAGATCGTGAAAAGACATGATACGGCGATCAGCCAGGGGTAATATGCGTCTTCGCTCATCCTCACGATCACCCAGAAGGGGATAACGAAGGATATGAGGAGCGAGCCGAGTGACACGTACTTTGTTATGAGCACCACTACTCCGAACAAAACTATTCCGAAGGGGATGATGAGAAAATCTAACCCCGAGCACACGCCGGCGGTAACTGCGATACCCTTGCCGCCCTTGAATTTGAGCCATACGGGAAAATTGTGTCCGAGTACGCATGCAAATCCGAAGATAAGGATCACGAGATTCAGATACGGCTGGTCCTTGAAGAGCACGAATCTCATGATCATGATAGGAATGAAAACCTTAAGAAAATCGCCGAGGAAAGTGATGATGCCACCGACTCTCCCGACAGTCCTGAAAGCGTTTGTCGTTCCCGAGTTACCGCTTCCGTAGTTTCTGATATCGATATGATTAAATTTGCCAACAATATAGCCGAAGGGAATTGACCCGATGAGATATCCTGCCACAACCAAGCAGATAGCGAGCCAAATATTCATGCTGTGCCTCCTCGTCGGAAACCTTTATGGCTTCCGTTTCCTTACTGATTAAGTCTGATCTTTTTCGCTTCTCTCACGGATGAGCAACCTGATCGATGTACCGTTGAAACCGAAGGTCTCACGGATCTTGTTCTCGATATAACGCTGATACGAGAAATGGAAAAGCTCTTTGTCGTTTACAAAGCAAACGAATGTGGGCGGCTTGACCGAAACCTGTGTAACATAAAAGATCTTGAGTCTCTTGCCCTTGTCCGAAGGCGGCTGCTGAAGAACCGTCGCCTCGGTGATGATCTCGTTTAAGACACCCGTTTTGATACGAAGGTTCTGACTCTGGATAACCTCTTCTATCGAATCGAATATCTTGCCGATCCTCTGTCCCGTGAGTGCCGAGATGAAGATGACCTCGGCATACGGTATGAATGAAAGGGTTCTGAAGATCTCGTCGCGATACTTGTATATCGTCTTGTCATCCTTTTCTATGGCGTCCCATTTGTTCACAGCGATTATGATACCGCGCCCGCGCTCGTGCGCAATGCCGGCTATCTTGGCATCCTGCTCGCTGACACCTTCCGAGGCGTCTATCATAAGTATGACTATATCACTCTTTTCAACTGCGGCAACGGTTCTGATGACCATGAACCGTTCGAGCTCTTCTTTGACTTTGTTCTTCCTGCGAAGACCTGCTGTATCTACGAAGATGTACTCTTTGCCGTCGTACTTAACAAGTGTGTCGATAGCATCACGAGTGGTACCCGCGATATCTGATACGATACATCTGTTCTCGCCGAGAAGTTTATTTATAAGTGATGACTTGCCGACATTCGGCTTACCGACTATCGCTATACGGGGCTTCTCTTCCGCTTCCGCGTCTTCACCTGCATTGGGGAAATGCTCGATCACAGCGTCGAGCAGTTCTCCGAACCCGGTCTTGCCCGTCGATGATATCGGATAAGGCTCTCCCAGACCCAGATTATAAAATTCGTAGACATCAGCTTCGAGTTTCCTGAAATCATCAACTTTGTTCACACAGAGGATAAGCGGCTTTCCGCTTCGTCTGAGTATGTCTGCAACCTGACCGTCACGGTCTGTGAGACCGTCTTTGATATCAACCATGAATATGATGACATCGGCAGTATCGATCGCTATCTGCGCCTGCTCGCGCATTGACCTGAGGATGATATCGCTGCTCTCGGGCTCTATTCCGCCCGTATCTATGATCGTGAAAGCTCTCCCGAGCCATTCGGCATCACCGTAGATACGATCGCGCGTAACGCCGGGATAATCCTTGACTATCGAGATCTGCTCTCCGCACAAAGCATTAAAAAAACTTGACTTACCTACATTAGGCCTGCCGACTATCGCCACTATCGGCTTGCTCATAAGGCACCTCTCTCTCATGTACCGGTACATAATCATTGCACAGTACGTTTATTAACGAAACTCCGTTAGATTTTACTATACGTATATTTTTTTGTAAAGCGGTTTCAATGTCGCTCACTTTAAGGTCATCGAGAAAAACGTCCTCGCCTGCTCTGAGCATGCATGTCGGGATAACAAGGAAATCTCCGTTCTCTCTTTCTTTTAGCTGCGCGATGATATCCTTGGCCGTAACAAGGCCGGCTACAGTTATCTTCTCACCGAAGAAATCGTTTCTGATACCGATCACTTCCGTCTCGCAGTATGGGTATTTCTCACTGATACGACTGACAAGACTTCTCAGAATATTCTCAATCGCACGCCCGGTTATGAAAGTAAATTTTGCATGCATAAGCCTTTCGCCGGACGAAGGATCGGCTGTAAAGCTGTTAAATGCCTCTTCAAAATCGTCAAGCAGCGAACGTGTCATACCGACACCGTTTTCTATCTGCGGAAAACCCTCGTATTCGCTTGCGGGAGGTATCGGGGTACCCGAGTTAAGGTAGAACTCGTCGGACGCGTATATAAGCCTTGTACCGTACTTCTCAAGGTAATACTGCCTGTACGGTTCGATCTGCCTGATCACGGCGCCGCACTCCTCACCCGTAAAAGTTTCGAGCGGAGCAAGTCCTTCCCTGAACCTGGTCACTCCGACAGGTACTATCGAAAGACTTTTAAGTCCCGGCATATACTGCTCGAGGTTTTTGAGTGTATAATCGAGTTCCGCTCCGTCGTTGTAGCCTTTACAGAGTACGATCTGTCCGTTTATCTCGATCCCGGCATCAACAAAAGTCTTGATATGACGCAGAGCTTCGCCCGCACGCTTATTCTGCAACATTTTAACGCGCAGGTCTTTGTTTAAGGTCTGGATTGAAATGTTTATGGGCGAAAGCTTGTAAAAACAGATCCTTTCGACATCCTTGTCGGACATGTTCGTGAGTGTAATGTAGTTGCCCTGCAGGAATGAAAGCCTTGCATCGTCATCTTTGAAATAAAGAGTCTTTCTCATCCCCGGAGGCATCTGGTCTATGAAGCAGAAAACGCACTTATTTGAGCAATGATGGTACTCAGACATAAGACCGCCCTCAAACACAAGACCGAGCTCTTCACCGAACTCTTTCTCGATATCGTAGTCCCATTCCTCGTCGTTTTCATCTATTATAGTCAGGACAATGTCCTCGTCCTGCGAGAGATATCTGTAATCAAATACATCCTCGATCACTTTGTCATTGATCGCGAGAAGTCTTGAACCGGGTACTATCCCGAGTTCCTCGGCGATCGATCCCGGCTCTATCGATGTGATAAGATGACCTTCTTTTTTCATATGTACCTCAAAAATATCATAAATCAATTGATCGACTCTTTTTTTCGCCCTATGTGATCAAATCCATGAATTTCGATCTGTCATTCATAATCAAAAGCATCCTTAAAAACAGAGATCTCGTCTCCAAGGATCGAAACGACATCGAATCTGACGGGAGTATCTTCCGGATACCCGAATCTGTTCATGTAGAACAGAGCGCTTCTGCAGATCCTTTTTATCTTTGTATGATCGACGGCTTCCAAGGGATCGCCGTCCGAAGTGTCAGCCCTGTACTTGACCTCAACAAAACAAAGATATTCGCCGTCCGTAGCAACTATATCAAGCTCTCCGCCTCTGCAGTAAAAATTCTTTGTGAGGATATTATAACCGAGCCTTCTGAGCTCACCTGCTGCTTTGCCCTCGTATACGGCTCCTTTGGCTCTGTTGTTCATGTGTTTC
Source organism: Lachnospiraceae bacterium (assembly GCA_016285135.1). Lineage (GTDB taxonomy): Bacteria > Bacillota > Clostridia > Lachnospirales > Lachnospiraceae > RUG11977. Next base: position 10,811 of record JAEEQC010000002.1, read on the forward strand.
TCCTGTAATTACTTAAGACGTTCCCTGACGGCATCAACCTTATCGACATACATAAGCACTTCGATGACAGCCTCATAAAGCTCGGGAGGGATATACTCATCAAAATCAAGCTTTGAAAGCGTGTTCGCGAGTCTTGCATCGTAGTGGATCGGTACGTTGTGCTCCCGTGCCTGTTCAATGATCTTTTCGGCGACGTGACCTTTACCTGTGGCAAGTATCTTGGGCGCCTCGTCACCTTTTTCAAATCCGAGTGCAACGGCGGTTTTTTGCTTCTTTTCGATCATTCAAATCCCTCTTTTGCATTGATCATATGCCGTGTCTGATCCGAACGAAAGCTTACATACATGACTCAGACAAGATTTCCGACAAATGATAACCTGTGTATGGGCGTAAGACCGTACTTCTTTATGGCTTCGATATGCTGTGCGGTTCCGTAGCCTTTGTGCTTTGCAAATCCGTATTCGGGATACTGCGCATCATACTCGTCCATAATGCGGTCCCTGGTAACCTTGGCAAGGATACTTGCGGCCGCTATTGAAACACTTTTGGCATCTCCGCCCGTGATCCCTACCTGTTTTATATCAATATCGGGTATTATAACGAAATCATTAAGTAAAATATCAGGCTTGACGGTGAGTCCGGCTATCGCTTTACGCATGGCCTCATAAGTGGCCTGAAGGATGTTGATCTCGTCGATCCGTTTGGAATCTGACATACCGACCGACCATGCAAGCGCTTTCTCTTTTATCTCATCAAAAAGCTCGTCTCTTTTCTTTGGTGAGAGTTTTTTTGAATCATTAAGGTAAAGGATCTCGCAGTCTTTTCTGAGTATTACGGCTCCTGCACACACGGGACCGGCGAGCGGTCCTCTGCCGGCTTCGTCGACACCGCATATAAATTCAAATTCATTGTATTTGTGCTCGAAGAATCTCATCTCTTCGATCCTTGCTCGCTCAGCTTGAAGCTTGGCAATACGGTTCTCGGCCGATGCTATGATCTTTTGAACGCCGTCCCTTTTATCGTCGGTATAAGCGGCGATCAGATCGCTCAGTTTCTCTGGCGGGCAAGCCGCAAATTCGGCTTTAACGGTTGAGATCTTTTTTTCTTCCATGATCTGTCCTTTTATTATCTGTTAAATAAGTTTTTAAGCCTTTTGAGCTCTGTCATTCAAGAGTGATCCGTCCGAGTCTCGAAGATCGGAAATCATCGATTATAAGCTTTGAGGCTTTAAGAATGTCGGGCTGACCTCCGGGAGCCAAAGCTCCGCGTGCTATTGCAATTGATTCGACAATCTTGTTTATATCCTCGGGGCAATCTTCGGAATCTTTAAAGTACCTGTTCTTAAGGCTCTCCGGGTATCGGTCTTTGAGCACTCCGATAAGATAATAGCAAAGCTCTTCGGGATACAGGATATCGTCGTTTATGGAGCCGATGAAAGCAATCTTCATGCCGATCTGCTGGTCCTCGAACTTGGGCCAGAGAAGTCCGGGAGTATCTAACAGCTCGACTTGTCTGTTAAGTCTGATCCACTGTCTGCCCTTCGTAACACCCGGCTTGTTGCCTGTCTTTGCACACGCTTTTCCTGCAATCGAGTTGATAAAGGTCGATTTTCCGCAGTTAGGGATCCCGGCAACCATCGCTCTGATAGGACGACCGATGATACCGCGTGCTCTGTCACGTTTAATCTTTTCTTCGCAGGCTTTTGTAATGATATCGAGACTGCCTTTTACTCCGGCACTGCTTCTCGAATCGCAGGTGTTAACGAAGAAACCTTTGTCCTCGTAATACTTTTTGTAATATGCAGTCCTTTCGGGATCCGCAAGGTCACTTTTGTTAAGGATTATCACTCTGTACTTGTTCCTGGCGAGAGTGTCGATGTCGGGGTTTTTGCTCGAAAGTGGGATCCTGGCATCAAGGATCTCAACAACGGCGTCGATTACCTTAAGATCCTCTTCCATCTGTCTTTTGGCCTTGCTCATATGGCCCGGATACCATTGATATACCATGAGATTACTCCTCTTGTTCTGCTTTTTCTTTAAGATTGAGCTTGCTGATGATCGAGAAAGGCGAAAGCCTGATAACAGCTTCTCCGATGATCTCTTCGCGTGTCACATTACCGAAGTTGAAATAGCGGCTGTCTTCGCAGTCGTTTCGGTTGTCTCCGAGGACAAAGTACTCGTCGTCATCGAGGATTACCTCTTCTTCGTAGAGACCCGAGGTGATCATGGGCTCAACGTTTATGGGCTCTTCTATCATGGTTCCGTTTATAAACACGGCACCGTCCCTGACCTGTACAGTGTCACCGGGAAGCCCGTAAATACGCCTTGTGGCGTAGACCCTGTGTTCTTTGCCCGATTTGTTGAAAACGATGATATCGAATCGTTCCGGATCAGAAAAAAGGTAGGCCATTCTGTTGACTATCAGGATATCGTCATCTGAAAGAGTCGGTTCCATACCGCTTCCGACCATGTTGGTCTTTTCGAGTGCGACAACAGTAAACAGATAACCGAGAACGATCGCACCGCAAACACACACCATCCAGATCGCGATCCTGATGATGAGCTTTATGATCTTGCTTTTTTTCTCTTGTTTATCAAAATCAAAACTAAATTCGGTGTCCATTTCGTCGTCCCCCGAGAACCATTTTATCAAGTAACAATGCTTATCGCAAGCGTATAAAAATGTTCGTCGCGTGAATTAATGCTTAAACAAAGCATAAAAAAGGAACGGCACTAACCGTTCCTTTTAAAAGAAAGTCAATTCTTATTTGTCTTGCCGTAATATGATCAGCGAATAACTTCCTTAACCTTTGCAGCCTTACCTGTTCTCTGACGAAGGTAGAACAGCTTGGCACGTCTGACCTTACCGTGTCTAACAACTTCGATCTTAGCAACAACGGGAGAATGAAGGGGCCATGTCTTCTCAACACCAACGCCGTTTGAGATCTTTCTGACTGTGAAAGTCTCTCTTGCGCCGCCGTTCTGTCTCTTTGTAACAACGCCTTCAAATACCTGCTGTCTCTCACGGTTACCTTCCTTAACAAGGGAAGATACTCTGACTGTGTCACCTACGCTGAACTCGGTGATGTCGCTCTTTAACTGAGCTGCTTCGATGTTTTTGATAATGTCGTTCATTACGAACCTCCTGTTTGATTGTCAGTGTTCATTCTACGTCACGAAGGACCGGTACAGCGGAACACCCTTTTTTACGTACTCGGGTATTTTATCATGTCGCTTTAGATATTGCAATAGAAAATTATTTGGAAATCAGCACATGATAATGATACGACGAATGCCCATGTCCGAACTGCTCATAGAAGTTCTCTACGTGATACACAGTTTCGACCGTAAAATCCTTCATGAGTTCGTAGATCCCGTCATAATCAGCGAAGTAATGAGGCACTCCGTACTCGGGTCCTTCGTTCATGCAGATCTTTGTGTTCGGGTCGATAAGCGGCCAGTCCGTGTTCTTAAAACCGTGAGTCGATTTGGAAGCGAGGGACAGGTAGCACTCTCCGCCTTTTCGTAAAACACGGTGGATTTCAGAGACGGCTTTTTTTACACCCTCTGTATCTGTATGCTGGATAACGTTACGACAGAATATCGAATCAAAGGATGAATCCTCAAAGGGAAGCGCGAGCATGTCTCCGGTTTTGCCGTGGATAGTCAGCCCTTCCTTTTTTGCCCATTCAAGTGTGTGATCTACAGCGTCATCCATCAGATCGAAAGCATAAACATTAAAGCCGGCTTTCGCGAACTGGATACTGTGTCGTCCCATCCCGCATCCGAGATCGAGAAAGTCGTGATAGCCCTTCTTTGTCCATCGGTCAAGCAGATAATAGCTTTCGATCGAGGGCTCGATCCAGATCTTCTTTTCGCTTTCGGGAACATTGTTCCAGTCCCAACCCTTTGATTCTACCATACATGACCTCCGGAAATAGTTTCTGTGAAATACCAAGGTATAAGCATTAAATATTTGCGCACCCCCATTTTATGAGGATGCGCAATAAACATTGCTATGAAATTATAACATATTTTTGATCGCCATGTCATCCGAATATCTTATCATGCAGCGTCGGGAAAATCCTGAGCGTCCTCTCGAGTGTACCCGAAGCCATCGCGAGCGTGATACCGTAGTTTGTAAACGGAATATTGTATTCCTGTGCTTTCCCGAGTCTGTAGGCAACCTCTTTGTCATTTACCATGCAGGCTCCGCAATGAACGAGCATGCTGTACGCGGAAAGATCTTCAGGGAAGCCCTGACCGCTCGTATATTCGTAGTTAAAGTCCTTTCCTGTAAGCTTTTTGATCGCTTTCGGAAGTTTAACTGTTCCGATATCGTTGCACTGCCTGTGATGAGTACATCCTTCGCAGACAAGGATCTTTGCTCCGTCGTGAAGGTCTTTCGCGGCATTTATACCGAGAGCTGCTTCCTCAAGGAATCCTTTGTATCGTGCAAACAGTATCGAGAATGTGGTGAGCGGTACTTCGTCGGGGACGATATCCTTTATCTGCATAAGAGCCTGCGAATCGGTTATAACGATCGTGGGTGCGGCTTTAAGGCTGTCGAGAGTGTCTTTAAGACCGACATCCGTGGTTACAACTGCTGTAATGCCGTATTCGATCGTCTCTCTGATGGTGTGCGCCTGAGGAAGGATCATCCTGTCCTTGGGAGCCGACTCGTCTATCGGACAAACGAGCACGGCAACATCGCCCTTTTTAAGGATATCGACAACGACTTTGGCATCTTTCTTGACATCGGGGAGCAGTCCGGCGATCGCGATCTTAAGGTCCGTTATGCCTTTTGTACTTGTGGCGCTCACAAAAACACGGGGGATCGATTTGATCTCCATGAGCGAAGCTATCTCATCGAGCTTTTTGCCGAGAGCCACCCTGTCGTCACCGTTGCAAAGATCTTCTTTGTTGAAAACAACGATAAAAGGTGTCTTGCTTCCGATGAGGATACGAATGAGCTCTTCGTCGGAAATGGTTATACCGCTTGAAGCATCGATAACAATAACGCCTATATCGGTGTTCGTCATTGTCCTCTTTGTCCTGGCAACTCGCTTCTCTCCAAGTTCGCTGTCGTCGTCGAAACCGGGAGTATCGTAGAGTACAACAGGTCCGAGAGGAAGGATCTCCATCGATTTGCCGACGGGATCGGTAGTCGTGCCCTTAATCTCTGAGACAAGCGCTACTTCCTGACCGGTTATAGCGTTTACAAGGCTTGATTTACCGGCATTTGTATTGCCGAGAAATGATATTTTGGTCCTTGCTGCCGAAGAAGTGTCGTTTAAACTCATAAATACTCCTTTCCGACGTGTAGCGTCTTAATCTGTGTCGATTAAAGTAATCCGTCCGTTTCATGCAGAACTATTTAACAACGATTATGTTTAAATGTTCACATTACCTGCAGCTTTGCTGGGTTCAAATATTGAACGGGCTTCGTCCTCGGTTATTGTTACACCGAATATCTCTTTATAGTATGATACAGTTTCGGCTATGATGTCAATGTCTTCGAAGAGCGAAGGATAAATAGTTTTCGCCATCCATTTCAAAGTTACGGGTGTATCGATTCCGGGAGTGTAAGAACGATACATACCGAGTGGCATCTTGAACACTCTCTTGTTCTTTACTGCATCGATCTGCGACCAGTCATAGTTACCGACAGTGTTGTTGTAAAGATCGTCGGGATAGGACTTGTTAAAGTTTGTGATAAGGATAGTGTCGGGATTCCACTTGTAGATCTGCTCGAGTGTTACGGGAACAGAATTGTCCTTTTCAAGTTCTTCGGCAACATTTTTCGCACCGGCTACGGTTGCCCACCACTGTCCGAAGAAGTTCTTTCCCGAAGAAACGATCGATGAATCACTGTACTGGAAGAGAACAAACACACGTGCTTTTTCTTCGTCGGTGAGTTTTCCTACTCTGCTGTTAATGAGATCAAGAGATTCTTTGCTGTATTTGTCAACAAGCTCTCTTCTGTTTGTTGCTTCGTCGGGGAAGATCGCTTCCAGTACTTCAAGCCAGTGATCAAGCGTCTCAATACAGTCGTAATTCCACTTGTTTACTGACAGAGCTACAGCCGTAAGACCTGCGTTTCTGAGCTTTTCACCGAGTGCGGGCGTCGATGCGCTGTAGATGACAAGGTCGGGTTGTTGCTTTAAGAGCTCTTCTATATTGACATCATCTCCGTCAACAGCCGATGTATCAACCTTTAAGAGCTCGGGATAAAGCTTTCCGAGAAGTGAATTCTGTGCTGCCGTCATGCTTGCGGGTGCCATCTCCACGATCTTTTCGGCGGAATTAAAGAACACGCAAAGTACCGAAGGAATGGGGAATATGTTTGTAACAGCGATACGTTTTATTTCTTTGGGAACTTTTACCTCGATATCGAGGTGATCCTTAACGATCCTGTAATCGGACGAATCCGACTCCTTTGATGTGCCGGTGCAAGCACACAGACATGATACCGTAAGTGCAAGGACTAACAGTAAAGCTACGATTTTTTTCATTGTTTCTGACTCCTTAAAAATATATTTCAACTTCTTGATAAACATGTTGATACAGACCCTTGATGGCCATGGTCCGGGGGGACGGGGGTAATGGACCATATTTACATGATACGTCCCGAGTAAGCCCTGTGATGCACTTTAATAAGCTCGGCATCTTCAGGGCAGACGAATCTGTAAAGACCGTCCGCGTAAACAGTTTTGCATTTCGACAGTTCGTCTTCTATCTCGGTTTCGCTTGTCGTCATAATGTCTCCGTCGCTTAAAAGCGCTTCGATATTCGGACTGTCGACTATGGGTGATATTACTCTTACATTGCCTTTAACGCTTATGTTACCTGTGTCGTCATTTGACAAAACCGCATTCTTCTCCATCGCAAGGCTTCTTGCGGCTACGGGTTCGCCGATAACAACGGTGACGGCGTCTCTGTCCGAAACAAATCCGTCAAAAACGCTTATGCATTTCTTTTCTTTGACCGCATTCTTTAGTGCCGATGCGACAGCGCTGTCTGTCACGGGTCCGCAAGGAAGTCCGATGACATAAGGGATTCCGAACTGTTCAAAAAGATACTTCGCAGTGTCGATACCTGTTACCGAAACCACAAGAGAAACTTCCGCACTCGAAGCTTTGGCAAGATCTTCAAATCGTCCTTTCATCGACCAGGAAGAAATAACATTAAGACCGCATCCCTCTATAACGGCCTTAACATGCTCGTATTGCTCGTCTTCGAGGTCGAGGGGTGTTGCACCCAGGATGTTTACTCCTCCCTTTACAGACGGATTGGGAGCGTTGCAGAAGCGTTTTGCAAGTGCAAGCAAAGCCATGCTCGCACCGATCTCGTATGACTTCATTCCGCTCACATCGAAACCGAACGAAGGTATTCCTGTTTTTTCTTCGATTTCTGCAGCTGTCAGATCGATATCGCTTCCTGTCATCCACGGTATGGGAGTTGAAGCTATAGCTGTGAAATTCGGCTTAAAATGTTCTGCGGCTTCAATCATGTCGGCTGCCAGCCTGTCACCTGCCGTGCCCATAACCGCTTCTTCCTCGGTAACAGCAGAAACGAACACAAGTCCGTCGTCTCCGTACCAGCGGGGTTCGTCATGCGTAGTGAATGTCGAGTTACATCCCGATGCATCATGCATGACAAGCAGTCCGCCGAGTCCGTAAAGCGCACTGATCACACCGAATGTATCCGATGAATATGTGGAAAGTACTTTTCTTGCCTGATTCATATGCAGCTCTCGCACCCCCATCCTTTGATATCAAGTGTCTTTTTGAGGTCTTTAACGTTAAGAAACGCGTCCGTCATCATCCTCGATAGTTCTACGATCCCGTCAAATCCGTAAAGAGGACCGTTCTCGACCATATCGACGAAATACCCGGTCTGAGTAAAGTACGCGGCCTTTTGTCCGAGCGCAAGAATTTTGACCGTATCATCCGGTGTAAATGTCCTCATCTCGGGACTGACACACTTTTCAAACCTGATTCCTTTTACATGTTTTTCAAGCCATTCGTAATCGGCCTCTTCTCCACCGACCGAATCGGAAAAAACTGTAACCACATTGAATCCGTGCTCCGCAAGGAGTCTTGCAAGTGAATAAGGACGTGTTGTGATCATACCGTCCACCGCAATTTCACAGTTTCCTATCACATCGTGTGCTTTACGAAGAGCCTCATCCGCACGGGCCTTATCAGCCTCGAAAGTGTCGTAGGTTGTTCCGATCTCTTTGGCAAGTTTTTCAAGATTATCTCTGATCTCTTCGTATCCGAAGGAAAAAGGAATCTGAAGACTCTTTATACCGAGCTTTTCCGCCAGCTCATCAGCTGCGTCTTTTGCTACGGAAAGGTTTGATATTATAAGTCCGGCGGACCCAAGCTTTTTGTAGTCGCTGTAATTATCGATGGCGGGCAGTTCGAGAAGCCTCTTTCCGGCTTTTTTTATAAGCGTTTTGATCTCGCTTGTTTCTGATACAGCAAAGCAATTACCGCAAAGCAGTACATCTCTGTCGTCTGTTTTAAGCGGCTTTATGGCAGCATAAAGTCGCTTTCGCATCATCTTGTCCGGATTTAAGGTGCTCTTGCGCATCGTGGGCGTCATATAGCAGTCTACAAAGTCAACATCCGGAAAACGCTCGTTCAAGATCCTGAAGCAGTCATCAAGATCGGTACCCATGAAATGATGTATACAGCTCGTGTATATGAGCACGCAGGGCGGTCTCTTCTTTAACCTGTTCAGGATATCCGTAACGCCCTCAACAAGAAGCTCTTCCATATCTCCGTCGGTTACATTGTGCTCTTCTATCGCAACTGTCGAAAACCTGTCTGTCAGGTTCATCTCGGCTGCGGAAAGAACTACGCCCCGCAGACACCCTGCAGCACAGACAAATATCTCATGAGCTTCGGGCACAAGCATTCCGACATGTACTATCGTCCAGCCGCCTCGCGCGGGAACACTGTATTCAAGTCCTGTTTGTTTCAGCATTTTTCAACCTCTGTAAGTTCTTTGATCAGTTTATCTTTTACGTTGATTATCCGTGCTTTTTACATTATATGTTTATTGCAATATTATGTTAATTTCATACGGATACGCATTTAAGGATCTTATGCTTCTTCAAGTATTTTCAGTGCCAGATCCTTATATGCAAGAGCTTCGGGGCTGTCCGGAAAAGCTTCGGCGACTGTTTTCCCCTTCTCTGCGGCTTTTGCGATAAGAGGACTGTGTTCTATGATCCCTGTGATCCTTGTATTGAAATCTTCGGCAAGCTCCTCAACCTTTTCAAGCTCCCTCTCTACATCACGTTTGTTGAGGATTATTCCGCCGAGCTTTGCGTATCCGCGACCGTGGAAACTGTCAACAGCCATGGCGATATTGGCTGCTGCATGAATGGCCATGTTTTCACCTGAGGTTATCACATATACCGAATCGGCATAACCGCCTCTCATCGGCATCGTAAATCCTCCGCAGACAACGTCTCCGAGAACATCATAGAAAACAACATCAGGCTTATAGACGTCATAAGCACCTTTCTCGGCAAGCTTGTCGAAAGCGATAATTATCCCGCGTCCTGCACATCCTGTTCCGGGCTTGGGGCCCCCTGCTTCGACACACAGAGTCCCCGCAAAGCCTTCGGTCACCATTTCGCTCAGAGCGATGTTGTTCCCTTTTTCGCGTGAAAGGTCGAGGATAGTGCCTTCTATAGCTCCTCCCCGAAGGAGCGATGTTGAGTCCGCTTTGGGATCACAGCCGATCTGCATGACTTTCTTACCGCACAAAGCGAGTGCGGCAGCCATGTTGGCAACTGTAGTCGATTTTCCGATTCCGCCTTTACCGTAGATAGCAATTTTCTTCATTCCGGTCCCTTCCTTATTCGTTTTAACCTATTGTTCGCTTCGTTTTACGGGGATTATGTCCGTATATACACCGGCCGGTCCGTTTATGGTACCGATGACCGCATCTACCCCGTAAAATCTTCTCATATTTTCTTCTGTAATGACGTTTTTGATGTCGTCATAGACATATGATCCGTCCATCGCGATCATAAGCGCCTTATCGGCCCAGCGTACCGCATTGCCCGGGAAATGAGTGTTAAAAATGCATGTTATCCCGTCTTTTGACAGCCTGTCTATTGTTTCAAGAACAAGAAGCTGGTTCTGATAATCGAGGTTTGCTTCGGGCTCATCAAGGATCATGACCTTGGGATCGTTTACAATAGCCCGGGCAATGAGCACCATCTGGTACTGACCGCCGCTAAGGGCCATGCAGCTTTTGTTTGCGATACCCGTGAGTCCCATTTTCTCAATGACTTTTTCCGCAGCTTCTTTATCGGTCTTTCCGGGAAGCGAAAAGATTGAGATATTGCCGGCTCTTCCCATAAGTATCATGTCGTAGACGCTGATATCGGGCGGCAGGACTCTCTTCTGCGGTACATACGATAGCACTTTAAATAGCTTCTCGCTGCTTTGGGAACTGATGTCCGTGCCGTCTATCGTCGCAGTTCCTTTATCCCACTTAAGGAACCCGCACAGACAGCGAAGGAGTGTCGTCTTCCCTGCCCCGTTCTGACCCATGATCGCAAGCTTTTCTCCCGATTGCAGATCGAAGGAAATATCCGAAAGCAGGGGTTCGCCTTTTTTATCGTATGAAAAATAGCCGTGTTCTACAGTGAGTCTCATATGTTCTTGCCCCCTTTCCTTCTGAGCATCAGAATAAAGAAAGGTGCTCCGATGATCGCTGTGAGCACTGATATCGGGATCTCTTTTGGTGATATGGTCCTCGCAATTGTATCAACGATCATCATAAAGCCGGCTCCGACGCTTATCGATGAGGGGATGAGCTTTACATTATTACTTCCGAAAAGCATCCTGCAAAAATGAGGAACGATAAGGCCGACCCATCCCACCTGACCGCACATCGAAACACATGAGGCTGTGATCATTGTAGCTCCGACGATGCAGACCACGCGAAGGCGTTTGATGTTTACGCCCATGCTACGTGCTTCGTCCTCATCGAGAGGCAAAAGATTGGTTCTGTATCTGATGAGGAAAAAGAACAAGAGACAAATGATTATCGGCGGTGCTCCAAGTGCCAATGTACCGTATCCGGCAGAATCCATGCCTCCGAGGAGCCAGTAGGTGATCGCGGGAAGCTGCGATTCCGTATCGGCAGTGAATTTGACGAGTGAGATCAGTGCCGAGAACAGCGAACCGACCATGATACCTGCAAGTACCATGTTGATCCTGCCTTCGGGAGCAGCTTTTCCGAAAAGTGCCGTGATAACGACTGCGAGTATTCCGAAAGCCACGGCGAGAAGCTGGATCCCGGTCATGTTAAATCCGAGAAGCATTGCGAGAACCGCTCCGAAACCGGACCCCGAAGCAACTCCGAGTGTGTCGGGTGTAGCAAGGGGATTCGAAAAGAGACCCTGAAAGATCGCGCCGCTCACTGCCAGACCCGCGCCGGCCAGAGCCGCCAAAAGGAGTCTCGGAAGTCGCATAGATCGAACGACCACATCGTTCATTCCTGCCGCTTCCTGTCCGGAAAACAGTCTGCCGATCGCACCGAATACATCATCAAGACCGATACCGATACGTCCGACAGCCAGTCCGATGATAAGCACAACAAAAGGGAACAATATAAGCAAGACCTTCGATACGATACCGGGTCTGTCCTTTACATAAGCTTTAATCTTTTCAGCCATAAAAAAACCACCTTTATCCCTTGCTTGAAACTTCTCAAGGATACGGTGATCAAAAAAAGGAGACAGAAATAAAACCTTTCTGCTGACCTTTAATCCGTATCTTTCGCCTTAAGTGACGTTTCGGCGTCAGGGGGATGTGAATGTATGTATTTTGTATTGCCGACTTCCCCGGCTCATAAGACTACGGAGTTGTTACTCATGCCTTTTGATATGTGGCTTTGCAGGTAACGCCTTTAAGTCTTCCTATCGCGCCTGTCAGGGCATTGATCCTGTCCGAAGGTGCTACAACAGCAATCGCGATAATGTTGATACTTTTCTGAGGATACGGGATCCCCATTCTTCCGATCACATATTTGGCATACTCATGGAGAAGGCTGTTGAGCTCTTCCACGCTGTCAGGCTCCTCAACGATTATGCTGATCACGGCAACTCTGTCTTCCATATGAATTCCTTTCTTGCTCTGTCTCTCTGGGGTTTAACACTTGCATTGAAACAAAGGAAACAGGAGCATCGGTTTCACGATGCTCCTTTAATATACTATTGCTTTTCTGTTTTGTAAAGCGTTCTGTGATCTTATTCTTTGCTTGCGAAGATTGTTTTTTTTATTTGTTTATTTGCAGAATACAAACTTATCGATCTTGCAGAGCTCTCTGTTATCGAACGCATATGCCATCCAGTTCTTGCGTCCCGTCTCAACTCTGAAGTAAAGATCGTGTTTGCCGGATGTCGGAGGTATGATCACTTCGAGAACCGTGCTCACAGGTGAGATCTCGGCCTTTGCAACAGGCTCTGAGTCGGGGCTGTCAAAGTAGATGTTTATGATACCCTTCTGACCTACACCGATCTGATTGATCATGAGCTTCAAGTGATTACCGCACTCGTTTTCACCGAAATCAAATGTTTTGAACCCGATAACACTGCCGCCGCAAATATTGGAGATCGGTCTTGTAAACACATCGAGTTCTGTGATGAACGCACCGCCCGTGAGTACACATGCGGACTCTGCATATGTAACCTCAAAAGGTCTTAAGGAATCTGCAAATCCTCCGTGCGAAGTCATCTGTGCTTCAATGAAGGAACCGTCGGGATTCCTGAAGATCTTCTCCACACAGCCTTTTCTCGACATGATCGTGCCGTTCGTCATCTTGTGGTAGAAAATGTACCATTGATCCTTGATCTTGCAAAGAGAACCGTGGTCGTTTCCGCCCGGGAAATCCTTACCGCTGTCGATCAGCACACCCTTGTACTCAAAAGGTCCCATGGGGCTATTGGATGTTGCATAAACAAGCTGAGGACAGTTGCGGCTTGAATATATGAGATAATAAACTCCGTCGATCTTACGGGGTGAGCATGCCTCGAAGAACCTGAAAGGAGTAGCTACGGGGATGATGTCTTTCTTATAGGTGCCGGGGATGACAGTCCTCATGTCACTTGCGTCAAGCTCAACAACAAAGGAATGGAGGTATCCGCAGTAGCAATATACTCTTCCGTCATCGTCAACAAGTACACCGGGGTCGATGAAGATCCTTTCTGTCATATCTTTTATAGCGATCTCCCACTCAGTGCCCTGCTCCTCGTCTTTCTCAACATTGGGACGTACGGGATGGGGGATGTCGAACTCTTCTCTGTGCTCTTCCATATACTTGAGCTGTGCGCTTGTATCGTACTGTCCGAGAGTCTTAAAAGGTCCTTCGGGTCTGTCGCTTACCGCAACGCATCCATAAGCGCCTTCTATATAGCAGAAAAGGTAATACTTGCCGTCCTTGCAGACAACATCCGGAGCAAAGATATGATTGTTTGTCCAGGGTGTCTCGCTTTTGTGATCGCTGTCGTCACATGTATGGAACATATCACCGTGACATACCCAGTGCTCAAGATCGTCAACAGATGCCGACCATACTTTCATCTTGGTATCACAGAAATATTCTTCATGGGGTTTGTCGTGTGAGCCGTAGATGTAGACTCTGTCTCCGAAAACATGGGGTTCTCCGTCGGGGATATACTCCCAGCCCGGAAGGTAAGGATTAGGCATAAATAACCTCCTGCGATTAAATTAATTGCTATGTTTCAGGTGTCCTCAAGCAAAAGAAGGATCACGCTGATTAGAATTCTCACTCACTATAATAACAAAACGGTCGGAATAATCCAACCGTTTTGTTGCTTATCTAATGCTTATATTTTGACATCAAAGATACTTTATCAGTTCGTCTCTTACTCCGTCGAGTCTCTCGTCTATGATACCGAAATGCATTTGTTTGTACGACCATGCCGCTCTCCCTACATTGATCTCTTCAAACGCATCGTGGATCGCCTTGAACCAGAAGAGCTCGTCCTCGGGATCAGTATACATGATGCAGCCGTACTCACCACAGTAAAGCGGTACATTAAGCTTCTCGGCGAGTGCTACAGCCGAAGAAAAGCTGGCTGTGAAGTAATCCTTTCCGAATACCGGACTGTCCGATCCGCCGGGTACAAGGATACGGTTTGCTGCGACCCAATCCGGGAAATCATTTGCGAATTCCTTATTGATCTGCTCGTATGTCTTGTTCTTAATCGAGTACCTGTAATCCCTGGGCATCTCGCTGATCCAGTTGGCTCCCTGATGAGTGAAGATAAGCGGATCGTAGCAGTGGAATGTGTAAATGATATGATCGTCAAGCTGTATATCTAGATCGTTCAGTGACATATAGCTGTTGTTCCAGTAGCTTCCCACAACAATATCAGTCTCGGTCGTGATCTTTCTGATACGTCCGATGCAGATACGTGCGATCCTGTTCCATCTGTCGCTGTATGACTGCTCCGTGATCTCATTAAGAAGTTCAAATGCAACTCTTCCGGACAGATGCCCAAAACGTTTAGCAATCTCCTCCCACAGCCTGTAGAAACGATCCTGAAGATCGGCTTCATCAAAGAAGCCATACTCTCCGTAGCCCAAGTCAAAAGAAAAGCCGTATACTCTGTGAAGGTCAAGGATCACATTAAGACCATACTTAAAGCAAAGAGAAATAGCATCCTCTAGGCGCTTAAAGCCGCTCTCACGATAATTACCCTTCTGGTCTTCAAGAAGATGGTAATCAAAAGGAATCCTCACATGGTCAATACCCCATTTGGAGAAGATCTTAAAATCATCCTCCGTTATAAAGGTATCATACGTCTTTTCGGTATGGTCGTTTTGAGCGAACCAGCCTCCCAGATCGATACCCTTCTTGTAACCCTTCCAATCTCTCATAAGTATTATTCTCCTATTCTCGCCAAAAACCTAAACGAAGTATTAGGGGCTTCTCCGACTTATTTATTGTCTGTCGGAGTTATTATCATTACTGTTTATTTTCAGCAAAAAATTATGATCATTTTTTGTCAGTTCAGCTTTTTCCAAAAGATCGGGTCTGAGCCTTGCTGTTCTTTCAAGGGACTGTTCCCTGCGCCATTTTGCTATATTGGCGTGATGACCCGAAAGAAGTACTTCGGGAACGCTCATGCCCATAAAAACCTCGGGCCTTGTGTACTGCGGATATTCCAAAAGATTGCCTTCAAAGCTTTCTTCGCTTGCCGACTGATCGTTGGTGAGCACTCCGGGAACCATCCTTGAAACAGCATCCATGATGACGACTGCGGGAAGCTCCCCACCTGTCAGTACAAAATCACCTAGCGATATCGCGTCATCGGCTTCGAGTACGATCACTCTCTCATCGATACCTTCGTAGTGTCCGCACAAAAAGATCAGATCGTCATATTCAGCAAGTTCTTTTGCAATACTCTGGTCAAACTTCCTGCCCGAAGGAGTCATATATATGATCCTTCCTTTTTTGTCACTGCAAAGGCTTCTTGCGTGTTCACATGCACGGTAAACGGGATCTGCCATCATAACCATTCCTGCACCGCCGCCATACGGATAATCATCGACATGCAGATGTTTGTCTTGCGAAAAATCTCTGATATCGATAACATTTAGGTTTATAATTCCTCCCGATATTGCACGACCCGTAATGCTTGTGTTCATACATTCGCGAATCATGTCGGGAAATAGTGACAAAACTACAAAGTTCATAAACCCTTCTCCTAATGTGAACTATTATATCATACCTTTCAACAAATGAACAACAATGTTTTTTGAATTCAAATCAATTGATAAAACGCATTCTTTTGTTGATGGAATAAGGAGCTCTTTGCCGTTGTCTCTCTTAACGACATAGACATCATTAGCACATGATGTAAGTACATCCTCGAGTGTTCCCAAAACCGTTCCGTCATCATTTGTAACGGTAAATCCTAAAATGTCACATATATAATACTCGTCCTCGCCTAGCGGCAGGGCGTCTTCTCTCTCTATCAAAATATCGGCCGATCTGTACTTTTCGGCCTGTGTTCTGTCTTCAATCCCACTGAGCGTCGCGATAACCATGTTCTTAAAGAACTTGATCCCGCCGATCTCCATCTCTTTCTGCTCTTTGTGCGTATCTATGATGACCTTTTTGAGCTTTTTGAAACGTTCGGGGTCATCTGTAGTGGGAAATATTTTAACTTCCCCTCGAATTCCGTGTGGCGATGTTATAACACCGACTCTTAATCTGTCTTCCATGCAGTTCCTTTTCCCGGATCGATCATTATACTGTCGAAGAATATTTTACTTCGAAATATACTGATTAATAAAACTAATTAGACATTAAATTAACAATAACTCCAAAACCGTCAGACAAGAAAAATCCTGCCTGACGGTTCAGATAGATCAAACGATATCTACTACAACTTTCTTATCATCCTTAGCAGCTGCAGCTTTGGCAACGGTACGTATGGACTTTGCGATACGGCCCTGTTTTCCTATGACCTTTCCCATATCCTCCGGCGCAACCTTAAGCTCGATCACGATCGATTTATCGGTCTCTGTCTCGCTGACAACAACCTGCTCCGGGTGATCAACAAGCGATGTAGCAATGATCTTGATTAATTCCTTCACTGGCTATCACCTTCCTTGTTATTTTACGATGCCGGCCTTCTTGAAAAGCTTACCTACGATCTCTGTAGGCTGTGCACCGTTGTTAAGCCACTTCTTAGCTGCTTCTTCGTCGATCTTATAGTCCGAAGGTTCCTTATTGGGATCGTATGTACCGATCTCTTCGATGAATCTTCCGTCTCTGGGTGATCTCTCGTCTGCAACGATGATCCTGTAGAAAGGACTCTTCTTAGCACCCATTCTTCTAAGTCTGATCTTTACTGCCATTTCTTTCACCTCCTGAATCTGATTTATTCTTTTGAAACGCTTGAACGCCTCAAATTGCCTGCCATTTTTGCCTTAAGCAGTAGGCTTTTATAAATTGCCATAGGCTATTTACAAACTCATTTAATGCATATGTGACATCTCTCTCTTAGTCACACGTCAGAACCCAAACTTCTTTCCGAAAGGAAGCCTGAATCCTTTCTTTCCCTTACCTCCCATCATGCCGGTGAACTGTTTCATCATCTTGCGGGTTTCAAGGAACTGTTTTACCATCCTGTTGACATCAGCTATATCAACGCCGCTTCCTCTTGAGATCCTGTTCTTTCTGGAGGGATTGAGCAGATCGGGGTTAGCGCGCTCTGCCTTGGTCATCGAATTAATGATGGTCTCTACGGTTTTAAGGTTGTCCTCGGCTGCGTCGGTATCGACACCCTTAAGGTTCATGTTGCCCATTCCCATGCCGGGGAGCATCTCCATGATCTTGCCGAGACCACCCATCTTCTTCATGTTTTTTATCTGATCAAGGTAGTCGTTGAAATCAAATTCCTGCTTGCGGATCTTTTTCTCAAGCTCTTTTGCCTTCTCTTCATCGAACTGCTCCTGTGCTTTGTCGATAAGAGTAAGGATATCGCCCATTCCGAGGATACGGCTTGCCATACGGTCAGGATAAAACTCTTCGATGTCCGTGAGCTTCTCTCCGGTGCCGACGTAGAGGATCGGTCTGCCTGTAACCGCTTTGATTGAAAGCGCCGCACCGCCTCTTGTATCGCCGTCAAGCTTAGTGAGGATAACGCCTGTGACCGTGAGCTTGTTGTTAAATGCTTCGGCAACATTGACCGCGTCCTGACCTGTCATGGAATCGACAGTTAGTATCGTATGGTCTATGGAAAGCTTTTCCTTGACAGTTACGAGCTCATTCATCATCTCTTCGTCGATGTGAAGACGACCGGCTGTATCTATGATCACTACATTCTGACCGTTCTGCGATGCATGAGAAAGAGCTGCCTTAACGATATCTACAGGCGGATGATTTGTCCCCATGGAGAAGCAGTCAACTCCGACCTTGCCTGCATTGATCTGCAGCTGCTCGATGGCTGCGGGACGGTAGATATCACATGCTACAAGCAGGGGCTTACGTCCCTGTGATTTAAACTTACCGGCCAGCTTGGCTGCCATCGTGGTCTTACCTGCACCCTGAAGACCGCACATCATGATGGTCGTGATCTCGTTCGCGGGTTTGAGCTCGATCCTTGTGATCTCGTCACCCATGAGCTTCTTCATCTCGTCGTTGACGATCTTGATGACCATCTGTCCGGGAGTCAGCGAATTAAGTACATCCGTACCGACTGCTCTCTCAGTAGTCGAAGCTATGAAACTCTTAACAACCTTGAAGCTTACATCAGCTTCAAGAAGTGCCATCTTTACTTCTCTCATGGCTTCCTTGACATCGGACTCGGAAAGACGTCCTTTGCCGCGCAGCTTATCAAACACTTTTTGCAGTTTTTCGCTTAAGCTGTCAAATGCCATCTGTTAACTCCTTTTGCCGGGTATCGTACTGTCAGGATATTATCTTCCTGATCTCTTCGATACCTGCTTTTATCTCTTTTAAACGCATATCTGACAGGTCTTTATCTGCTTTGCTCCCTTCGGAACCGAAAAGCTCTTTTTCTATCTTGTCGAGCTCATTGTTGATAATGTCATAACCCTCGACAAGCCTGAGTACTTCATCGATCTTTTTGAGCTTTTCATGCGACCTGATAAGAACATCCCTGACACCCTGACGGCTGAGCCCCGTTTCGGCTGCCGTTTCACCGAGTGACATATCGTAGACGACGTATGATTCGACAATCTTCTTGGACTTTTCACTGAGAAGTCCGCCGTAACGGTCATAAAGCCTTGATAATTCTATGAATTCGAGTATTCTTTCGTCGCCGTCGTTCTTCATGTCTTATCTTTCACGGATACGCGTCCGATTAATTGCTTCAAAATACAGCCTGATACCTGTAAAGTATTTTTCTTTACAGGTGAATAATTTACAGCAAGAGAAGCCATATGTCAAGCATATTTTATGTATTTTTATATCTTTTCTATATTTGTTTATTTTCTGATACTCACTTTAAAAATAGATATAAAAATGTCTTTAGCGCGATTGTTTATAAAGTCAAAGCCGGATAAAAATCTATCCGGCTTTGTAATATGATGCATTCTTTGTCGTCTTTATTGTTCCTGTGACAATGAAATATGTTTCTGCATATACAACTGTGCTTGATTATGCCTTGTTCTGCGCATCGACAAGTCTCTCACCGCCGTACATCTTACGAAGCTTCGGCTTCTCGATCTTCCCGGTAGGATTACGGGGGATCGTTGTAAAGATGACTTCATGAGGTCTCTTGTAACGGGGAAGCTTGAGGCAGTACTCATCTACTTCTTCTTTTGTGAGCGTAAAGCCTTCCTTTACTTCAATGATAGCAGCTGTTGTCTCACCGAGACGCTTGTCGGGAACACCGATGACAGCAACGTCCTTAACGGCATTATGCGTACGAATAAAGTCTTCGATCTGCACAGGGTAGATGTTCTCACCGCCTGAGATAACGACATCCTTCTTTCTGTCAACAAGGAAGATGAATCCGTCCTCGTCTTCCATCGCCATATCCCCTGTGTAAAGCCAGCCTTCCTTGTCAAGGACTTCATCGGTTGACTTGGGATCGTTATAGTAGCAGATCATGACGCCGGGACCCTTAACCGCGAGTTCTCCGACTTCGCCTCTCTTGACGGGGTTGCGCTTCTCATCGACGATCTTCGTCTCCCAGCCGTAGCCTGCTTTTCCGATAGCGCCGACCTTGTCGAAGTTACCGAGCCCGAGGTGAACGCAGCCGGGCCCGATAGACTCGGAAAGACCGTAGTTTGTATCATAGTCATGATTCGGGAAGATCGTTCTCCAACGCTTGATAAGACTCGGAGGAACGGGCTGTGCACCGATG
Organism: Lachnospiraceae bacterium; assembly: GCA_016285135.1. Taxonomy (GTDB): domain Bacteria; phylum Bacillota; class Clostridia; order Lachnospirales; family Lachnospiraceae; genus RUG11977. The sequence goes on from JAEEQC010000002.1 coordinate 30,719, forward strand.
TGCATAAGTCTCCATCCCGAAAGATCGTAATCTTTGAGGTTGATGTCTCCCCTGTCGATGGCATCAAGGATATCCTGCGCCCACGGAACAAGGAGCCAGACGATGGTACAATGCTCGTCCGAAGCGGCTTTAATAATGACATCGGGCTTGGTACCCTTGAGAAGAACAGCCTTTCCTCCAACAAGGAAGCTTCCGAACCAGTGCATCTTCGCGCCTGTATGATAAAGAGGCGGGATGCACAGGAAGATGTCGTCATGAGTCTGCTTATGATGATTCTGCTCGCAACGGCAGCTGTGCATGAGCGCTCTGTGCTTATGAAGGATAGCCTTGGGGAAACCTGTGGTTCCGGACGAGAAATAGATGGCTGCAAAATCGTCCTCTGTAATATCTCTTTTTTCAAAATGACTTGAGCAGTTAGCCGTAAGTGAAACATAATCCTCGGCAAATGAAGGGCAGTTACTTCCGACATAATAAAGAAGTCTCTTCTTTGAGATCTCGTCTGCGATCTCCTCGACACGGCCGATAAATTCAGGTCCGAAAACAAGAACATCAACCTCGGCAAGATCAAGGCAATACTTGATCTCGTCCGATGCGTAACGGAAGTTGAGAGGAACGGCGAGTGCACCTGTCTTTAAGATACCGAAGTAGATGGGAAGCCATTCAAGGCAGTTCATAAGAAGGATCGCAACCTTGTCACCCTTCTTAACTCCTCTTGAAACAAGAAGATTTGCAAATCTGTTTGCCTTCTCCTCAAAAACCTTCCAAGTGATCTCACGTCTGAAATGTACAAGCGGATCGGATTCGATCAGTTCATACTCTTTCCATGTGACTCTCTTCTTCTCTTTAACTTCGGGATTGATCTCTATAAGAGCTGTTTCTTCTCCGAATTTTTGGACATTCTCTTCCAATACATCAACAATAGTCATAAGAATTATCTCCTAAAACGTAATAAGGAAGCTGTAATCACAGCTTCCTTACTATATCACTTTAACGCGTCAAAATCAAGTGTATGCATAATTTACAAATTTTCTAAACGAAAACTTTATATCGGGAATTTGAACATCATCATAATACAAACTTTCTGACGGTTTTAAGTAATCTATCTTATCCATATATTTTATCAAGGGTTCTATATATCCTCTTGGTATATCGTATTCTCTAATATAATAATTCAGACTATTATCATAATATACAAATTGGATTTTTGCATTTAAACTGTATCCCAGCCCTTTTTGGGTAATGATTTTTTCGTGAAGATCATAAAATGCTGCTTTTTTAACAATATCTTCCGGATCATTATTCATTCTCACTATATAGTTCTTGATCAATAAAGGATCGTCTTTATCTTGTATTTCAGCTCTGACTGTCATATATTGCGTATCATTGTAATCAGGAATATAGTCTTTAATTCCAAACACATCCGATACTGTTATAGTACACAACGCTAACGCAACAAGAAAAACAGGTATCACTTGAAATCTTATCTGTTTGAATACATTAAATCTCTTGTATATGATCATCTCAGCAATTATGTATAACATTAGTGCAAAGAAGATGAACATAGAACAGATAACTGTATTTTTAACTGAAGTATCATTAATATAATATGTCGAAGTGATACCTAACAAAGTTGTCAGGAAAGCAGATAAACTGATTGAAAAACCCCATTTAAAAATATATCTGCATGACTTAAAGGCAACTATTTCACCGGAAACTTCACTTTTCCTTTTCCTGTAAAGAATATAAGCCAAAATGATCATTAATGATCCACATATCAGCTCAATAGGCAATACTTTTTCTATTCCTATAAAACCATAGCTTTCTGTTACATAATTGAAACTAAAATTATATGAGATGCATACACGAACCGGAGATAAAATCATCAACCATCCCTTTGGTGCACTTATAACGCCAGTAACATTCAAAAGATTACAAATAATTGTATTAGCAATAAAGAACATTAATTCCGCATAACAGAACAAAATGGCTGTCATGGATAACACAGAAACAATATTGCTGAACAACATTATCATAAGGATGGTAAAAGCATATATATAAAAGCTTTCACAACAGAGCATCCCAAACAATTTCATTATCGTGGCTCCATGTGGAGCTCCTTGCATACTACTGATGATTATTGTTGAAAGTGTAACAATAAACAACGAACCGATTATCAGAACAAAACCTGTAATGCCCATTACGGAAAAAAGTTTTGTTCTAGTGTACGGCAGATGATGAAAAAATGCAGTTGCTTTTTCTTTTGTTAAATAATCAAATGTTCTTATAGCTATAATTATACAAAAAGGAATGATCAAATATCTTAATTCATCAATCGATGTCAAATAATGCATATTCCCGGACAATGAGTTATTTATCAAAGCAGTTAAAGGAATAATCCAAAGCATTACGAATGTAAAAATACTCCATATAATGCTTGTATGCTTTACTGTGTACCCAACGAGCGACATTATACTGCATCCATTATTCTTCTTAGCTCTCAGTTTCCCTTCCAATTGTATTTCCCCCTTTGCTATCCCTTATAAATGTTATGAGTTTTTCTTTGTCGAAATTCAAATAAACAAGCTCGTTAGTTACTTCCTTGAATTTTTCAAACAGCATGTTTGTGTGAGTTTCGGCCATTTCGGCAGCATTCGAAGCAAACGACCCTTTCCCCGCAACAGAATATAGATAACCCTCCGATTCGAGTTCTCTGTATGCTCTTGCTATCGTGTTGGGGTTGATCGCAGTTTTTACTGCCAGCTCACGCACCGATTCAAGCTTTTGATCCGGTTTAATGATCCCAGCCATCATCAACCGTTTGATCTCATCCTTAATTTGTCGGTAGATAGGCCGTGAATCTCTGTAATTAATGTTAATCAAGCGCTACCTCCTTTGTGATTATTCATAATATCCGGTACTTTTAGGTAAATCATTGTATGTTTCCATTTGATCCAGATATTTCTCTACGTATTCGATAGGAACATAATACTGTCGGGTTATATTTGACCCGTCTTTAAGGCTATACCAGATATGCACCATGTTTTCGTAGTCTTCCGTAGCTTTGTCCGAAATAAAATACTTGTTGTAACCTGTCCTTTTATATGTAAATGTGTCAGGATCATCTGCTATGATGTTTTTGTGCATTTCGAGGAATGCATCTATCTTCTCATATTCCGATAACTTACCACTATTGAGATTGATAAAGAAATATGATCCAAATTTGCTTGTATATGTTTCGTTAATCCCAAGATTTACATTTACGTTTACGCTTTCTATATCATCCTTGTCGGGAACATAACGTGATATACCAAATACGTCAAACAACAGCATAAGCGCTATCAAAATACTTACAGCTACAGGTATCAGTATTTCAAATCTCAGTTTATAGAACACGTTAAACTTCTTACAAATTATCATTTCTGCTATAACGTATGACAAAACAACAAAGAAGATATAAAGCAAGGTTTGAACGATATAGAGAGTTGACTGCATTTCGATACTTCCTGTAACGGCATCACCGAGGAAGAATGTAAGAAATGCACCAAAACTGAAGGCAAAACCCCATTTGAATACAAGTCTGAAAGAATTGAAGGCTATAATCTCGCCGGATCTTTCACTCTTTCTGTACTTGTAAAGTAAGAAAGCAGCAACTATCATCAGAGCTCCTACCACTAGATCCTCAGTTATGGTTAAAGCAAGGTTTGTAAAACTATAACCACTTTCATTGTTTATCCAATAATCAGTTGATATGTATATGCTTGTCGCCATTGATACCGGAGAGAGAAACTGGAAAAATCCTCTGGGAAATATAAAGTTATTTATAACCGACGTATGCAGGTTAGAAAACAGTGAACTGTAAATGCTTGTAATCACTTCCGCATAGAAAAACAATATACCGGTCATAGCATATCCGGAAACTTTTGTACCGAAAATGATAGCTATCAGTATTGTAAAGCTGTATAAATATATGCATTCGCAGCAAAGAATCAAAAACCATTCGATCATAAAAACAACAACGTTGTATCCTTTAGCTGCGGCAATGATAGCACTCGCTACTCCAACCAGAAACAACGGAATCATTATGAGCAGGAATCCCGAAACAGCATTTACAACAAAAAGCTTTGTCCTTGTATAGGGCAGCGAATGAAAGAATGTAGTCGATTTCTCTTTCATGAGATAACCGAACAGTTTCATGGCCATAAGAACACACACAGGTATAACCAGAATTTTAGCAATTTCAAACGGTGCATCTAAGTTTAAATATTTACGACCATAGATCATATCAAAAGTAAGAGATACAGGAATAAGCCAGCTCAGGAAGAAAAGCTCAGCTGCCCATATCGGCCATGTTTTTTTGACATTATTTATAATGAGCGCTTTGGCTCCGGGTGCTTTCCATGTATCAGATGATAATATCTTTGATTCCATAGTCTTCGCCTCCAAGTTCATAAATAAAGATCTCCTCAAGGGTTAAAGGAATAACGTCTAAGATCACCGGCTGGAATGATCTGAACACATCTTCTATCATTTTTGCTTCGCCGCGGATTATGTACGTATATACCGAAGCGTTGTTCTGTACATGAAGGATATCGAGCTTGTCCTTAAGCTCGGGTGCTTCACCGTTATAGACAACCTGATACTTGACAACACTGCCCTGAAGGGATGAAAGACTCTTCTCGAGCATCATTTTGCCCTTGTTCAGAATGCCGACCGTATCACACACATCCTCAAGCTCTCTGAGGTTGTGCGATGATACAAGCACTGTAGTGCTTCTCTCTGCAACATCCTGAAGGAGCAGGCTCCAAACCTGTCTTCTCATAACGGGATCAAGTCCGTCCACTGGCTCATCGAGGATGATGATCTCGGGATTACAGCAGATCGTAAGCCAGAAAGCTGCCTGCTTCTGCATACCCTTTGAAAGTTTACAGATGGGCTTATTAATGTTTATGGATGAAAAGACTTCCTTAAGCTTCTCAAAACGCTCCATATCAAAATCCTTGTATACATTCCTGTAGAACTTCATCATCTGTTTCACGCTTGCTCTGTTGATAAAGAACAATTCGTCGGGAATATATGAGATCTTCTCTTTGATCTTGGGATTCTCATAAACGGGTTCGTTATTGATACGAACCTCTCCCTTGTCTGCCTTGTATACACCTGTAAGGTGCTTAATGATCGTTGACTTTCCCGCTCCGTTCGGACCGACAAGTCCGTAAACACTGCCTTTCTCTACAGTCAGGCTAATACCGTCAAGCGCTTTTAAACCGTCAAAAGACTTTTCTACATTTTCTACTCTGATCAATGTGGTACCTCCTTTTTTTGCTCCCTTAATATTTTCGTAATGAATGAGAAATTGAATCGTCATAGTGTACTATCACTACTAGTACAGTTATAACACATCTGTTGTTTTTGTCAAGTGGAAAATTGTAATTTCGGAGGGGGACTTATGTACTCTAAACACATAAAAAGAAGACTTGAAAACAAGCCTCAAGTCTTCCATGAAAAAACTATAGATCAGATTGTTACTTTGTTGCAGCTTCTGTAACAGCTTCCGGCGCAGGCTCAGGCGGTGTGCAGAAGCACTCTTTAGCCAGACGTACAAGGTCTTCATCGAGCTTGCCCTCTCTCACCATCGCCTCAAGGATTGAGAAGATCTTCTCATTGCTGAGAGACTCCTTGCGGTAAGGTCTGTCGCTTGACGAAAGCGAGTCGAAAACATCCATGATCGTAAGGATCCGAACTTCGACAGGAAGATCATCAGCCGTAAGATGCTTGGGATAACCTGAGCCGTCAAGGTATTCATGGTGAGCCGCAGCAATGAATTTAACACGCTTATACTTGTCACCGAAAGTGATCTGCGACAGGATCTTATCCGTATATTCAACGTGCTGCTCGATGATGTGACGTTCTTCTGCCGAAAGCGTACCTTTACGGATACGAAGCATATTAAGCTCGTCCTCGGTCACAAGATCCACCTTGTCATCGCCCCGGCCGTAGGAAAGACCTTCAAGGGAATTGACCTTTTCAAGCATATCATCCGGCAGGAATCCTGCTGTATTGACTTTCTTGATAAACTCCATATTCTCATGGAGGCTTGCAACCTGCTCATCAAAAGCTGCTTTATCGATCTGTCCGCCGGCAGCTTCTGTCTTAAGGATCTGTTCTATGAGCTTAAAGCGCATCTCCATGATCGGAAGCCTGTCGGAAAGACGGTCGGCCTTGTTCATTACATGAAGAGGAGTGATCATCTTGCCGACATCGTGAAGCTTCGCAGCCATGACAAGCTCTTCGCGGTCATCATTCGAAATATCGTAAGGAACCTTATTCTCAAGGAAAAGATTCTGGAGGTATCTGCAGAATCTGTCGCAGTAATCCGCAACATGCATCGTATGGTTGGCATTATAGGGAGTGCGTGAGTCTATTGCGGTAACCATCGCACCCACGAAGGAATTCAACAGATCCTTGAGTTCTCGGATCATAAGCATGTTCGAGAGCGAAATGGCTGCCTGGGAAGCAAGTGACGATGTGATGAACTCGTTATTCTCACTGAAGTTGCAGACATCACCGTTTATATCGAGCGCATTTATGAGCTGCAGGACACCGATCACCTTGCCGTCGTGATTCTCGAGCGGAATGACAAGCATCGAACGTGTTCTGTATCCGGTCATCTTGTCATATTCACGCGGACCCTTCCAGTTGAATCGTTCATTGGTATATACATCATCGACGTTTATGGTCTCTTTATGCAACGCACAATAAGCGCAGACATACTGTTCTTCAAGCTTGACAGGAGGCATATTGATCGGCTCACCGTTACCGCCCATATAAACGTTCATGGTATTGTTACGCATGATCATGAAGTGCAGCTTGCCCTCATTGAAGATGTAAAGCGTACCGGCATCGCAGTTCGCGATCTCCATGGCCTCACCGATGATGTTCTCAAGGAGCTTGGCGTAATCCTTCTGTATGGTAAGCTCACGACCGATCTCGAGGATCCTCTCCATGTCGTCCGTAACTTCCATATTGATACGGTTGCGCATGTGGAAAGGATAAAGACAGTTCTTAATGAGGTAGTTATACGACTTCATCAGTCTTTCATCATCACCGACCTCAATGAGCACCGAAGGCTTGTTCTTTATGAGCTGTCTGTAGTTAAGGATCGACCAGTCGATACTGCCGGTTCCGATCGCCATGTGCGAATCCTGATCCTTGTGATTGTCATTGGCATGGATATGCTTGATATAAGGAGCAAGCTCGTCAACCCATTCCTTAACCGAAAGATCCCAAAGATATGCATGTGCTATATCAAAACAGATACCGAATCTAGGCTCGTCCCTTAAGTTCTCGGCTAACCTTCTGATAAGCTCCGGCGTATCGTCGTACATGTTCTCGACATATATTTCGAGCGCGGGGAAATCATCAAGAAGCTGCTTGTAAAAAGCAGTCATATCCTTGACCCATTTATCTCTGTACGGAAGGCTCTTAAATCCGACTATATAATTCGTATGGAAAATAACGGCACGACACTCAAGTCTGACCGCAGTTTCGCAGCTAAGATAAACTCTCTTGATGCTTGCTTCCCTGATCGCCGGATCCGGAGAATTGAGCACGATATCATAGAAGACGCCATGAAAGGTATCCTTTGTTCTGTCTCTGTCGAGTGCCAGATACTTTTGTATCGTGGCCTCGTATTCTTCCTTATCCTCGATAAGTGACGGATCAAAGAAATCATTGTATTCAAATACCGCATTAAGCTCTTTGGCAATACGTGCCCACTTCTCAACATCATTTCTGTTGGGAATGATATGAAGCTGGTTCATTTACTCCTCCTCTTTACTATCATTCTACCGAAACTTCTTCAGGCTCAACAATACCGACGACGTTATAAACCATGATACTCTTAGACTTACCCTTAAGAGGGATAGCACCGATCTCTTCTACCGTAAGTCTTCCGTCGAGACGTCTTAATACCTCTTCACTGATAAGGAGCTGTCCTGCCTTGGCATTCGACTCAAGACGCGACGAAGTGTTGACCGTATCACCGATAGCCGTGTAGTCCATTCGGAATTCACAACCGATATTACCGATGACTGCCTCACCGCAGTTTACACCGATACCGAAGTTGATGGTACGTCCGTATTTCTCCATCAGAGTTTCCTGAAGCTTCTGTCCGCTCTGAAGGATGTCCCAACCTGTATGTACAGCGCGGTATACATAGTCATCGAGATCGAAAGGCGAGTTAAATACCGCCATACATGCATCACCGATGAACTTGTCGATCGTACCCTTGTTCTTGAAGACGGCATCCGTAACTACCGCAAAGTACTCGTTAAGGATATTAACGACTTCTTCAGGACTTAAGTTCTCCGACATTGTTGTAAAACCACGAATATCAATGAATAAAACAGCGATGTCTTTGTTGCGTCCACCAAGGTTGAGCACGAAATCACCCTGACCTGCTACCTCATCAACAATCTGAGGTGCAACATACATCTTAAAGGCATTTTGAATGCTCCTCTTAGCAGATCTTGCTTTTACGTAATGGTGAATTACCATACCTATATACGAAAGTATGATAGAAAGCATAAACGAAAACTGACTTATTACAGTTCCGTCATCATATAATGTTTTACCAAGTAACAGATTTGCACCGATAAAGAACACAGCGATTATAGCGTCAATCTGTAACGGGCAGAAGCACATTACGAAGAATATAAGTGCTGCTACCAATCCATAGATAATACCTAAAAGGATATAACTTGCATCGGTCTGGAATGCATGATCGTTCATCGCCTCGATAATATTTGCATGCACTTCGACACCATACATTGTAGCTGTATGATCTGAAGGGACAAAGAAATCGTCCTGTAATCCGTTAGCATATCCACCGATTAAAACAATTTGATTTTTAAAGTATCTTGAATCCACATCACCGTTGTAGACATCTATAAGGGATACACGAGACACTTCTCCTCGTCCGCCTGAGTAAGAAAATCTGAATTGCCTGTGCTCATATTTAGTAAAATCTATCGATTCCAATCCGTTTTTTTCGTTATACAGTTTGTACGCAGCATAAGCAAAACTGTCCCCAGTAAATTCTTTCCTTGTAAAACAGGGGATGAATGTTCTGATATATTTGTCGTATACAGGGGAATTATTCGTAAAGCCTTTTATAGGATTAATTGCTTCAAGTTCTGGATAAAGATCTCCTACTTTTACAATTTTGGCTGAGTCAAGCTCTTTTTTACCTGTACTGTCAGTAATAATTTCATCATCAAACTCAATCCTTGTTCCGAAAACAATATTACCGCATTTTTTTGCAAACTCAGCAAAAGATTTGTCGGATTCCACATCGCGATTTCCGGTAAAAACAATATCAAATGCAACTACAGCAGGTTGAGCATCATCACTGTAGATATTTCTGAGAACTTTTTCATAGATATCCCTGGTATAAAAATTCGGATGCCCAAGTTGATTCATGGTCTCCTCGTCGATCGCAATAATAGTCATGGGAATATCGAAAGGCCTATCATTCATATATGCGAGGTCAAAAATATAATTATCAATTACCTGGAAAATACCGAAATACTCAACGGTGAATATAGTAACCAGAATACCCAAAGAAATAAGAATTCGTCTAAGTAACGATTCCTTTTTTACCTTAAAATCAAACTTCATACTTTTCCCCTTCTCCCGAACAATTATACGTATTTGCCATTTTTCAATTACAGCCAAACTTTATTATATATCAAATACTATCCTTTCGCAAATATGATTTTTTGCATATAGTTCACTCTATTACTAGTAAAAAATCTCTATTTATAACTCCTAATGTTTTTTTTGTCATGTACAGATTATAAACGGGCGCACGTAAAACACTTCCGGGCCCGTGTCGGGTCTCGCTACTTAACGAACGCAAGACTTTGTCGCAGCGTGAGTTTAGTAGCGTAAGGGGTACCCGACCCGGAGCGAAAGCGTGCGCCGGAAGTGTTTTACGTGACAGCCCGTTATTTTGCTTTTTACATCTATAATTTTACTATATAAAAAGTGCCTCGCCATATAGACGAGGCACTCTATTAACACATAATGTTATTTGTTTTTTTTGATCAGCACTTTCCGTTATCGAAAGCTTCCTGAACAGCAACTGCTACAGCTACCGTAGCTCCAACCATGGGGTTGTTACCCATTCCGATGAGACCCATCATCTCAACGTGAGCGGGAACTGACGAAGAACCTGCGAACTGAGCATCACTGTGCATACGTCCCATTGTATCTGTCATACCGTAGGAAGCAGGACCTGCTGCCATGTTATCGGGATGAAGTGTACGACCTGTGCCGCCGCCCGATGCTACCGAGAAGTACTTCTTGCCCTTCTCGTTGCACTCTTTCTTGTATGTACCAGCAACGGGATGCTGGAAACGTGTGGGATTGGTTGAGTTACCGGTGATGGAAACGTCAACGCCTTCCTTCCACATGATTGCAACGCCTTCTGTAACGTCGTCTGCGCCGTAGCAGTTAACCTTGGCACGAGGGCCGTTAGAGTATGCTGTACGCTTGATCTCTTTAACTTCGCCCGAGAAGTAGTCCATCTCTGTCTCTACGAATGTGAATCCGTTGATACGGGAAATGATCTGAGCTGCGTCTTTTCCGAGACCGTTAAGGATAACCCTGAGGGGCTTCTTACGTACGCGGTTAGCCTTCTCAGCGATACCGATAGCGCCCTCTGCAGCTGCGAATGACTCGTGACCTGCAAGGAAGCAGAAGCAATCTGTCTCCTCTTCAAGGAGCATCTTGCCGAGGTTACCGTGTCCGAGACCTACCTTACGGTGATCAGCAACCGAACCGGGGATACAGAAAGCCTGAAGGCCTTCGCCGATAGCTGCGGATGCGTCTGCTGCTCTCTTGCAACCCTTCTTGATCGCGATAGCAGCACCTACTGTATATGCCCAGCATGCATTCTCAAAGCAGATGGGCTGGATCTTCTTAACAAGCGCATAAACGTCGATACCGGCGTTCTTGCAGATGGTTTCGCATTCCTCGATAGAGGAGATGCCATACTGTGAAATGACCTTGTTGATCTGGTCAATTCTTCTCTCATATGATTCAAATAAAGCCATGGTATAATCTCCTTCCTATCATTCTTTTCTGGGATCGATGATCTTAACTGCATCATCAACACGACCATACTGTCCCTTAGCCTTTTCCCAAGCTGTAGTGGGATCGTCGCCCTTCTTGATGAAGTCTGTCATCTTTCCGAGGCTGACAAACTGGTAACCGATGATCTCGTCATTTGCATCAAGAGCGATGCCTGTAACATAGCCCTCTGCCATCTCGAGATATCTGGGACCCTTCTTAAGTGTTCCGTACATTGTACCAACCTGGCTTCTGAGACCCTTTCCAAGGTCCTCAAGGCCTGCACCTACGGGAAGACCGTCATCAGAGAATGCGGACTGTGTACGACCGTAGATGATCTGGAGAGCGAGCTCTCTCATAGCTGTATTGATAGCGTCACAAACAAGATCAGAGTTCATAGCTTCGAGAACTGTCTTGCCGGGAAGGATCTCTGCTGCCATAGCAGCGGAGTGTGTCATACCCGAGCAGCCGATCGTCTCAACGAGCGCCTCCTGGATAACTCCGTCCTTTACATTGAGGGAAAGCTTGCATGCGCCCTGCTGAGGTGCACACCAGCCGATACCGTGTGTAAAGCCGTTGATCTCTTCAACCTTCTTGACCTTGGTCCACTTTCCTTCCTGAGGAATAGGAGCAGGATCATGCTTTGCGCCTTTGGCAACGGGGCACATCATTTCAACTTCGTGAGTATAGATCATGTTGAAACTCCTTTCGTTTCTTTTGTTTTTATCTTGAACCAGACCTGCAAAAAACAGCCGGGTCTCGTTAACCGGGTGATATTTTCTCACATTTCTTTACAAATGTAAAGAGCGCCAAACATTCTAGTTCGGTCAATTTCGTCTGTATTTGTCATCTAACCTTCGGACAAAAAGCTATTGTTGACAGGCTTATGTATTTACAAAAAACATCAGCTCTTGGTGTATTTGAGCAATGTACGTATCAGCTCACTGTTGTTGATGGGCTTTGTGAGATGATCGTTCATACCACAGGCTATCGCGCGCTGTTTATCTTCCTCGAAAGCGTTCGCCGTCATCGCGATTATAGGGATGTTCTTAAGCTTCTTGTTTGAGAGATGTCTGATCTCGGAAGTCGCTTTATAACCATCCATGTAAGGCATCTGGATATCCATAAGGATAACGTCGTAGGGATTCTTTTTATTCTCGATGACTTTTGAAACCGCAACAGATCCGTCTTCCGCCTCGTGTACGATGATCCCTTCGCTATCGAGTATGTCTTTCGCGATCTCACGGTTAAGCTCATTATCCTCAACAAGCAGAACCTTAAGTCCTTTGAGTGAATTCTTGTCGATCTCCTCTTCTTTAACGAGCTTTTCGGGGATCGCTTCGCTGTTTCTGAATGAGAAACGCATCGTAACGGTGGTACCGACATTCAGTTCGCTGTCTATGGTGATAGTTCCGTTCATCATCTTGACGAGCTCCTGCGTGATCGCCATACCCAGCCCTGTGCCCTGGATGCCGGAAACTGTAGTCGATTTCTCACGGCTGAAAGACTCAAAAACATGTTCAATAAAGTCCTTGCTCATGCCGATACCGTTATCCGAAACCTTCATCACAAAAGAAGTGTATCCCGGCTTCATCGATAACACTTTGTTTATGGAAAAGACTATCGTACCGCCGGGTTTTGTGTATTTTATCGAGTTGCCGATAACGTTTATAAGAACCTGGGAAATCCTCAGCCCGTCCGCATATACATTAGTGTTTTTAAGACCTCTGAACTTTTTGATGAGTTTAAGGCCGTTGTTCTCGGCATTTTCCCTGACTATCGAAAGAATTGAATCGGCAAGCTTCTCCATGCTCACGCTGTTCTCTTCGATGGTGACCTTTCCGCTCTCGATCCTGGCCATATCAAGCACATCGTTAATGAGCGCAACAAGATGTTTGCCCGAGATGTTGATCTTATCGAGACATTCCTTTGTCTTTTCCTTGTCGTCGATATATTTGAGCGCCATGCTCGCGAATCCCATGATCGCGTTCATGGGCGTTCTTATATCGTGCGACATGTTGAAAAGGAACGAGCTCTTGGCATTGTTGGCAGCTTCGGCACGCGCTTTGGCTTCCTCGAGCTGAAGCTGACGTTCGTTTTCACGCCTGATCTCGAGGTCCTTGTTTGCAAAAGCAAGGGCAACAGCCTTGGGGACACGGTCATTTCCGACCTTAACGAACTTCATCTCGCAGTACTGGGGATTGCCGTAGTTTGAGGATCTGAAATTGACTGTAAATGACTTCTGGTCCGTGAGTTTAGAGATGATGTTTGATATGGAGCCCGAAGCCCTCATCATCTCCTTGTCATCCTCATAGATGTACTTGGTTATATAGAGCTCATAAGCATCCGAATAACGTATGCCACGTCTGAAGATACCTCCGAGATCGCGCTCGAAGTCATCGTTCATCGAGTAGGTTGTAAGCTTGTCAGTGGTAAGATCCACAAAATAAACGGACGAGTACTCACTTGCGAGTATCTCGATGATCTGATGGTTGCGGCGAAGCTCTTCTTCTCTGCGAACACGTTCGTGATCCTTCTCGTCCATTTCGAGCTGATCGATCCTGGCCTTGCGGAGCATGCCTTCGATAGTATTGCGCTGTTCGAGCTCGTGACGCATCTCTTCATCGATGTTTCGTACACCGCATGTGACTATATGATCGTTTGTTTCAGAATAATTACGGATGATCTTGACCTGATAATACTTTACCGAACCTTCGATCGAAGCACGGAACGTAAATACGTAGATAGGTCCGAGCGACAGCTCGGAAATGATGGTTTCCTTGCCAAGCCTGAAAATGAACTTCTCTCTGTCTCCGGCAAACACGCACATCTCGGCGAATATCCTGACACGCTCTGTAAAGCTGACCCTTTCGGTGCGGATCCTGTAATCATGAAAAATATCGTTGGCCCGGACGGTCATGGATTCTTCCGTATCAAGGTTGACATAAGAAACAAGTCCGAAATCAACGGAAAGCGAGCTGATGATGATATCCTTGAAGTCATTGGCCTTTTCGGTGATAACGGTGCTTGTCTCATCTTTAAGGGCGACTATGGCGCAGACGTTGCCCTGCTCTTCATACATGCAGAATGTAACTTCGAAGTACTGGTCATTACAATCGATATCAATGGCGTGAATATGCTTGACGGTTTTGTGTCTTCCTTCCGAGAATTCTTTCCTGAGTCTTTCGGGTGCGGCAAAAGCAGCCACACTTTCCGAATCGGAAACTTTGTGACGTTCGAGATATGAATCTATGTATCCGGTATATGATGTTCCGCTGACATCGCGGGTGATGATCGTGAAACCGTCCGGACCCTTCGCGTAGAGGCCTTCGACCATCAGATCTTTGGTCAGATCGCACACGAAATAACCGATACAGTCTGAAAAGACCGTATCGATGAGTCCGGGACTACGTTCACTAATCTTTGTCATGATCTTATTCCTTTGAAACTATAACTCCGCCGGTTTTATAGATGGAGTTTGCCGGTACAAATCCCCTTACCATGGAGAGAGGATAAACATTACTGCCCTTTCCGACAACAGTGCCGGGATTAAGAACGCTGTTGCATCCGACTTCGACATTATCACCGAGGATCGCTCCGAACTTTTTAAGACCCGTCTCGATCCTTTTGCCTTCATAAAGGACGGTGACAAGCGTCTTGTCCTGCTTTACGTTCGAGGTAACGGCTCCGGCACCCGTGTGTGCCTTGAAGCCGAGTACCGAGTCTCCGATGTAGTTAAAGTGTGGTACCTGAACCTTGTTGAAGAGGATGGCGTTCTTGATCTCACATGAGTTACCGAGTACCGCTCCTTCTCCGATGATCGCTTTGCCTCTTACAAATGCGCACTGACGAAGCTCAGCATCCTTACAGATGATGCAGGGACCCGTGATCGACGCTGTGGGTGCAATTTTGGCTGTCTTGTGAATATAGACGCCTTCCGAAGGATTGTCGTACTCATCTGCCGGAAGTGTCTGTGAAAGCTTGATTATAAAGTCACCTATGAAAGGAAGTACCTCCCAGGGATATGTCTTTCCTTCGAAAAGCTCCGAAGCGATCGTGTTCGAAGTGTCAAAAAGCTCTTTTATAGTTAATTTGTCCATATATTTATTCCTTTGATTTGTCTGAGATTGTGCCCCTCTTTACTCTCCAAGCTTTCTGATCTCTTTGTCAAACAGCTCGTAAAGTGCCTTCGCATCTTCCATGCTCTTGCCTCTGATACCGAAGTAGAACTTGATCTTGGGCTCGGTTCCGGAAGGTCTCACGCAGCACCACTGATCATTTTCGAGTACATAGTAAAGGACGTTGGACTTGGGAAGTCCGGTAGGCTTCTTTGCTCCTGTGGCGCTGTCAACGCATATGTCTGCAAGATAATCTCTGCTTTCGAGGACCTTGGCTCCGGCGAGGCTTTCGATAGGATTCTTGCGAAGATTATCAAGGATGGCCTTGATGCGTTCCGCACCGTCAACACCCTTAAGTGTAACCGATACGGCACCTTCCATGTAGTAGCCGTACTTCTCGTACATTGCGAGCATCTGATCGTAAAGAGTGAGACCCTTCTGTCTGTAGTAGGATGCTGCTTCACAAAGTCCCATAACGGCAACGATGGCGTCTTTATCTCTGGCATGTGTGCCGATCAGGCATCCGTACGATTCCTCATATCCGAAGAGGTACGTATTGTTCTTCTTTCCCTGCTCGAACCACTTGATCTGCTCACCGATGAACTTAAAGCCCGTGAGCACTTCGATAAGATCGCAGTTATATGCGGCAACAACCCTGTCACACATATTCGAAGAAACAATAGTCTTAACAACAGCTCCGTTATCGGGAAGTAAACCAAGTTCTTTTCTGGTGGAGAGCTCATACTCACAGAGAAGAGTTCCGCTCATGTTGCCGGTGAAGGGGATGTACTCTCCCGTCTTTGAATCCCTCGCATAAACACCGAGTCTGTCCGCATCCGGATCGGTCGCAAGTATGAGGTCTGCATCAACTTTTTTTGCAAGAGCAATAGCAAGCTTAAAGACATTGGGATCCTCGGGGTTGGGATATCCGACTGTGGGGAAATCACCGTCGGGCTTCTCCTGCTCGGGGACAACATAAACATTCTTAAATCCGAGTCTGTCAAGGATACGCTTAACGGGCATGAGTCCCGTACCGTGAAGAGGCGTGTAAACGATCTTCATGTCGCTTGCCGCCTTGATGCACTCGGGACGGAGGACAAGCTTCTCGAGTGTATCGATATACTTGTCATCGATCTCTTTGCCGATGGTGTTATAGAGGCCCTTTGCTTCCGCGTCTTCAAGACTCATGGTCTTTAAAGTCGAGAAATCAGTGATCGAATTGACTCTTCCTATGATCTCGTCATCAAGAGGAGCTGTGATCTGAGCGCCGTCCTCCCAGTAAACTTTGTAGCCGTTGTACTCAGGTGGATTGTGGCTTGCTGTAACAACGATACCCGCGATACACCCGAGTGTCCTCAAGGCAAACGAAAGCTCGGGCGTGGGACGCAGTGACTCGAAACGGTAGGTCTTAATGCCGTTGGCATTTAATGTGAGAGCTGCTTCGCGGCTGAATTCTATCGACATGTGGCGAGAATCATATGCAATAGCAACGCCTTTGTCGGCACCGCCCTTCATGTTGATGATGTCAGCAAGGCCCTGGGAAGCTTTCCTGACTGTATAGATGTTCATACGGTTGGTTCCGGCACCGATAACGCCGCGGAGTCCGCCCGTACCGAATTCAAGATTCTTAAAGAACCTGTCTTTGATCTCGTTCTCGTCTCCTTTGATACCCAAAAGCTCTTTGCGGGTCTGTTCGTCAAAGGTTTCGCAGGTGCACCAATACTCGTATTCTTTCATGAAATCGTTCATAGAAATCACCTCTGTTTTAGTCTTTGGGAAAAACATAATAATTCTACCACAACGCACATTACGCTTCAAGTATTCGGGTGTATCAAACCGCATGATTTTCAAAGCTTTACAATGTTTTAAATATGATTGTTGTTATTGAAAATCTGTTGATTCTTTAGTATAATAAAGTAAGGGATTACCGCACAGATACAATTCTTGTAAAAGCAGTATGTTTATCATAGATTTGCGCCGAAGATATACGAGAGGAGGATGTGGATATGGATATCGATCTTTCCAAGTTTATCAATGTCACAATTACTGATGACCAAATGACCGCCTATATCTACATTTCATCCCGGACGGCCGACAGCGGGGCTATTCCCGCAGATTCTCTCACCCCCGAAGTGCTCCGTGATTTTCTGTCCTCACGGGGTGTAAAGGCAGGTATCGACAAAAACCTCCTTCAACAGATCATTATCAATAAGCTTTTTGACAGGCAGCACGTTATAGCACAGGGTCAGCCCCCGGTTAACGGCGTTGACGGCAGCTTTAAGCTTTTATTCAAAACCGAAATAGACAACCATCCCAAAGTACTTGAGGACGGTTCTGTCGATTACCGTAATATTGATATCTACGAGCCTGTTCACGCCGGCATGAAGATCGCCGAATACATTCCCGCTACTCCCGGTCATTTCGGTTACAACGTTTCAGGTGCCGTTCTTACCTGCAGTAACGGACGTGAGCTCTCCCCTCTCAAAGGATCCGGTTTCGTTATCTCCGATGATAAAAAGACCTACACTTCCACTCTCGACGGCAAGATCGAATTCAAGAACGACACGATCACCGTCACGAACGTGCTTGATATTCCCGGAGATGTTGATCTCACTACAGGTGATATAGTATTTAACGGTGACATCATCATACACGGTAATGTTCATATGGGGTCCGTAATACGTTCCAAGAACAACATCACCGTCATGGGCAACGTCGAAGGTGCAATGCTCTACGCAGGCGGTGAGATCCAGCTCAAAGCCGGTATGCAGGGCGGAGGCAAGGGCTACGTTGAAGCTGACGGCGACATCTGGGGCAAGTTCTTCGAGCAGACCAAGGTCCGTTGTAACGGCAACTTAAATGTCAACTCCATGATGAACTGCGACGTTTTCTGTTGCGGTGATATCACGATCTCCGGTCGTCACGGCATCATCGTAGGCGGAACCACCATGACTCAGGGTAATATTAACGCCACAGTCATAGGCAACATGGCCGAAGTAAAGACTGTTGTTGCGGCCGGTGTTAATGAGAAGCTCGTTGCCGAAATCAACGCTCTTGAGAACGAGATCAAGACTATTAAAGAAGCGCACCAAAAACACGAAAGGATCCTTGATATGCTCAAGTCCATCAAGAACCCTTCCGAACGAGACAAGGTCACCAAGATGCTCGAACAGGTCATTCAGTCCATGCAGGAGCTGGATCATAAGCTCTCGGGCCTCAACAGCGAGCTTGAAGCAAAGCTTTTCCAGACTCAGAATTACTCGAAATCAAAGATAACCGTACAAAAGTACCTGTACCCCAACGTGCACGTCACACTTAACGGACTGCACTACATTACGAAAGACACATTTACGAATGTCTACCTTACCGAATCGGGAGGACAGGTCGCGGTTATCAATGATATTCATAATAAATAAGAGCAGTCACGGCGACTGCTCTTTGTTTTACTCTTCTTTCGATGATCTTATTCTTTGTTTTATTCTTCTTACGAAGATCGTATTTTTGTCTTATTTTGTATCCTCTTTTACGGCGATGTAGATCTTAATGTACTCCTCATCATTGATAACAACAGGTATCGCGATCGTGGGAATGTCGGACTGGAGCTTAAGCTTCTTGCCGTGCATACAGAGCGGAGGTGTGATATCAAAGATGATGTTCATGGTCGAGAACAGGGTCGCGGTATTGCCGAGGATCATGTTTCCGAGCTCACCCAGAGCCGAACATGCCATCGGATCGAGTGATTCAACGGGCATGCCCATCATCATCACGCTCGCGATGTTCATCGCCTTCTTGTCGGTCATCTTAAAGAAAACCTGTCCCTTCATGGCACCTGTTACACCGACCTGGATGAGGAAAGTATCCTCAGGGAAATCAAGATCCGCAAGTGACGGTTTTCCAACCTTGCCTCCGGCCATACCGAGTGTTTCAAGGATTGTAAGAGTTGCCTGAAGGAAAGGGTTGATATACTTTATATCAAGTGCTTGTGCCATAAAAAGTCTCCTTTATATATCGCAAACCGCAAATCAATTTCACGTTTTGTAATATATTACCACATCATTGCAAAAATAGCAAGTAGAAAAGGAATAAAATTGTCAAACACAAACCGGCACAGATAAATAACAAATTTGCGGAGATTGATGATGCGATAACTTCGTCTTTTTCCTGAACTTTACGTATACCGTTACGGACTTTTTCGAGTCCGGGATGTTCTTTATCGGTCAGATCTTTAAATGCCAGGTCTTTTGTGAACATAACTATCCTGTCGAAGAGCGCTCCGAAGAACTTTGCGATACCCTTTGAAACAACAAGTACGACCTTAGCAACAAAAGTCGGTATCGTAGAAGCAACAAATCTGCAGATCGCACCGAGTAACGAAGGAAGGATCTTTATAAGAAGAGGTCTGTAGATAACTTCTTCGATATCAAGCCATACAGGCCATTTTGAGAGGTATACTCTTCCCTTCTGTTCGTCTTTTACGGTCAGGAAACGTCTGATCACAAAGATGTAGATCAGCGCACCGAAAGTGAGCGATATCGCCGAACCCTTAAGGTTCTCAAGTGAGAAAATGCTTATAGCCCCAAGTATTTCTTCGCCTTCTCCCGCAAGAGTAAAGTTATTGAATCCGCTCATGAACACACCAAGTCCATTCATGAAGAGTCCCGGAAGTACGCCGAAGAATACTATCACGCATGCGGGCAAAAGGGCACTCAGATAACTGATAAAGTGTATCTTTACTTTCTCTGTTCCATTATTCTCTGCAACCGGCTTCTCTACAAAGATAGCAATAAAGAGCTTTGTCATATATGCAGCTGTCATTCCTCCGCAAAGAAGGAAAAGCCATTCGCTGACTGTCAGGATGACCTCTCCCGATGAAGCCAGGTGTATGTACTCGACAAGTCCTTCGTGGATGAGCGTCTTGCTGATATAGCCGCTAAAAAGCGGAACACCACTGATACCGAGAGCACCAACAAGGAAAATGATCTTAAGGAATGTCTTGTCCCTGCCGAAACCACGGAGCTTGTTAAGGTCAAGACTGTGCTTTTTCATGTATATGATTCCGGCACTCAAAAACAGGCAGAGCTTGAACATCGAATGGTTGACCATATAAAGGAGTGTACCTGTTGCTGCAAGCGTACACTCTTCTCCGAGTAAAAGCGTAAGAGATGCACCCACGATGATAAATCCGATCTGGGAAACAGACGAGCATGCAAGCGTCTTCTTCAGATCGGTCGAGAAAAGAGCGGTAAGCGCACCTGCGAACATCGTGATAAAACCGAAGATATAAAGAGCGATACCGAAGCCCTCACAGCCCGCCATGATCTCCATAACGATGATCAGGATACCGAAGATACCGCACTTTGTCAGAACACCCGAAAGCAGCGCACTTGCAGATGCGGGAGCGACGGGATGGGCCTTGGGAAGCCATACATGAAGCGGGAACATACCGGCTTTTGCGGCAAATCCGAAAAGTATCAGTACTGCCGATATGGTAAGTTTACTTATTTCCGTCTCGGAGCCATTGTTTAATATCGCACCGCACAGGTCTTTAAGATCAACGATGCGCAAGGTTCCCACGAGATCATAAAGCATAAAGAGGCCCATGAGCATAACAAGACCGCCGATAACCGCAACCGCAAGGTATGTGGAACCCGCTCTCACCGCATCGGGTTTCTTTGTGTGGACAACAAGGACATAAGAAGTAAACGACATTATCTCAAAGAAGATGAAAGTCGTAAACAGATCGGCCGAGAGAAATACTCCGAGCGTAGCAAACATCGTAAGGAAGCTGAATACGTGATAACGAACCTTACCTTTACCGGCGCCGAAATACTCGGGAGTGAGCATCGTACTGCAAAGCCACATAAATATGGTGACCGCGGCGTAAACGATCCTGAATCCGTCGACACGGAGTGCCATTCCGAGTCCGACCATACCGCTCAAGTTAATCTCAAATGGTTGCATAGACCATACCTCTTATCATCTGTAAACTTATCCGAATACAAGTTACCAAATCTTATCCTGTACACAGCAGTGTCAGGATTATCGAACTTTTCTCATATCAGCGTCAAAAAGCTTTCGATATAACCCCATCCGAGTCCGACAACAAAGATCACTGCCGAAAAAAGTACGATCGGAGTCTTCATCCTGATCCCGGGATCATGAGCAAGCTCGAGTCCCTCGCTCGGTATACCGTCCTCGGGGAAGAAGGCCTTTACAACAACGGTCATAAGATAGATCGCTGTAAGTATAGCCGAAATGATGATAGCGCCTCCGCCGATATAAGAAGCAACACTTCCCTCTTCTATTGCGGCTTCGATGATGTTGAACTTACTGATAAATCCCGAGAACGGAGGGATTCCGATAAGGCAGATTGAGCATACTGTGAAGCACGTGAATATTACCTTCATCTTTCGCCCGTAACCACCGATCTGTGATATAAGCGTTTTACCCGTAACATGCATTACGGCGCCGATACAGAAGAACAGGGCTATCTTTGTAAGTGCGTGTACAAGAAAATGTGACAGTGATCCGTACAGGCCGGCGGGAGTCATGATACATGCAGCAAACACGACATACGAAAGATTGCTTATGGTTGAATACGCAAGTCTCTTTTTGATGTGGGGCATTCTGACTGCCATGTAGGAGCCGTACAGGATCGTGAGTATACAGAAGCCCATGGCTGCGTACTGCGCATATGTGCCTCTTAAGGCCTCGGTTCCGAACGAGAAGTAAATGAGCCTTATGACAGCAAATGCACCGGCTTTAACGACCGCTACGGCGTGCAGAAGTGCCGTTACTGGTGTGGGTGCGACTGCGGCGTGTATGAGCCACTTTCCGAATGGCATGATGGCAGCCTTCACTCCGAATCCAAGGAACATCACAAGGAAGATAAACGGTATGAGTGATCCGTATTGCGTGGCAGCGCTGCCGAGGAATCCTCCTTCGGTGAAGGTAACAGTTCCGGAGATGTTGAGGATGACAATAAGTCCCATAAGCGCAAAGCCCGCACCGCCGAGCATGTATACGAGGTACTTTCTGCCTGCCGAAACGGCTTCTTTTGTTCTCTCATGCATTACGAGAGGGAAGGTAAAGAGTGTTATGAGCTCGTAGAATATGTACATCGTGAAAAGGTCGCCCGCAAAAGACACGCCGATCACCGAGCCGAGCGTCATCATAAAGAAGGCAAAGAACGAGTTCTTGTTCTCCTCTCCCTCCATGTACTCATAAGCGTATAAAAGACTGAAAGGCCAAAGTACCGAAACGATCAGTGAAAAGAACCTCGACATCCCGTCGAGCCCGAATGTGATCTTGAGGGCAAAGCCCGTATCGTAAAACACAAAGCTCTCGCCCGAACCCGAAACGAGCGCACCGATAACAAGCCCGAGATTAATGATCGACACAACAAATGTGGCGATGTTTCGGGCTTTATCGTTCCTGATCTTAAGGAACAGTAAGGCAGCGCCGCTCACGATCGGAAGTAAGACCGCAGCGAGAAGAAATACTTTGTATATCATGGGTAACTCCTCTTAAAAGTCTTAAGGTATCATCGAACCTGCAATCCCCTCAAGGAAGCCTGTAAGGATTCCGGGGAATATTCCGAGTAAAAGTGCAAGTGCCGAAAGGATGATGATCGGAACAAGCGACAAAGGCTTTGCCTCATGCGAGAAGGGCTTCTCCTCCTCTTCGCTCTTGCCTTTGAAGAATCCGTCGATCATAACGGGCAGCAGGTAGCCTGCCGTAAGGAGCGCACTCACAAGGAGTACTGCGGGACCTATCACCGAGAAAGCTCCCGTGTCAGATGTAAGAGCACCTTCCGCAAGGAACCATTTGCTGATAAATCCGCTTGCCGGAGGGATACCGATGAGAGCAACCGATGCGATAGTGAAGCCGATGATCGATGCGGGCATCTTTCTGCCGACACCGTCAAGCTCATCGCATCTTGTTGCACCGGTATTGTGGATGATGACACCGGAAACAAGGAAGAGATCGTCCTTGATAACCGAATGGAATATAACATGTAAGAGTGCACCGAGGATCGCCACGGGGTTCATGATCGACAAACCGAACAGCACATATGAAACCTGACTGACGGTAGAGAACGCAAGCCTCTTTTTGAGGCCCTTCTCGCAGTAAGCGAGCATCGAGCCCATAAATACGGTCACAAGAGCAAGGATCATCCACGTGTACTGAACCCAGGTGCCCATTATCCTGTCGGCGCCCACGCTGTAGAATACAACTCTTATGATAGCCAAGACACCCGACTTGGTTATGATACCCGAAAGCAGCGCACTTGCGGGAGCGGGAGCAATGGGATGAGCAACGGGGAGCCAGTCGTGCATCGGGAACAAACCGGCCTTACATCCGAAACCGATTATCGCGAGGAAAACAAATGCAAGCAGCAGTCCCTCCCTGCCGTTTATAAGAGCGGGATCAAGGAATCCGCCTGCGGCAAATTCATGCTCGGAACTCATTGAGTAGATAACGAATATGGCCATGAGCGAAAGCAGCGCACCACCGATCGAATAGAAAAGGTACTTGAATCCGGCGCTGATCGCCTCTTTCGTAAGGCTGTGAAGTACGAGCGGAAGCGAGAAAAGCGTCATCATCTCATAGAACAGGTAAAGCGAGATCAGATCTGCCGAGTAATACATGCCGGGAAGGATTCCCATGAGGCACATGTAAAAGAGATAAAAGCGCTTGGTGTTTTCTTCGTGCTTCATGTAATCGAACGAGTAGAATCCGACCGTCACGAACATGAAAGACATGAGCAGCGCAAACACGAGTGAAAGGTTGTCCGCCTTAAATGTGAGCGACACGGTGTCCGTGATCTTTACAAGCACGAATCGCAGCTCTTCGCTCGCAGAAACGATCGCAACGGCGACGTTTAAGAGAGCGCTCACGCACATAACAACGCCCGTATAAAGGCACACTCCGAAATGCGTCCCGATTCTTTTCCTCACAAAGAGAAAGACAAAGGCACAAACAAGCGGAAAGAAAACAGTCAAAGGAAGTAAAATGCTCATCTATAGATACCTCGCTTAATCAAAAACATTAAGTCCTTTCGTTATTATGTCGCTGAGCAGCCCCGGTGCCAGTCCAATATAAAGATTGATGATCGCAAGAACAGTAGCACAGATCCCGTGCAGTGTCTTCTCGCATTTCGTGGGTGCCTCGCTGACGCTTATGCCGCAATCTCCCGCTGCCGCTTTTGTTGCCTCCTCGCCTTCAGACTTTTTCTCTTCTTCGAATCCGCCGAATGCATAAAGATTGATGATGCACTTGAAGAAGTAGACAACATTCAGTATCGTGCTGACCGCTATCGCTCCTATCGCAGCGTACATCCTCCATCCGCAGTCAAACGAAGCGTTGGCAAGAAGCATCTTGGCGATAAATCCGGCAAAAAGCGGGAATCCGATGATCGACAGCGCCGCAGCCGTGAAAGTCGCGGCTGATACGGGATACTTGTGGCCGAGACCCTTTAGGTCACTTACCTTTATGTCTTCTTTGTTACCCGTAAAAGATGATGACGCGATAAAAAGAAGTGATTTTGTAAGTCCGTGCGTGATTATGTGGAATATGGCCGCAACTGCTCCCAAAGAGTTCGCTATGCCTATGCCCATAAAGATGTACCCTATCTGGGAAACCGAGGAATATGCCGTCATTCTCCGCAGGAACCCCGTCCTGATCGCTGCGACGGAACCCATGATCATCGCAACGATCCCGGCGATAAAGATCAGGTCGAAAACGCCGGTTGATTTATAAACATCAAAGCCGATGACTCTGTATATGAGCTTGATCAGCAGGAAAATATAGCCCTTCGATACCATACCCGAAAGCATCGCGGACGAAGGCATCACTGATATCGCATAAGCATCGGGTATCCACAGATGGAACGGGAAAAGTCCCGACTTAATGGCCAGACCGACAGTCATGAGCGCCGTTATGATCGTTAGTGTAACGCTGTAGCTGCCGTCAGCAGCGAGTACCGCAACGGATTCGTTAATGTTCTGCATCAGCAGGTGTCCCGTGATCGAGTAAAGCAGCGTTGTTCCGATAAGGAACAGTCCCGAGCCCACAAGGCTCACTACCATGTATCTGATCGCTGCGGCGATCGAACGCCCCGAGTTCTTTATCATGATCAGACCACAGCCCGCGATCGTATTGATCTCGATAAAGACATAGCCCGTGAAGATATCGTTCGTGTATATGAGCGCCAGCAGAGACGCTTCCATGAGGCAAGTGATCAGGTAGTAAAGGTTCTGCTTTGTGTCATCGACCTGAGTCCTTATGGAGTGCTTGCCTGCGATAAGTGACAGAAGCGCGATCACGCATGTAAAGATCGCCATGACGCCTTCAAGCTCTCCGGCCCTGATCTCATTGCCCCAGGGTGCCGGGAAGTGTCCCATCATATATACGAAGCTTTCACCGGTACCGTGTGTGTACACGGTCAGAATAACCGACAGAACAAGTGTCAAAGCCAGTGCAATCTTGGCTACTGCAGCGGCAGCACGACGTCCCAGCATAAACGTTGAGAGAGCCGCAAGCATGCAGATCATGATCGAAAAGAAAGGAAAGTTCATTACAAAGTCCATGTCAGCTTTCCTCCTTATTATCTTTTTCTTTCCTGACTTTGATAAGGATCTCGTCAAGATCGAGAGTCTTGTACTTGCGATACAGCCTGATGGTCATGGAAAGCATGAGCGCAGTTACACTCACCGAAACAACGATACCCGTGAGCACAAGCCCGCTCGGGATGGGGTTGATGTATGTTGCCGCGTTCTCGCTCCCGCCCGAAAGGATTGGAGCAAGTCTTCCGCTGATATACCCCTGTGAAGCAAGTAACAGGTAGATCGCAACGTCCATGATATTAAGGCCGATTATCTTCTTGATGAGGTTTTTCTGGAACAACAGGTTCGAGAAGCCGATCACGAAGAGAATGGCCGCCACTATATCGTTAAAATGATTGTAGATCTGTTCCCACATACAAATTCCTCTGCGAATTGTTTATTTAACGCTTATACTGCAAAAGTTTCAGATCTTCCCCCGCCTCATAAGGCTGAAGAACGAGTACATTGTGCACGCAACAACGAGTCCGACACAGATATTAAGGATCAGTATGAGCCCGCTGCTCAGGATCGCACCGGGTGTGCCGAGAGGTATCCCTGACTCGAGGTGGTTCGCTCCGGTAAAGAACGAGTAGCTCTTTGCGAGGCAGTATACCAGGAGTGAAACAAATGTGATGATACCTGCACTTTTCTTGTTGAGGAAGCGCTCCATCCTGTCAAATCCGAAAGCCACGGATGCGAGGATAAATCCACTTCCGACGATGGCGCCACCCGAGAAGCCTCCACCCGGAGAGAGATGACCGTTCAGGATAACATAGAGCCCGAACATGAGGATAAAGGGTACCGCAACCTTCGCAACCGTTTTGAGGATCACGTCGTTCTTTATGATCTTGGGTTCAATTTCTTTTTCGTCCTTAAGGTCCTCGTAATACTCTTTAGACTCGGGCAGGTCTTCCTTTTTGCCGCGGTTTTGCACAAGAAGCAGGACCATAACGCAGATCGTAGCCGCAAAAAGCACATTCGACTCACCGAACGTATCAAATGCTCTGTAGTCAAGGATCATGCCCGCCACAAAGTTGACTGCACCGGTCTCTTCTATTCCGCTTTCGATATAACGCTCGGCCACCACGTTTTCTCCCGGGTGATCCGGTGAGAAAAGTCCCGGAAGATCAAACATGCAGAATATCAGCGCCGCCGCAAGCATCACTATCAGTAGCCCTGCGGTGATCCTGAATACTCTGTAAAGGACCTTCTTCTCTTTTTTATTTGCATCTTTGATAGACCCGATCTTTTTGAGAGTCGCATAAAACAAAAGCCCCGTCACACCGGCTCCAACGGCGGCCTCTGTGATCGCTAGGTCCGGAGACTCGAGGAGCATCCAGATGACCGCAACTACCAGGCTGAAGGATCCGAAGACAATGACGGAAGCTGTAAGGCTCTTTATAAAACTCACCACGACAGCACAGATAATGAGCACTGTCAGAAGTATCATCATAAGTATATTCATGTAATCACTCCGATTTTTTCTGTAACATCCTATCAATATGAACAAAAACATTTTACAGCATTTGATAAAAATGTAAAGCCCCGCTTAAAATTGTATCGATCGATAAAAACGTCATCGAAATCATTGAAAGTAATCGATCAATTTATTATGATTTACTTAATAACAAAGTATAGGAGCACACTATGGATCATAACGAAATCCGCATGCGTATCGACGCGATTCGCCATATCATGGCGACCCGGAATGTACATATCTATCTCTGCACCGTCGGTGATCATCACGGCAGTGAGTATGTTTGCGATCATTTTAAGGTACTTCGTTTTTTCAGCGGATTTTCCGGCTCCCGTGCAACACTTGTTGTTACTCATTCCGAGGCTTTCCTTTTTACGGACGGAAGGTACTTCCTTGAAGCAGAGGAAGTTCTCTGCGGCACCGGTATCACTCTCATGCGCGAAGGCGTCAAAGATGTCCCTACAGTCAATGAACTTATTGCCGACAAGCTACAGGCCGGAAGCGTTCTCGCACTTGACTCGAGGTTTTTCAGTATTAAAACCGTAAAAGAGCTTATCGAAACCTGTGCCGTTCATGAAGCCCGCCTTCTGAGCCGTTTTACCGCACCGGAGGACCTGTTTGTTCCGAGAGACACACTGCCCGAGAAGAAGCTCTACATACTTTCTGAAAAGTATTCAGGGCGTAGCGCTGCCGACAAACTCGAAAGCATCAGGGCCTCGATGAAAGAAAGCGGCTGCGACACACATATTATAAGCAGCCTGACCGACATAGCATATATCCTCAACCTCAGAGGCTCGGATATCGAATTCAATCCTCTGTTCCTTTCATATCTAATCATTAACATGAACGATGCGGTTCTTTTTGTGTCCGCAAGAAGCATAACTCCTGAGGTTAAAGAGTACCTTTCCGAGCTCAATGTCACTACTAAAGCCTATGAATCCTTTTACGGATCTGCCGAGGAACTGTCCTCGAGAAATATTTTACTTGATGAATCACGTGTTAATTATGCGCTTTTTGAAGCAATAGGATTAAAAAATGAGATCTTCTCAAAGACCAATCCTTCTACCCTGATGAAGTCCGTTAAAACCGAGACGGAACAAAACAACCTGCGTAAAGCGAATCTGATAGACGCTGTTGCCTTCATCAGGTTTATGTTTGAATTCGAGAAAAAGCTTGAGAGCGGCGCACGTATCTGCGAAAACGACTGTGCAGAACTTCTTATCGAAAAAAGACGTATGTCGGAGCAATACATCTGCGAAAGCTTCGCTCCCATCGTGGCTTCCGGCAGCAACGCAGCTATAGTTCATTACGAGCACACGGGTAACGGAAGAACACTTGAACCGTCAGACGCATTTCTGCTTATGGACACAGGCGGACATTATCTGCTCGGTACAACCGATGTCACGCGCACCGTCGTGATCGGACCCGTAAGTGATGAACATAAGCGTATGTACACTCGTGTCCTTAAAGCAAATATCGCGATATCGGAGGCTGTGTTCAAAAAAGGGACCACAGGTTCCGGACTTGATATCCTTGCTCGTCGTGAACTATGGAAAGACGGCCTCGATTACAGACATGGAACGGGGCACGGAATCGGCTACCTGCTCAGCGTGCATGAAGGTCCTTTCTCTTTAAGCTATAACACGCGTATTCCTTCAAACCTTGTCCCTCTCGAGCCCGGAATGCTTCTCTCCGATGAACCGGGTTATTACGAGGACGGCGCCTACGGTATCAGAACAGAAAACGATCTCCTTGTTGTACCTTTCAAGGAGACCGCTTACGGTGAATTTTATGCTTTTGAAGTATTAACGCTTATACCTTTCGATCCCAAAGCCATTTCTTTTGAGATGCTCGATCGGGATGAACTCAGCTGCATACGTAAGTACCATAACAGGATACTTGACAGACTGTCGCCTTACATGTCGGACGAAGAATCCGCATGGTTTATAGCAAGGTTCATCTCTCCGTTGGCATAAACGGTACCTAGCTTACACTCGAGGAAACGCTCGAAAGCCACATCCGCATTATCGAGACAGATACTGCCGACGCCCACCTGTGCCACGAGTCTTGCACATGACACATCCTTCATCTTGAATGAACCACATCCTATATCGGCATAAACGAGCTGCATGTATTCGCTTTCGGGAACGATCACGGTTACGTCCCCTGCGAAAGGATTAAGGAGCTTTGATGCCGGTGATACATCGAACCCAAAGACGTCGAGACTGTCGCAGTAATCACCTTTGATCTTAAGGATCCCGTCTTCTATGGTAACTTCGGTGCCGGGCTTGTATGTGTCTGCGAGAAGGACACAGAACTCATCTCCCTTTTCTATGGAAACATTGAAATACGACGAAGTCACATCAATCCCGATCACCTTGCCTTCTACAATGACCTTATGATTCTGCTGCAGATTCGAAGGGATATCATCACTGTAAAAAACAAAGTACGTTGTGATCATCATTACCACACCGAGCAGTGTAAGAACACCTGCAAGTATCGAGAACGTCTTGATAAATCTCTTAGGTTTCTCAGCTTCTTCTGTCGGTTCGTCGTCTGCCATAATCTCTACCATGCCGTTATCCGCATTTCCGGCAAATGCATGTGAATTCTGAGTTTTTTTCTTACAGAAGAACAGCTTTATAAACTTCACAGGCAGTACATAACACTTGAAGAGCCCGAGAAGTAGGTACTTGAAGACTACTCTGGTCAGAAGTATCAAAAGGAATCCTAACCCACATGCAAGCACACCTGCTCCCATAAGGAGGAAGGCTGCACCGAGCGTATTCTGGACGTTTGCGATACCGAGCAGTATAAGTGCAAGTCCACCGGCACAGAGTGCAGTACACCCCATGACCAGGATACCGAACACAAGACACATGACTGCTACCGCGGCAGTGAGAAGCGCGAGCATAGCGATAAAGATCGGAATACCGAAAGGAACCCCGAGGAAGATGGCTTTGCAAACACGCCCTGCTTTGCCGGGTTCTTTTATTTCATTAACATTTTCATTAAGAATCGCATCTGTGTACCCGTAAGACGCACCTGAAGAAACCGTTACATCCCCTGCTGTACCGGGTATCGTAACGTCAGTATTGGTTGTTGCCGGAATCGTTGCATCTGTACTCGGCACAGGTTCCGTAACTTCCGGGGTCACCGATTCAGGGATCGCCCTGTCGGTACCGGGCACAGGATCCGCAGCTTCCTGGGTCACCGGACAGGGAATCGTTTCTTCAGTTCTCACAGGTTCGGAAACGATCACTTCTTCGTCACTTAATGGCAAAGGTATTTCTGTATCATATTTCCCGGGATCAGTGACAACAGGCTTAGATTCGCGTAAAGACGGGTTTTCTTCCAGCGCTTTGCTCTTCCAATAATCAAAATCCATTTTATTTCCTCGTTTTATTCAGGATGGAATTATTGTATTATATGGTATAAAATAAATCAAGCGATGCTAAACCGCATCCAAACAATGCAATGAAAGGAAATCAAAATGAAACAGAACCCTATCGTTACGATCACCATGAATGACGGAGGCACTATCAAGGCAGAGCTTTACCCCGAGATCGCGCCCAACACAGTTAATAACTTCATCTCACTTATCAAAAAAGGCTTCTACGACGGAACAATCTTCCACAGGACCATCGAAGGCTTTATGATACAGGGCGGTGATCCGACAGGCACAGGCATGGGCGGCCCCGGCTACTCCATTAAGGGTGAGTTCTCTGACAACGGATTTAAGAACGACCTTAAGCATTCACGCGGAGTCCTTTCAATGGCTCGCTCCATGATGCCCGATTCAGCAGGATCCCAGTTCTTTATCATGCACGAGGACTCTCCTCACCTTGACGGACAGTACGCTTCTTTCGGAAAGGTACTTGAAGGAATGGATGTTGTTGACAGTATCGCTACCACTAGGACGGATTATAGCGACAGACCGATAAAAGAACAGATGATGAAGAGCGTGACTGTTGAACTTTTCGGAGAAGATTATCCTGAGCCCGAGTGCTCTAAGAGATGACCGGGTTACCAACTTTTTCTTATATCTTCTCCCGAAGACCGGAATGAGTATATGTCTGTCTTCGAATGAGTAAGAATAAACCCGTATAAAAATTGACCTGCTTTAATATCGTAAAGCAGGTCATTCTTTATGTATGCCGATCCGATCAGGTCAACTGGTTTATCATGGCTGAGGGATTTATGTCTCCGTAGCGCATGCCGTCACGAGAGTAAACCGAACCGGTGAGGTTCTTGTTAACAGCGGCCGCAGCTTCTCTTGAAACTGTGAGGGCACGGGTCATCACTCTGCCGAAGAATGAATCCTTGCCCTTAGTGAGTGTAGTAACATCCGAAAGAGATGCATTATCAAACTTTGCCTCATCAAAGGAAAGCTTGTTGCCTTCTCCGATCGTAATGCCGATATCCGAAAGAACACCCGAGTTTCCTTCGGTACCCTTAGTCATCCATAAAACATTACGAAGAACTGATGTGTTGTCAACCTCACTGCCTGAATCAATGAGCTTGTTGTAATCCTCAACAACTTTCTTTATGGAGGTTTTGAGTTCCTCCCTGTTCTCGTCTGAAACAGCAACACCCGAAAGATCGGCGATCGACGAAGCGAGTGCCTTGGAATCCGTGTTTGCCGCTACGAGATTGATCTTCTCTTTTTTGCCGGCATCAAGAGAATCAGAATTGTCGGAGAGCGTCTTGCTTCTGGTGGAATTGCCGTAATAGGAATTAAGAAGCTTTTTATAAGCTCCGCTTTTTATAAGGTTATAATCCGAAACATTAGGAAAAGCAGCTCCTGATGCGGAGCCGGTGCTCTGTGATGAAAAGATCCAATTCATCCCGCCGGATGAATTACCGATTGAATTAAGTGCCATAATACCGACCTCCTTGTCCATATTACACAAACGATTAACTTGCCTACCTGAAACTGAAATGTACGGGATTACGATGTCATAGCCAGATTGATCTGGTAAGCCATCTGATAGTTGTAGGCTGCCATTGCTTCCCTGATAACGGGATTGTTCTCGGGCTGTGTTGCTTCCTGAACCTGCTCACGTGTTTCTACTTCTTCGATCGTGGGCTCAAGAAGTCTGTCGGCACCGGGCTCAACAAGATCTTCGGGAGCAAGGTTAACGGGAGAAGTAACGGGCTGTTCTTCTACTTCGTTAACGAACTCGACATCAGAAAGATCTTCAACAATCTCCACTTCATCGGCTGCAGGCTCTGTCTCTTCAAAAAGAACCTCGTTCTCAATGTCCGAAGCCTGATTGTCATAGATCGTCTGAAGAGAATCGTCTTCAGCGGGCTCATAGAGCTGCTCTTCAAAGCGGTCTTCGATCTCGTTCGCTACGTCGTACGTGTTCAGTCCTCTGTTGTCAGCAGTTTCGGTATCGATACCGTTCCTGTTCCCCATAACACCGTTGATTCCCTCATCAGCCGTCTCATCCGTGATCCGGTCTTCCTGTGTCTGCTCGGTGTTCTCAGGAGCTGCTGTTCTGTCGTCAAGATAATCACTCTGCATCTGATCGTAGTAATTATCAAAACTCTTTGATAATACAGCCATCGACTGAAGTGCAGCCTGACCCATGCTCGAGATGCTAACGGTATATGCGGGTGTATTCTCGGCAACGTAGGCCTGCTCAACTTCTCTGACGACACTGTAATTATCCGAGACTTTGTCGGGAGCCTCTACTTTATGAACAGGTCCGCTGTGACTGATCGGATAATCGTGCCTGTCGTTACTGAACAGACCACGTTCTGTAATGTACACGTTCATGCGCAGAGCCTCCTTTCCAAAAAATCTCATAGTACTTCATCTTCTTATACTTAATCTCTCTATACACGAAACTTGTGTCAAAATTGTGTCATATAGCACTTGTTTTTAAACTTTTTTTGTTGTATAACATATTTATATGAAAATTGTGGATTTGATAGCGTAAAACAAAGATAATCTCATGCTCTTTCGATTA
Organism: Lachnospiraceae bacterium; assembly: GCA_016285135.1. Classification (GTDB taxonomy): domain Bacteria; phylum Bacillota; class Clostridia; order Lachnospirales; family Lachnospiraceae; genus RUG11977. The sequence continues at coordinate 64,032 of JAEEQC010000002.1, forward strand.
TCGCAATGAAATTATTATCAAGGATTAAGAAAGGAGGGTTCACATGTCATATACAGATGCCAGGTTTGCGCCCATCCTTCCTTTCGATCAGACCGGCTTTGATAATTTCATCATCTACAACCCCACCGGCTACACCAGAGATCTTTCGATCTCAGAGGACGACGAACCGCTCAAGATGCACAACCCCAACATGATCAAGTATTTCAGGTGTGAAAACACAGAACCCATAAAAATCGGAGGCGACTAAAGAGTCACCTCCGATTTTTATGGGTTTAATCCTTCATTCGCGTCTGATAACGGTTCACATATGCACTAGTATAACGGTCGTAAAATAACTGGACTAATGCGCCGAATGCTTGCCCGAGAGTACTTGCCTGAAAACGTAGGCGTAGCGGGCTACGTTGAGGCTTTCAGGCATGTGCTATCGGGATAAGCAGGCAAGCATTTGGTCCAGTTATTTAAGATCCGTTATACTAGATCCTTTAAGAAAAGAATAGCCTGTCTGTAGCCTTCTATCCCGAGACCCGAAATGGTTTTAACACAGTACTGGCGCACATACGAGATCTGCCTGAAATCTTCACGGGCGGAGACATCTGAAATATGCACCTCTACCGTCGGAATGCCGACTGCCTTAAGAGCGTCAAGAATGGCAACAGATGTGTGAGTATACGCAGCGGGATTGATCACGATCCCGTCGTAGCGGCGGTAAGCGTGCTGAATGCGGTCTACAATATCACCCTCATGATTCGACTGATACTCTTCGACCGTGATTCCAAGCTCTTTACCTGTATCCTCGAGCAGCTTTCGCAGCGACATGTAGTCCTGTGTTCCGTAGATGCCGGGCTCTCTGATCCCGAGCATGTTTATGTTTGGTCCGTTTATAACAAGTATCTTCATGTTTCCTGTCTCCTGCGCAATTTATTTTTCCGGTCCTGTTTTTTATGCTACTAAGCCCTTTGATCCCAAAAACGAGCCGATCCTCTTTCTCTGTATCTTTGATCAGGTAACACTGTGAATGATCAATATGTGTCCTCTTTAATCCTGCCGGAATAAGGCTGGTGATTCAGTTTAATGGTTGCTCCTTAAGCCTTTCATATATACGTTCTATAACGGAATCGTCTGCCACTACCCCTCTGAACTGCGCAGAGCTCTTGGCTGCCTGGGCGACCAGCATGTAGAGGCCGTTCACAGATGAGATCCCTGCTTTCCCGGCAAGCTCCATGAGTTTTGTCACGGAAGGATTGTAGATGATGTCTACAACGCCCTCACACGCTTTAAAAAGACCCGGATCAAGCGGAGCCTCTGTGACATTCGGGTACATGCCGACAGGGGTCGTATTGACGATATAAGAGGCATCCATGTGCTTCTCAAGATTGTCGTAGTTGTCTTCTCCGCTTCTGCTGATGGTGACCGTGTTTGCTCCGAGTGACTCAAGCACGTACTTTACAGAAACCGAAGCGCCTCCGCTGCCGAGCACCAGCACCTTCTTTCCTGCAGGCTTCGCCTCGAAAACTCTGAGTAGCTCACTGAAACCGAACACATCGGTATTGTCACCATAAAGTGTTCCGTCTGCTCGTTTAACGATAGTATTAATGCTGCCAAGCTTTTGTGCCACATCGCTTACTTCGTCCATGTACTGAAACACAGTTTTCTTGTACGGGATGGTAACATTGAGGCCGTCATATTCCTTTGCCTCTATAAACGCACCGACCTCGTCCTCTTCCTTCTCGAAGAGCTCATACGAGTAGTCGGCGAGCATGGAATGTATTTTGGGGGAGATGCTGTGACCGAGCTTTCTCCCCAATAAACCGCATCTGAGCATATCTTGACCTTTCATAATTGTTTAAATGGCGGGAAGTGGTGATCGTGTGGTCCCCTGGGGACGGGGGTTGTGGGTCATTGAACCACGCATGACCCACAACCCCCGTCCCCAAGGGACCACACCCTGCGTTCATTACAACTTCAAATTTCTTTCTTGCGGGCAAGCATCGCATCATAGCATGCTAAAGCAGCCGCTGCCTCGACGACGGGTACCGCACGCACCACAATGCAGGGATCGTGGCGACCCTTTACCTCAAGTGTTTCGTCCTTAACCGCCTTCATGTCGACACTCTTCTGTTCTTTGGCGATGGAAGGCGTCGGTTTGAATGCTGCCCTGAATACGAGCGGCATTCCGTTTGTGATCCCGCCTAGGATTCCTCCCGCGTTATTAGTCTCTGCAACGATCCTGCCGTCAACCGCTCTGTAGGGATCGTTGTTCTCACTGCCTTTTCTTTTTGCGACATCAAAGCCGGCCCCGAACTCAAGTCCCTTAACTGCCGGTATTCCGAATACGATCTGTGCGATCCTGTTTTCCATGCCGTCAAACATCGGATCTCCGAGTCCCGCGGGAAGCCCTGTGACTACACATTCGATCACACCGCCGATCGAGTCGCCTTCAGCGCGGACTGTATCGATGAGTTCCTTCATCTTCTCTCCCTGTGTGTCACTCACAACAGGGAAAAGCTTATCATCAAGAGGCGCCGAGAAAACCCCTTCGTCTTTTATGTCACCGACACACAGAACTCTCGCCATAACGCTTATGCTTTCTTTTGCCAGTAACTGCCTGCAGATACCGCCGGCGATGCACATGGGTGCGGTAAGCCTGCCCGAGAAGTGGCCGCCTCCGCTCACGTCCTGGAATCCGCCATACTTTATCTGTGCCGTAAGATCGGCATGACCGGGACGGGGAACTCTCCTTAGTTCCTCGTAATCAGATGACTTGGTGTTGGTATTATGAATGATGGCTGCAAGAGGAGCACCGCATGTGGTGTCATCCACAAGTCCGCCGAGGAATTCGGGCAGATCCGCTTCCTTACGGGGTGTCGACCACGAAGCTCCGCCCGGAGCACGTCTCCCGAGGAACTTACGGAGTGCCTCCATGTCAATGCGGTTCCCGGCAGGAATTCCTTCAAGGGTCATTCCGATAGCCGGAGAATGCGACTGTCCGAATATTGTGAGCCTTATATTCTCTCCGTACGAACTGGACATATATACTCCTCTCTTTTCGGGAAGGATCAAAGATCACATCCGATATTTCACGTATTTAACTCATCTTTTACAGATAAACACGAACCGAAAAGAGTCATGTTTAACCGGGTGTTGATTAGTATTATCTTAGGTTATCAAGATCCTCAAAAAATCCGGGATAAGACTTCTGTGTACACTGCGCGTCCGGTATCACCACGTCTCCCGTGCAGATGCTTGCCGCAGTCGCTGCCGACATGGCGATACGATGATCGTTCGCGGGGTCTACGGTCCCGCTTCCGAGTTTTCCTGTTCCGTCTATCAAAAGCCCGTCTTCGGTAACAGTGACTGTACCGCCGAGCGCCCTGATCATCTCAGACGTTGTAGCCAGCCTGTCAGACTCCTTGAACCTGAGTCTCTGCGCGTTCTTTATAACACTCCTGCCCTGCGCCTCACACATAAGTACCGAAAGCACCGGCACAAGATCGGGGATATCGCCCGCATCGATCTCGCACGGACGACAATCG
>JAEEQC010000189.1 GCA_016285135.1 Lachnospiraceae bacterium
CGTTCCGGTCTCCCATCTGGAGACAGACCTGTTGCTCACGTTGAACTGCTTAGCGAGCTGTTCCTGCGTAAGTCCCTTCTCATTACGTAAGGTCTTGAGAAATTGTCCTGTTTTTTTCTGATCCAAGGTTTGGGCCCTCCTTTCGACCGGTGTCAGGATACGTTATCCTGCAGGAAATTAACACGACACAAAGCGGGAATTGCCGTGTTTACGGGGTTTTGGACACAGTGTGTCTATTAAGTATTATACTATTGTCAGGATTTCAGGTGCATTTCAGGTTGCCCATATAGACTGTTCGAAAAGGAGGCGGACACCATGCGTATATTGATCGCCGAAGACGAAGTCGCTACAGCAAAAGCTTTAAAGCTCCTGCTTGAAAAAGCGAAATATTCCGTTGACATCGTACACAACGGAGACGATGCATGGTCCTATATCTCCTCCGACACATATGAAGTCATCGTGTTAGATATCATGATGCCCGGCATGAACGGCCTCGAAGTCCTCTCTCTTATCCGCAAAAACCACATCACCACCCCCGTACTGATGCTCACTGCAAAAGCTGAGATCGAAGACAGGGTAGCAGGACTCGAGGCCGGTGCCGATGATTACCTCCCCAAGCCCTTTGCCACAAGCGAGCTTATCGCCAGGATCAAGGCACTGGGCAGAAGAAGTGAGAATTATTCCGACTCCCTCCAGCAGGTCGGCAACCTGATCCTCGACGGCAACCGCTATGAGATGAGGGCCGGTGACAAGAGCGTCAAGCTCACAAATAAGGAATACCAGCTGATCGAGCTCTTCGTGCTTCACCCGGGCTTTGTGTTCTCCACAGAGCACCTGATGGACAGGATCTGGGGCTTTGAATCAGACTCAGACATCGACGTTGTATGGACACATATTGGATTTGTCAGGAAGAAACTGCGTTCTATCGGCGCCAACGTCGAGATCAGGACCATCCGCGGCTCCGGTTATTCACTGGAGGTGGAAAAATGCTGAAAAAACTTCGCTGGCGCTTCATCCTCGCTGCCATGGGAGCATTTCTCGCCGTCATCTTACTTATAGCCTCCCTGGTCTATTTCATCACATATGCGGTAATAACTGACCGCGTCGACCAGTCCATCGAGATGCTCGTCAATTCGGATTTCCGCACACCGCGCGAGATAAAACCCGATCACCGCAGAGACGATCCGTTCGGCGGACGTCCGGACATGGAAGCCAACTACATGATGCGCTTCTTCACAGTCCGCATTGAAGATTCAGGAAATACAACTAATATCTCGACCGATCATGTCGCATCGATAGATACCGGAACCGCCGCCGAATATGCGGATAAAGCCCTCGCCAAGCATTCAGACAGGGGCTTTATCGGTAACTACCGCTACGCCAGGATCGATAAAGACGGTGAGACAGTTCTGGTCTTCCTCAACGCCGGCCGCGAGATCCAGTTCGCAAGGACTCTGGGCCTTCTCACTCTCGTGATCTCGCTGGCAAGTATCGTCCTCGTTTTCGCGCTTGTCGTACTCTTCTCCAAGAAGGCAATACGTCCTATCGAGAACAACATCAAGCAGCAAAAGCAGTTCATCACTGATGCAAGCCACGAACTCAAGACCCCTCTTACATCGATCTCCACGAGCCTCGATGTGATCACGGCCGAGCACGGCGAAGACGAATGGACCGGCAACATCAGATCTCAGACCAGCCGCATGTCCAAGCTCGTCAGCGAACTCGTCACCCTCTCAAGACTCGACGAGGATACTCCCCTGCCCAACAAAGAGCGCTTCTCATTGAGCAACGCCGCCTGGGAAACCGTCGACATCTACCAGTCGCAGGCAAAGGGCCGCGGCAGGATCATGAATATTGATATTGCCGAGAACGTGGATATCTTTGGCGACAGATCCGCCATTCAGCAGATGCTCTCCGTTCTCTTAGACAACGCCGTCCGCTATTCCGATGACGGCGGCGAGATCCGCTTCTCCGTCTATTCAAAGAAGAACAAGGCCTGCATCGAAGTCTTCAATACCTGCGATTACGACACCCCTCCGGACGTCAACCGCTTATTCGACCGTTTCTACCGCCCTGACAGCTCCAGGAGCTCTGAGACCGGCGGCACCGGAGTCGGCCTCGCGATCGCCCGGGCTGTTGCCGAATCCCACGGCGGCACGATCAAGGCAATCTGCCCCGACGGCAAGAGCATGACGATAAAAGTTGTGATCTGAACGGCGGTTTAACATTGTTACATTGGTTGTTTGAATGGCCCCGGAGCGCTTATCTTTGGGGTTTTTTCGCGATTAAGTATGACACGCCCGGTGACTCATAAGTTATTACGTACTAAAAAATTTTTTTAATAAATTAGTCCGTAAATATCGTGCTTCGATTCGCGTTCAATGACCAATTTTACGTACTAAAAACCAAAAATCTAAAAATTTGTACGTACTCACCCCACCCCGTCCATAAAAAACGGCCCTGAAGCGAACCTCAGGGCCGGGTAAAACGAACAAAACCGGAATATCAGTCGTCGATAGTCTTGTCTGTTGCTCTTGCGTAGATGGCTTCAACTTCCTCGCCGGGAGCCTTGGTGATAATGGTTACAACAACTGCAACGAGGAGGCCGCAGATGAAGCCCGGAACGATCTCATAAACACCCGTGTCGAATTTAATGGCCGGCATGATCGTATCGGTGAAGCAGAGGAGCCAAGCGATGTCGGCAACGGCGCCCGCGATGATGCCTGCAACAGCGCTCTTATAGTTAAAGCGCTTCCAGAACAGCGAGAGGATAACGACAGGTCCGAAGGATGCACCAAAGAGACCCCATGCGTTCTCAACCATGTTCATGATATCGGCAGCCCATGAATTCTCGTTATCAAGGCCGATACGTGCGATGAAGAAAGCAACAACTGCAACGATAAGAACGACAATACGTCCGAGCCAGAGCATTTCCTTGTCAGAAGCCTTGTCCTTTCGGATAAGAGGCTTATAGATGTCGCTCGTAAATGCGGAAGATGCAACGAGGAGCTGAGAGTCAGCCGTAGACATTGCAGCAGCAATGATAGCTGAGAGCAGGATGCCTGCAACGAAGCTCGGGAAGATGTCGCATACAATTTCGATGAAGATCTTCTTGCGTTCACCGGGAAGGAGGAGTGCAGCAAGGGACTGGCCGTTGCTCATGATGTAAGTTCTTCCGAGATAAGCGATAACTGCAGCTGCGCCGAGAGTAAGGATTACCCAGATGATGGCAACTGTAGCGGACTTCTTGATCTGTGAAGGCTTCTCGATAGACATGAAGCGGACAAGGATGTGAGGCATACCAAAGTAGCCCAAGCCCCAGCCCAAACCTGTTACGATCTCCTGCCAGGGAGCAGCGAAAGGATCTGTGCCGAAAGCTGCAGCAGCCTTTGCGCCTTCGCCGAAAGCGCTGTAGTATGTGGCGTCAAAGTGTCCTACGGCATTCATGACGATCGGCACTGCAAGGAGTGCGATGAGCATCATGAGGCCCTGGAAAAAGTCTGTCCAGCAAACAGCCTTATAACCACCTAAGAATGTATAGATGAGGATCAATACTGCGAAGATGATCATGGCAATGTGCTGATGGTCATTAAACCACGGCAGTACCGAAGCGAAAACTGTTGTGCCTGCAACGAAAGCAGAAGCAACATAAACCGTAAAACTGATGAGGAAGATGATCGCGCAAACGACCTTCAAAACAGAGCTCTTACTTGCAAATCTGTTTGTGAGGTACTGAGGAAGCGTGATCGAGTCTCCGGAAGCTTTGGAGAAACGGCGGAGCCTTGTAGCTACAAAGATCCAGTTGGCAGCTGTTCCTAATGCCAAACCGACACCGATCCAAACCTGTCCCATACCGAACGCGAAAAGCGAACCCGGGAAACCCA
>JAEEQC010000190.1 GCA_016285135.1 Lachnospiraceae bacterium
GGGTGATTTCTTTATAATATCCGTTCTCGAAAAACTTGTCTAAGAACGTTTTGCTGCGCTTGTTGAAGCATCCCCCCGGGGTACTGGGGAGTTCGATCGGAAGGGGATCCCATCCCGAAAAGGACTTCTCAAAATCGGCTCGGCTCATCTTGGCGCGGTACAGACAATCCTTGTTTGTCGAGTATCTGTCGAAATAATCAAAGACCTTACTGAATGTCGGAGTATCGGTGCAGTCAAAAAGGTCAGAGAATTCTTCGCTTATTTCCTGCGAAGAGTCTCTCCCTGTCTCATATGTATGAGAGAACATCAGCTCAATGACCAGGATCACGGCTGAGAGTAAAGTGATCGCACCGAGGATGATAACAGCTTTTTTCATAGCAACTCTCTTTCCCTAAAGAATCAGGATTTCGAATCCCAAAAGAATACTTTCTCCTTATCTATGTCATAAGCAGCCATATAGTAGCGACCGCCTGGATGAAAAGGATCCCTGTCAGAGCGCATATACAACCCGTTAGTTATTGTTTTGAAAAACGGTTCGGATCTGCCGGATAGGTACGTCGGAGGAATCTCGGTTTTCCAATCTGAAAGATAGGGCAGTATCTCATCTGCACTGATCGTTCCCTCATACAGCCGATTCCAATCAAAGCCTGAATCGTTATAAACCATTTCGAAATCTACCCGTACATTGACGTCAAAGACCTCGGCAAAGACCTTGTCGGGAGACGGAAGCAGCTTGATATAGAGGATCCCCATCAAACACAAAGAAAGCAGGATGCCCTCCAGTACCAGCAACAGGGTATATTTTGTATCTGTACGCATAAAACTCTTTTTCATAACTATGCCTATGTTCTTTCTTGTTTTTTGATTGGGTCATCAGGAAACCTTGTCTTCGGGTTTAGTGAAGCATATCATTCATGTGATGTCAACCAAAAGTGCTCCGAACGGAAAAACAAATAACAAAACCGAGGTTGACCAAGCGGTATACACGGCGTATAATATACTAAGTTACAGCGTATAGGGGGTGCAGAATAAGGGGGCAATTATGAGGGGAGCAAAATCTGAAATTCTTACTATCGGAATCTGGGACAAGGCGGATACTTACGAACAGGCACTTCTGTTTGTAGACAAGCTTGACCCGGGTATTCGAAGACGTCTGAGAATATTGTTTTTCCCGGAAGAAAAAGAAATGTTTCATAACATTAAGAAGTTGGACATCCTTGTTGCGGATTATCATCTGATCTCTGCAGGGGACCTTATGAGGCGCGTTAAGGATCAAGGCGTAACTTCTTCCTGTAAACTCGTGGTAGTATCGGAAAAGATGGATGCATACAAATATGCGTATAATAACGGAGCCTTTCTTTTCCTTCTGAAGCCGTTAGCTGTTGATGATCTGTATGAACTGGTATCGGATGTACTCGTCAGCAACGTAAAAGACTCACTGGTAAGAGTACGAGGAGAAGCAGGCGATGAAAGGATAGAACAGAAGGATATTCTGTTTATTGAGGCGAACCGTTCATGTACGCTGGTATATACGAAAGACGAGGTTTATCGCAGTTCGATCTCCCTGACAAAGTGGAAGGAAGTTCTGAATCCGAGACTGTTCATTCGCTGTCATCGTTCCTACATAGTGAACAAAGTAAAGATCGAGAGAGTGGAAGAGAACGAATGTACCCTCAGTACCGGAGAAAGGGTCCTGATTTCAAAGAACATTAGAAAAAGCTTGATATAGAAACCGAGATTTCGGAATAGAGCAACTGATCTACCGAGAAAAAGAGGCAACTCATGTGAGCTGCCTCTTTGCTGGTTTTAATGCTTATCTGATAAATCCTTGTTGCCGGAATCGGATCTGAATTATTTATCAAGCAACGATTCGAGCTTTTCAAGATGTTCGCGAACCTCTTTGATCTCGGCACGGATCTCGTCGGGATTAATGGTTGCCGGAACCTCTGTCTTTTCTGCTGCATCAGAAGATTCTTCGCTTTCTGCGTCCTTCTTTCTCATCTCGGAAACTTCACTGATCGCATTTACAACAACGCCGACAACTACGTTCATCATAACGAACGAGGAGATAAGTACGAACGGAACAAAGTATGCCCATGCGTACGAGAATACTTCCATTACGGGACGGCTGATGCCCATTGACCAGCTCTCAAGTGTCATTACCTGGAAGAGAGTGTACATAGCCTTCGGAATTGTACCGAACCAGTCGGGGAAGGCTGTACCAAACTGTGTTACACCGATGATAGAGAAGATGTAATAAATTATGATCAAAAGGAGAGCTGTCCATGTGATACCGGGCAGAGATTTTCCGATCGCACCGATGATCACCTGCAGGGGCTTTAAAGCGCTGACCATCTTGAAGCCGCGGAGACCCTTTAATGAACGGAATACCCTGAACACACGGAGGATTCTCGCGGAGGAGAATACGGGAAGACCCGAAACGATCGAGGTCAGGATGATAATAAAATCAAACCAGTTCCAGCCGCTTTTAAAGTAGCCGAAGAACTTGTAAGCGACCATCTTGAGGAGCATCTCGAGAATGAAGATACCGAGACAGATAAAATCGATAACGGAAAGAACGCTCCCTGCGGTGCCTTCCGATAAGGACGGAACGGTCTGAAGCCCGAGTACTACCGAGTTGATAATGATGACTGCCAGAATAAGGTTCTGAAACAAGTGCCCTTCAACAAATTTCTTGATTTTTTCCATGGTGTGCATCCCTCTCAGTTGTGATTGTCAGATTACGCATATTATTGCGGAACCATACCATTCCTCAGTTTACACGAAACTGTTTTGTTTTTCAACGTAAAGAACCCGTGAAGGAAAACCTTCACGGGTTCAGCGGAGAAGGAGGGATTTGAACCCTCGCGCCGCGCAAACGACCTACACCCTTAGCAGGGGCGCCTCTTCGGCCTCTTGAGTACTTCTCCGGATGTCGAACTTTCAACAAATATTCAGTTCACGGCTTTCGCAAACCGCACGTATGATATTATCAAACACTACTGCTTTTGTCAAGAAAAAGAATCGGAACATCAACTATAGTCAAACAAAAAACGTACGGCTTAAAACCGTACGTTTTTCACGTTCCTAGGCGGATTCGAACCGCCGGCCTTCCGCTTAGGAGGCGGACGCTCTATCCTGCTGAGCTATAGAAACATTAACCACGAGGCTTATCTTATCATAGCTGTTCACAAAGGTCAAGGATTAGTGAAGCTGATGAAGGTTCTCATTTGTTTTTCCGTTCGGAGCACTTATGGTTGACAGTCACAGTATATAATGCTTCACTTAAGGCAACGGTTATTTCTTTGTATACTCAATCACCAAAAGGAGTTGGAAACATCTTATCGAGCAAGAATGGAGGCTTGTTTTGAAATCTGTTTTTGAAAAACTAATTACGCTATGCATTTTCATTATATGTTTGATTGCGAGTGGTTGTTCGCATACATCTTCCTCTCCCGAGGGACAATCTCCCCTTTCAGGGACTCGGCAAACAGAGGTTGTGCTTGATTCGCCCGCGTTCACGAGTCAGAGACTTTCATCGGCAGAGATTGTATCTGAAGCGGATTGTTCAATTGAATTCATCACAGAGGTGAATCAATTCGGAAATCTGACCTACACTCTCACAAGTCACTCAGACAAACAATATTCCTGCGGTGACTCCTTTGAGTTGGATTATCAACGAGACAACGAATGGTACATCATCCCTCAAAAGGATGGCTACGGCTTTCATCTGTTAGCCTATGAGCTTCTCAAAGACGTTCCCAAAACATTCGGCGAACTATTACAATGGGGTTTTTCCAATCTTCCCGAGGGTCATTATCGACTTGTGAAGGAAATTATGCCTCCCTCTTACGAAAGGAACAAGGGATTCTACATTGCATCGG
>JAEEQC010000191.1 GCA_016285135.1 Lachnospiraceae bacterium
GATCATCTGGCGCTTGATGACGGTCCCACGGATTATCCTCCAAACAACGAATGCCACAAAACCCGCGCCGACCAGTACCAGCATCAGCCTGAAAATAAACAGTTCGGTTATCGCGGGCTCTTTGTAGATGCGGTAGACCTCATCGCGCAGGACGTTGCGCTCGATCACGTCTAGCACCTGTATGTGAAGCGTGTAACTGCCGTAGGGGAGGTTCGTGTAGTTGAGCGGTGTCAGGCTCTTCTGGAACATGGTGATACCGTCGTCCTTCGTGCCCTCGAGGTACATGCGGATCAGCGGGTTCGAAAGCGAGTAGTTGAAGATCGACGCCTCGATCTCTATACGTCCGCTGCCGGAGGGGATCCTGTAGACACCGTCCTTGCCGGCTGTGATCGGGGTTTCGTCGTATTTGAGGTCGCTCAGGGCGATGAAGTAGTCGTTGCCCGCGAGGTCGTACCCACCGGTTGAGATCCGTCGCACGCCGTCGGTGCAGCACAGGTAGAGCATCCCATCGCGGGAAGCGTTCCATGCGTTCGCGGTCAGCGATGTCGTGAAGCCGCGGTTGTAATCAAGCAGCGTGTAGCGGTAGTCGCCGTTCTCGATGAGATCCTTTCCCTTAACAATGTATATGCCGGCGCTCGAGCTTATCCAGGCCTGCCCGTCCTCGGAAAAGAACACGTCGTAGTTGTTGGAGTACGGGAATCTGTCGAGCTTTCTGACCTTGGTGCCATTGTCGTGATAAAGCGCATTGCTCGTAACGTAGATATATCCGCCCTCGCACTGCACGATCCTGAGCACGACAAGCGTTTCAAGGCCTCTCGAATGCCCGATATGGTCGATGATCTCGCCCTCTTTGATACGGTAGACGCCGTCGCCGTCCGACCCGACAAGCACGCTCCCGTCAGGGCTCGGGACGATCGTGAGGATCTGTGCCGCGGAAAGCCCCTCGGCCTCACCGAGCGTATCAACGACACGGCCGTCCTTTATAAAATTGAGTCCCATGTTGCTGGCGGCGAGGATCGTTCCGTCCCCGGTCTCGCAGCACAGCCGGAAGCGCCCGCCGAGCGTCCCGGCCGTGGATTCGTTGTACTCCGTGAGCACGCCACTCTTCGAGATCTCGACAAGACCGCTGCGCCCGTAGGTCGAAACCCAAAGATTTCCCTGCGAATCCTCAAAGATGTTACGGATCCTGACTCCGTCAAATTCATCTATGTAACTGTGATTCTTAACCTCGAAGGTATTCACGTCGATGACCCGCAGACCGTTGTCTGTGCCGACAAACAGCTCGTCGCCGTGCAGGATTACGCTGTTGACGACCTCTCCCGCGAGTCCCGACCTGACAAACACGTCCATGAAGGGATTGCGTGAATACTCAATGATGCCCTGCTTGTTCGATACGAACCAGAGGTTCCCCTGGTAGTCCTTGCAGACACCGGAAACAGAGGACTGGAACTTGTCCTGCATGAGGTAAGTCACGCGGCCCGTGCGGTCCGAGAGGAAGCCCATCCCGCTCTCTCCGCAGAAGAAGTAACCGCCCTCACCCGCGTCGTAGCAGATGTCGTTGAAATAAGTGACCGCCATCCCGTCGATGACGCTGAGCTTCTCGAGCTTCCCGCCGACATACGAAAGCAGCTCGATCTCGTCATCCGAGGTGCCCGCTATCAGCCTGCCGTTTTCTCCGGGTCTCTGCGTGTTGTTGCGGCTCACCGCGGTGTAGTAAACGCCCGGTCTGTCCACAGTCGCAACTCTCACGAGCTCCGATCCCCTGCAGAAAAAGAGCGCACCCGCGTTCGTAACACCCGCCATGACATTGTCATCGAGCAATCCGAGCGACCTGATGCCTGTGATCTCGGCCCAGCCCGTGCCCTTGCTCTCGTCGCATACCGCTATCGAGCCGTCGTCCCCGATGATAGCGAGGCTTGAAACCGTTCCTACAAAGAGTCTGCCCGTCCTGTCCTCGGCGAGCGACCTTATCGAGTCGGAAGGAAGTCCTTCCTTAACGCTTATATGGGAAACTTCGCCACTCTCAGGGTCAAACCCGAACAGACCGCTGTCGTTCGTTCCGATCCAGAGCACTCCCTCCGAATCCACATAGAGCGCCATGACGCTGTAGATCTCACTGCTCACGTTGCTCTTCGCGAACTTCTGACCGTCATACCTGTACAGACCCGAATAGGTCCCCACCCAGATGTAGCCGTCCCCGGTCTGAGCCACGGCATTGATCTGCGCGGAAACCAGTCCGTCGTAGCTGTCGTAAAAGATCGCTTCGTACTCGGCAAGGTAATCGACTTCGGTGTCTTCATCCGCAGACAGGCGGAAGGTGCTGCCCGTGAAGACGGGAAAGACAAACAGCATGAACATAAGCGTTGCTGCGAGTCTTCTTAAAAGCGATACACGCGAAGTGTTGTGAAATAATGATCTCATGTTAACTCCCATAGTTGTCCTTTGTTACGCTTATTTCATCCCGTCGGTATCAGGCTTTGAGTGCTTTAAGCACGCCCGCGATACTCTTTTCCTCCACCTCAAGGAAATTGACGGGTTCATTTATGTGCTCAAGATAATGTGCGTCCGAATCCGTTATGACTTTGCAGTCACGCAGGTACGGGTGCGTATCCCTGAGCGTGTGAAGCTTACTCATATCTTTAAGCTCAAAGACTTTAAATGTGCTCTCGGGCGGCACGTAGCCGAGGCTCGAGAGCAGGCTGGTGGTCGACTTGTCGAGATGCGCGGGTATGGCGATCCCACCGCGTGCCTTCACCGGCACTTCCACCTCATCAAAGGGGATGTCGGTCGCGTTGATCAGGAGGTACGGGTCCTCGTAGAGGATCTTCTCTTCCTTGTCGACGCAGTACTGATGGCCGAAAACAGCCGGCTTGTTCTCGATCTTCTGCAGGTGTCTGTACACGAACTTGTCAAAATCAAGCGCCCCCTCAAGCTCGGGGAACAAGCACAGTACATGGATCTCCTCCATGGTAGTCAGCTCCATCCCGGGTATAACAAGAACGCCGTACTCCTGCCCCAGCTCCATGGCCGGTGCGCAGTTTCGTGCGGCGTTGTGATCCGTGATCGCGATCACGTCGAGCCCCTTGAGGGCTGCCATACCAACTATGTTCGCCGGCGTGTTGTCGTTGTCACCGCACGGCGAAAGGCAAGTGTGGATGTGTAAATCATAACTGACAGAGTGCATGTCATGACCCTTTTCTGTAAAACCTGTTATATCTCCCGCTACCAACACAATTCGACATCGTCCTATATGTATCCTCTTGCCGGAACAATTCAACGTCGTTCTGTATGTGTCCTGTTGCCGGCACAATTCAACATCGTCCTGTATGTGTCCTGTTGCCGGCGGAAATCATTTTGTTCATCGGGAAACTATTTGAGCAACTTATGGACCGCAAGAGCCGTCTCAAACACAGGCTCCTCGCTGGTGAATACGGAGATTCCTTCGCTCTCCGCTTTTGCTTTGACGTCATCGCCTACTGCGACGCCTCCCGCAATGATCACGCAAGCGCAGTCTGTAAGCGACGCAACCGCAAGCGTGTTCAGGTTGCTCACAACAGTCACCCAGCAAGCTCCTGCGGGAGCCTTACTCATGGCGACACTGAGCATGTCACAGCAGTAGACTCCGGTGATCTCCTTCGCGGAATCACCCTTGCATACAGTCTTTAGCCCTTCAATGCTGTAAAGATTTTCAACTGTCATATGTTTTCCTTTCTGAACCGAATTCTCTGCCTGATATGCTCACTTCAGGCGGCGGGATTTCTCTTT
>JAEEQC010000030.1 GCA_016285135.1 Lachnospiraceae bacterium
TTATTAAAGAGTTATTTAGAATCGACTAAGAAAAGGAAATCGTTAAATATAGAAAACAAAGTACAACTTTAAATAATTTGCTATAATGTATGGTAAATGAATATGCCGTACAATCGAGTAGGCTGACTCCTACTCGATGCGACGGGGCATCTCGCGTACAAGTCCGCCATTGGAAGGGCTACGCCCTTCTGAGATGTCCGTTCACTCAGCCGTCTGTTCACAAACAAGCTTGCAACAGACGGCCTTCGCTTATCGCACAAAATAGGATTCTCCGCGCCCGTATATCTTTCCAAAACAAATCACGCGACAGCGGTTTTGGAAAGATATACGCGGCAGGAGAATCCGTAAGCACCAAATATCATATTTCATATTTCAAATTACAAATAACAAATATCAAATTTCAAATGTTAAATGGTATTTTCAAGTTCAGTTCTTTAGGGTTCTTTTTTCGTAACATACGTAGGCGAATTCTCGGCCTTGGTACGTTCAAGGTCTTCGGGATAGAACTTAAAAACGCTGCAATTACTCTGTCCATACGCCCAGAAATCCTTTACAGAATTTCCCATCAGAAACGTTATAAGCGCCGCATTCAGAGCTCCGTGTGCTACGATCAGTACATTCTTACCCTCTTCGATAAGAGCCTTTAAAACGTCATTATAGAAGCTTTCAACACGTGCCATGAGCTCTTCGACAGATTCTGCGCCACACTTTGCTTCGTAATGCTCTGTATCGAAAAAGAATTTATAGAGCGGATGCTGTGGCTTTCCGAAGGCTCCTTCCATGCCTTCAAAATCTCCGAACCCGAGTTCTTCAAGTCTTTCGTCAATTACCGGAACAAGGTCCGTTCCTTCGGTTACTATCTGTGCTGTCTGTCTGGCTCTTTTGAGCGGTGAAACGTAACAGACATCAAAGTTGCATGCAAGAACCTTTTCGCGTGCTTCCCTTGCCGAATCGATACCTTCTTTGTTAAGGGGAATATCGGTGCGACCCTGGATCTTATGCACAATGTTCCAGTCGGTTCTGCCGTGTCTCATTATTCCGATCATAAGTATTACTCATTTCATATATTTCATAAATCTATTCACTCGAAAAGGTCATTGGGGACCTGAAGAGGAGGGTTTTCAAATCTTTTTAACCCACATGGCAGGTCTGACATTAAACGGCATATTAGCCGGAGCTCCTTCGAGGTTAATGTTGCCTTCCTCATCAACGAACGTAATATTGCCGTTCTGAACACCCGGTGTACGAAGCCACCAATTATGTGTTGCAAGCTCCGAACCGGATCCTGAAATGATCCTGGAACTCTTATCAGGAAGCAGTCTGTTCAGTTCGTTACAGCTGAGGATAAATAAAGAGCTTGTACTGTCTGTTCCCGGATCCGTCTCGTAAGAAGGATTACTGTCTGCATGAACGTTCTTCTCTATGATGATCTCCTTTTCCTTAGCTGAGAAAGCTCTCTCAAAGTAAGAAAGATTGAGAACCTTACGGATGAGGGATTTGCTCCACGATGCTCCTACTGCGGCGCCGTCAAAAGCCAGTGCATCAATAAAACTCTCACAAAGAACAAGATAAGAATCCCCGTCTTCATCGATTATCTTCCACTCAAGCTTTTCGGAACCGTTCCCGGTGTTGCCGTCGATATCCAGTTCACCGAAAGTAACGATATCACCCTTTTTCTTGTCAAGGAATCTGAGTGTGGGCGATACGTTCCGTATCGAATTGCGTTTGTCCTTAAATGCGGAAGAATCATTTCCTGACAAAAGAATATAAGCCTCATCATATTCACTGTCATTTATGAGAGATTCCGCTCTCTCAAGCTTCATATCATCAAAGCCTTCAAAGGAATACTTTCCGACGAGCGCAACGGCTTCCGAATGCTTTTCTTCTTCGACCAGAGCCGATACTCTTTCAAGAATGCTCTTATTCGCTTTTTCAAAATCTCCTACTTCGCCGAGCAAGCCGTATGCTTTGTCATAGTCCTCTTTTTCAAGATACTCCTGTGCTCGCTGCCTCTTATTATCATTTATCTCTTCGTCACGCCCCAGTTCGGTGAGAATAGCATAACCGTCGGAGTAACTGCCGTTATTGATCAGTTCCATAGCCTCATCATATCTGAGCATGGGAGTAATGACCAAGAAATAAACAGCGACAAGCGCACCGACGAGTGCCAGACCGATACACGAAGCGATTATTATCGTATTCAGCTTTTTGTTTTTTGTTGTAACAGTTTTTGAAGCCTTCTTTGCTTTAGCCGCATTCTTTTCTTTAGCAGCCTTTTTTGTCTTCCCTGATAAAGGCTCATTATTTGTATCAACATTGTCCGAGGATAAATCTGCGGACTGAACAGGATTATCCGAAGGGTTCTTGATCCTTGTGTGGATACCGTTCCCGGATGTTCTGTCTTTCTTAAGGAAGCCCTTGTTTGAAGGACTGTAGATATTGTCGGCAGATCCGTCATGACCTTTACCTGCCAGAGCCTCGAGTCTCATCTTGCAGATCCCGAGCTGCTCATCGGCATCTTTCCATCCGCTGATGGATTCAAGAAGGTGACAGGCAAAAGACAAACCCGCACGATCACCTTTCATCATCTCGGTCTTAGCACGAAGGAATGTTGCGTCCTTGAAGCATATTGATGCCTGTTCAAGACAATTGTCACGATACATATCGGCATCCTTATAGCCTTCAATACGAGAAAAAGCCTCAGCCGCAGCTTTATAAGAAATCTCGTTGCCGGCAGAAGCCATAAGTGAGGATGCATGCTCATAGATCTGTTCGCTGCAATCATTCTCGATCTCGCAGTTCGGACAGATGACCACGCCCTTCTGTGCTTTCATAATATTGATGACTGTTCCGCAATTCTTGCAAGTAATATCCGCCATAACTCTCTCCTCTTTGTACATTTAAAGGGAAAAGAACTGCCCATGATATTGCTCTGTAACTTCATTGTAGAGCAATACTATATCCCCGGGCGGTTTTAGCCTCCCGGGGACAAGTACCTTATTCTCTGATATAAGAGCGAATTATTTGTAGAGTTCAACAAGTCTCTGTAAGTGCTCGAAACGAGCCTTAGCAGCCTTCTCGGACTCACTGAAGAGCTTCTCTGCTCTCTCAGGGAACTTAACCTTAAGTGAGGTGTAACGTGTCTCATTGTTAAGGAAGTCCTGATATGTTCCGTCGCCGTCCTTAGAGGTAAGGGTGAAGGGATTCTTGCCCTCAGCCTTAAGAGCGGGATTGTATGAGAAGAGGTTCCAGTAACCTGCTGCTACTGCCTTCTTCATCTCATCCTGGCAGTGGTTCATGCCGCCCTTAACACCGTGAAGCTCGCAAGGAGCGTAACCGATGATAAGTGAAGGTCCGTTGTATGCCTCTGCCTCTGTGAGAACCTTAACTGCCTGAGCAGGGTTAGCACCGAGAGCGATCTGTGCAACATAAACGTAGCCATAGCTCATAGCGATCTCAGCGAGAGACTTCTTGCCGATCTCCTTACCTGCTGCTGCAAACTGGCAAACCTCACCGATATTGGAAGCCTTGGAAGCCTGTCCGCCTGTGTTAGAGTACATCTCTGTATCAAATACCATGACGTTGACATTCTCACCGGATGCAAGTACGTGATCGAGACCACCGAATCCGATATCGTATGCCCATCCGTCACCACCGAGGATCCATACGGACTTCTTGCTTAAGTACTGCTTCTTCTCAAGAACAGCCTTGCTTGCTTCGCAACCTGCTGCTGCGGCCTTCTCAAGCTCTGCTACGAGAGCTGCGGCTGCTGCAGGATTCTCCTTTGTGCTGTCCTTAGTCTCAAGGAACTTAGCGATAGCACCCTTAAGCTCTGCGGATGCCTTGTCGGAAGCTGCGATCTCATCAAGCTTAGCGATAGCCTGGTCACGAAGAACCTTCTGGCCAAGGTACATACCGAAGCCGTGCTCAGCGTTGTCCTCGAAGAGTGAGTTAGCCCAAGCGGGTCCGCGAAGCGAATCCTTGTTAACTGTAAAAGGTGATGTAGCTGCGGGACCACCCCAGATTGAAGAACAACCTGTAGCGTTCGAGATGTACATCTGCTCACCAAAGAGCTGTGTGATGAGTCTTGCATAGCTTGTCTCTGCACAGCCTGCGCATGAGCCTGAGAACTCAAGGAGGGGCTGATTGAACTGCGAGCCCTTAACTGTGTTCTCTGCGGGAGCTTCAGCCTTGCGGCCAACGTTAGCAACAAGATAATCAAATACAGGCTGCTGCTCGCTCTGAGTTTCCTGAGGAACCATCTTGATAGCCTGTACCTTGTCGGGACAAACTGTTACGCACTCGCCGCAACCCATACAATCGAGAGGCGAAATGCTCATTGTGAACTTGTACTGTGAAGCCTTGGGCTTTGTATCTGCAAGCTTGATCTGAGCGGGAGCTGCCTTAACTTCATCCTCTGAAAGCATGTAAGGACGAATGGTAGCATGTGAGCAGACAAATGCACAGTTGTTACACTGGATACACTTCTCGGGATCCCACTCGGGAACCATGACTGCTGTTCCACGCTTCTCGTATGCAGCTGCACCGATCTCGAACTGACCGTCTGCGATATCCTTGAATGCAGAAACAGGGAGGCTGTCGCCGTCCATAAGAGCGATGGGATTCATGAGCTTCTCTACCATTGCTACTGTCTCGGGACGTCCGGAGAGCTTCTTGGGAGCGGGATCTGCTGCAGGGTTAGCCCAGTCTGCAGGGATTGTTACAAGGTGAAGTGCGTCCTTACCTGCATCGATAGCCTTGCAGTTCATGTCAACGACTTCCTGACCCTTCTTGGAGAACTTGGCAACAACCTTCTCCTTCATGTAAGCGATTGCTTCATCTGCGGGAAGAACCTTTGCAAGTGTGAAGAATGCCGACTGAAGAACGGTTGATGTACGCTTTCCGAGACCGATCTTACCTGCGATATCAACAGCGTCTACTGTATAAACCTTGATGTTGTTTGCAGCGATGTACTTCTTGGCCTCAGCATTAAGATGCTTGCCGAGTTCCTCATCATCCCACTGGCAGTTGATAAGGAAGATTCCGCCGGGCTTAACATCCTGAACCATCTTGTAGCCCTTGATGATGTATGACTGCTGATGACATGCAACAAGGTCTGCCTGGTTGATGTAGTAAGGGCTCTTGATAGGCTTGTCACCGAATCTGAGGTGAGAAATGGTGATACCGCCTGTCTTCTTCGAATCATACTGGAAATAAGCCTGAATATACTTGTCTGTGTGGTCACCGATGATCTTTGTCGAATCCTTGTTGGCTCCGACTGTACCGTCACCACCGATACCCCAGAACTTACACTCAACAGTACCTGCGGCTGATGTGATAGGTGCGGGCTTAATTTCGGGAAGTGAAAGACCGGTTACATCATCAACGATACCGATCGTGAAACGAGCCTTGGGAGTAGCCTTCTCAAGCTCTTTGTAAATAGCGAATACTGACGAAGGAGGAGTATCCTTCGAACCGAGTCCGTAACGACCGCCTGTAAGGATGATGTCGTTCTTGCCTGCCTCACGAAGAGCAGCAGCAACATCAAGGTAAAGAGGCTCGCCGAGTGATCCGGGCTCTTTTGTTCTGTCAAGAACAGCGATCTTCTTAGCGCTTGCAGGGATAGCTGCGATGAGCTTCGAAGAAACGAAAGGTCTGTAAAGGCGAACCTTAACGAGGCCGACCTTCTCTCCCTTTGCTGTGAGGTAATCGATAACTTCCTCGCAAACATCACAGATGGAGCCCATAGCGATGATCACGCGGTCAGCATCCTTAGCTCCGTAGTAGTTAAAGAGGTCATAATCCGTACCGAGCTTGTCATTGATCTTCTTCATGTACTTCTCAACAACTGCGGGAAGTTCATCATAAACGGTGTTGCAAGCCTCTCTGTGCTGGAAGAATACATCGCCGTTCTCATGAGAACCGCGCATAGCGGGCTTCTCAGGATTAAGAGCATGCTCTCTGAATGCCTTGACAGCATCCATATCGCACATTTCCTTGAGATCTTCGTAGTCCCACTTCTCGATCTTCTGGATCTCGTGAGAGGTACGGAAACCATCGAAGAAGTTAAGGAAAGGAACCTTACCCGAAATAGCCGAAAGGTGAGCTACGGGAGAAAGATCCATAACTTCCTGAGGATTAGTCTCGGCAAGCATAGCGAAACCTGTCTGACGGCAAGCGTAAACATCACTGTGATCACCGAAGATGTTAAGAGACTGGGTAGCAACTGTACGTGCCGAAACATCAAATACGCAGGGAAGCTGCTCGGCAGCGATCTTGTACATATTGGGGATCATAAGAAGTAATCCCTGTGAAGCGGTGAATGTTGTTGTAATGGCACCTGCAGCGAGTGATCCGTGAACTGCACCTGCAGCACCGGCCTCAGACTGCATCTCAACAACCTTTACCTGGTTACCGAAGATGTTCTTCTGCTTCGAAGCCGACCACTGATCAACGCTGTCAGCCATGGGGCTCGAAGGAGTGATGGGATAAATGGCTGCTACGTCGGTAAACGCGTAAGCGACATGAGCCGCAGCCGTATTTCCATCCATGGATTGTTTAGCTCTGGACATATATAACCTCCTAATTTTCTGGGAAATCTATTTAAAACCCATTTGGAATAATTTTATCACAGGGATGCTCTAATGTAAAGCGCTTACATGCCGTAGAAAAAGGAAGATATGTAACAAAAGGGATTACGCGCCGGGCGTAATCCCTTTTGAATTAGGTACTATGAAAAACTGTAGCTGTAGATTATCAATACATGGTCTTGTCGCCAAGTACTCTCTGCCAAGCTTCTGCACGCTCATCCATGATAGCCTGTCCGCCTGCAGCAAGATACTCGTTCATGCAGCCATCCCAAACAGAATCAAAATCAGCTTCAGAAGCTACGATCGACTTACAGTAACCGGAGTTACGAAGATCCGAAAGAGTATTTCCAAGACCTGACTCAGCCTCGATAACACCAACGTTGACAACGGGTGCGAACTTAGCATCGTTAGCAGCAACTCTCATTGCCTCAGCAACATCAGCGGGATCTACATTAGCGTAGGAAAGAGCCTTCGACTTGATAGTAGCATCCTCATCAAGAAGATGAAGTCCGTTACATGTCATTGTGTAGTCGATGTTGTACTGTGAGTTGATAGTATTTGCAACATGGTCAGCATCAGCTGCGATGGTGTTAACGGAACCGTCTGCATTCTTTGTGAATGTGATGCCTTCCTCACCGAGCTGGAGGTAGTTGATGATCTCGGGATCGGTGATCATGTTAAGGAACAGGAAGCCTGCAAGTACGTTTGTGTTTGTCTTAGGCATGAAGATCTTACGATCGGAACCTGTTGTTGTGTATGCGTACTTGGTGTATCCACCGTTCTTATCCTTGAATGTGTCGACAGCAACAAACTTAGCCTCAGGTCCTACAAGCTGTGTAAGCTGGTAGTTGATGCTGTTCTCGCCATCACGGAAAGGAATATCGTAGTTGCAGATCATAGCTCCGACATAGCCGGCCTTCTGCATATCGCCTTCTGTAGCATCGCCTTCAGCATAGAGTGCGAAATCCTTCCAGATAAGGCCCATGTTGTACCACTTGTTGAGAACCTTGATAGCGTCCTTGGTTCCGTTCTGTGTGTAATGTCTCTCATCGAAACCGTTGATGTAGAGCTCTTTGTCTGTGATATCGGGATCCATGTAAGACTCGATAAGTGTGCTTGCTCTCCAACCTGCATCTGTTGAAAGAGAAAGGGGAACCATCTTGCTTGCATCAGCACCGAGAAGTGTCTCAGCGTTGTCTCTGAATGCTACAAGGCAAGCCTCGAACTCATCCTGTGTGGTGGGCTTTGCAAGGCCGAGCTTGTCAAGCCAATCCTGACGGATGAATGTAGCGGTACGATAGAACTCTGCTCTCTTACCTTCGATAGCGTTGATAGCGCCTGTATCGGGATCTCTGTGAGCAAGGAGTCCTGCAGAACCAAGCCAGTTCCAAAGGTTAGCGAAAAGAGGCTTGTAATCATCTGTGAGGTACTCGGAAAGATCGTTTACACCGTCCATGTCTGTGTAAGCCTGGATAGTAGCGTAATCGTATGTGTAGCATACGTCAGGAGCTTCCTGAGCTGCAAGAAGGTTGTTGAGCTGGTCAACCTCTGTCCAACGGGGAACAGGTACGTACTCAACAGCGATGTTGTATCTCTCAAGTGCCTGCTTCTTGATGTAATCGGTGTACATGTTGTCACCGGCGGGTGTGTCACCGTCACGGTCGTAGCACTCTACTTTAAGAGTAACCGTCTCGGGGAACTTGCCATCAACAAGAGCGCCGCCTGTGAGCTCTGCGATTGCATCAACTTCCTTAACTTCTTCAACTTTGTCCTCTTCTTCCGCCTCCTTAAGTTTTTCACCTAAACCGGAAGACTGTGTTGTTGTGTCGTCCTTTTTCTCTTGTGTCTTTGTCTCAGTAGTTGTCTGAGGCTCATCAGCTTTCTTCTCTTCGTCACTGCTGCTACCGCATGCAGCAAGAGAAAGAACCATACAAAGGACAAGTAACATTGCTAATAACTTTTTCACTTTTTGGGACCTCCCTTTTAAAGTTTTTTGTATGAATAAACGGTAGCTCACTATGAGAAACCGGTCATTCCGTGGTAAACCGCAGTATTGAACGAATTACGAGATCATTCTTTTACTGCACCGAGTGTAACTCCGTGGATAAAGTACTTCTGCAACCACGGATAGATACAGAGGATAGGCACTGTCGAGAACATAACGATAGCCGATTTGAGCGACTCGGAAAGACCCGGCTTCGAGAAACCTTCCTGTGCCGCCGTATCAACACTCTGGATAGCCTGCATGATATTGTAAAGCAGGTGCTGAAGCGTCCAAAGTTCCGAATGTTCAACAGTGATATACATAAGCGAATCGGTGTAACCGTTCCATCTTCCTACAGCATAGAAAAGGGCAAGTGTGGCAAATACGGGCTTTGAAAGAGGAATGTAGATCTTCCAAAGTATCTTTATGTGACTTGCACCGTCAATCTCTGCGGACTCTCGAAGCGAATCGGGAATTCCGTAGAAGAAGCTTCTCATGATGATCATGTTAAATACCGACAAGCAGCTCGGTATCATAAGAGCAAACGGAGTATTGAGGAATCCCAGCTGTTTCATGAGCAGGTAATTGGGTATCGCTCCTGCACCGAAAAACATCGTTATCGTGATCATAATGTTTATGATCCCTCTTCCGCGAAGCTCCTGGTAGATCAACGGATATGCACATATCGTCGTCATGAACAACGAAAGGAATGTGCACGCAACGGTAAGTCCTGCCGTCCAAAAGAACGAAACTATATATTTCGAATCGGAAAGTACCGTAGCGTATGAGTCAAAGTTTAATCCCTTAGGAATAAGATAAACTTCGTGTTTGATAAGGTACGATGTACCCGAAAGCGATCTGGCCAAGAGGTTGAGCATCGGCACAACGCAGATGATCGTAACGAAGGCACATAATATAATGAATACCCAGTCTCCCACTTTTGATTTGTTTGATTTGATCATTTCAAGATTCTCCTCATTACAAGCGATTTTAACTGTAAAAACATGTTATGGTATTTACCAAAGGCCTCTTTCACCGAGCTTACGCGAAAGGAAGTTCGCACCCAGAAGGAAGAACACTCCGACTACGGACTGGAACAGTCCGACAGCCGTGGAAAGCTCAAACTTAAGGCTTTTGATACCTCGCTTATATACAAAAGTGGAAAGCACTTCTGATTTTGCTATATTCAATTTGTTCTGCATTGCAAAGTTTCGATCGAAGTTTCCGCCGAGGATTCCGCCGAGGGCCATAATGAGCAGAACCACGATCGTAGATTTAATACCGGGCAATGTAATGTGCCACATCTTTTTAAATCGCCCGGCTCCGTCAACCGAAGCCGCTTCGTAAAGCTCAGGGTTGATACCGGCTATCGCCGCCAGATAAACGATGGAACCCCATCCGAAATTCTGCCATACACCGAATGCTATGTACGTACCGACCCAGGTATTGGGATCTCCGAGGAAATCGATCGATCCGATCCCTAAATTGTCAAGGATCATGTTCACAAGACCCGAAGAAGGTGCAAGTAACTGAAGTGCGATACTGTAAATGATGACCCACGAAAGGAAGTGAGGCATGTATGCGATGGTCTGAACGATCTTCTTATACCTCTTGGCTGTGAGTTCGTTAAGGATGAGGGCAAAAATGATCGGTGCCGGGAATCCTATAATAAGATCCATGACATTAAGAGTGATCGTGTTCTTGAGAGCTTTGAGGAACATCTGATCTTTAAATGCCGTTGCGAACCATTTAAAGATATCAAGTCCTTCTTTTTTGGTGGAAGCCCAAGGCATTTCCCATACACTCATATTGAGCTTATAGTCCTTAAAAGCTACAACTATGAATTCCATCGGTTTATAACGAAAGATGATGAAATAAACGATCGGAAGAAGTAAAAGCAGATAAAGCTGCCAATACTTTCTAAGAGCCGTTCCGACTGCCATCCTTTTCGGTTTATAACCGATGATCATGTTTTGCGAAGTGCTTACCTTTTTACTCACTTCAAACCCTCCTCTTTCGAAACGGCTCTTGCCGCCTCGTTTCCTCTTTAGAATATTAATAGATCATTCTTCCCTGCTTATCGGGAACACCGCTGTGACGGTAATAATATGTATTGATCCTGTCTCGCCACTCTTTGGCATTTCGAAGCTGACCTTGAAGCCTGTCGGCCACACGCTTATATCTCAGTTCGTCAATCCTGTCCTTAAGGGACTCCCAGATGCCGATCATTTCTTCAACATCGAGAACTCCTTCAAAGTGCGAATCATAGATATGTTCGATCACCGTCTTTCCCGACTTCAGAACATGGTCGTAAGGAAGTCTGTGGAAAAACAGGACAAGCTCATCGGGGCATGTATCCAATCCCTCGTAAATGCTCCTGATCGGTTCGTTGTATTGATCGATCATGCATGTCCCTGTTTTGCCTCTCTCTACTCCGAGTCCGTTCCTGTCGGAACGATGATACGTACCCCAAGGTGAAAATTCATACCCTTCGATATCGGGTCCGTAATGATGACCCGGGCTGATCATCCAGCCTATGCCAAGAGGCGAAGTATATTTCTCGTATGCCGGCCAGGACATCATCAGCATCTTTGAGACTCCCTCGGCAACAGTATCATCATAACCGAACGTGAGTCTTGACCATTCATCTGCGATCTCTTCCGATGAAAGAGTGGGATCAAAAGCCAGTCTGCCGAATCCGTAAAGGTTGGCTGCGGCAAGATCGTGTCCCGTCCAGTTGGGGTCATCACCTGTGTTCGATACGGCAACCATACCGCACGCACGACTCAATCCCTTTCCTGTGACAAGATCGCAAAGGATCCCTTCACCTTCACCGTTATATGTCTTAAAGTCAAGCACCTGTTTGAACATCGGGATCAGATAGCAGATGTCACGCTGCTGTCCCGTGTACTCCTGTGCGATCTGGAACTCTACCATCATATTGGTCTTTTTCAGGCCGCCGAAAAGAGGTGAAACAGGTTCTCTTACCTGAAAGTCCATCGGTCCGTTCTTTATCTGAAGGATGACATTGTCATCAAACTGTCCGTCAAGACCTATGAAGTTGTCATAGCATGCTCTCGCGCGGTCCATAGTATGATCACGCCAGTCCTGCTGGCAGTTATAAACAAAACAACGCCAGATGAGCAAACCGTTATGAGGAGCAAGCGCACGTGCGAGCATGTTCGCACCGTCCGCATGTGTCCTGCCGTAAGAGAAAGGACCGGGTCTGCCCTCGGAATCCGCCTTTACAAGAAAACCTCCGAGTCCCGGAATGTCCTTGTAAAGATCGTCCGTCGTCTTCTTCCACCACTGTGCAACTCCTTCATCCAAAGGATCTGCCGTGTCTGTCGCACCGAGCGACATGGGCGAAGCAAAATTCAGACTGATGAAAAGCTTTATTCCGTAGTCGCCGAAAATCTTGGCGATCATGGCGAGCTCTTTTCTGTCATAACCCGAAACAAGACCGGTTGCTATGTCGTTGACATTTACATTATTGATCGCAACGGCATTTATACCGACCGAAGCAACAAGTCTGGCATATTCACGCGTCCTGTCGTCCACATAGAGATGATCATTCCTAAAGAAGAATGACTTGCCCGAATAACCTCTCTCGATGGACCCGTCGGGATTGTCCCAGTGATCGAGCATCCTAATGGGCGATGTAGGGACTTCGGTGATCTGCTTTTCTGAAATCCGACCCGTCCTGATCAGCGCAAGTGCTCTGAACACTCCGTAAAGAATACCGCACGCACTTGATGCTTTGACCGTGATCCTCGTACCGTCGATCTCGATCCCGTAAGCACCCTCCGGTAGGCCGAGGCTCTTGTCAAACACAATGTTTATGCCATCCGATACGGCTTCATCTCTAACAAAAACCGCTTCCTGTCCGCAGATATCACGCGATGCTCTTTTTAGTTCGAGTTCAGCAGAAAAAAGTATGTCTTTATCGGTTGCCGCTGCATCATCAAACCCTGTAAGAGCGATCTTTTTAAGAAGATCCGCTGCCCGGGAAGCAACGCCTTTTCGATAATCAAGCCATGCAAATTCGTAGCTCATAACATACCCCTTCAACTGTTATCACCAAGAGTATAGTTTAATGAGTTATATCGTACTATTCACTTATGGTTCAAATGATTATCAAATATTGCTATGCATGCCCATTTGTGTTGTCTAAACTGGTCAAATTTTGCTTTTTTCCTATTTACACTTTATTAGTTACGTGTTATAATCAATCTGTTCAAGCGAAAATAGTGTACATAATTACTACTTTAAAGCCGAAAAACCTTAAAAATATAGCTTTTTAGACAAATCAATCATTCGCAAAATTTGAGTATCTTGTTCACCATGTGATTCGTCAAAAAAGGAGGTCACGTTTTCATGATCGAAATACTTAACGGAATAGTCGAGACTGTTTCATATGAAGGAATGAACGGTGTGCGTGTCTATCACAACGATGTCAATGAGAACTATCCCATTCATTGGCACAATGCGATGGAGATCATCATGCCGATCCGTAACTGCTACTATATAGAAATAGGCGGGATCAAGTTTACGATCAACGAAGGCGATGTTCTGCTCATTCCCCCCGGAGAATTGCATGCGCTTTATGCTCCTCCTGTCGGTGAAAGACTTATCATCATGATGGATTATGCACTTATGTGCAATCTTAAAGGTATGGATTCCGCACTTCGCAACTTCCATCCCTATAAGCTTATCGAGGGAACCGAAGAAAAAGAACTCGCCGACAAACTTATAGCGATACTCTCCGACATTGAGAAAGAATACTTCAGTCGTCTTCAGTTCCGTGAAGCCAGGATCTATTCTCAGCTCATCAACTGCTTTGTTCATATCGGTCGCGAATCGCATCGAAATGACAAACAGTTCGGGAATGTCAAGTCGAACAAGCAGCACGAATATGTTGAAAAGTTCCTTCGTGTGTGCAACTTTATCAACGAGCATTGCACCGAAGATGTCACCGTTGAACAGCTCGCGAATATCGCCGGCTTCTCC
The DNA here is from genome assembly GCA_016285135.1 of Lachnospiraceae bacterium. Classification (GTDB taxonomy): domain Bacteria; phylum Bacillota; class Clostridia; order Lachnospirales; family Lachnospiraceae; genus RUG11977. The sequence continues at coordinate 13,585 of JAEEQC010000030.1, forward strand.
CGCTTTCATTTTGCAAGGCTCTTTAAGCAGTTTACAAACGTTTCATACTACGAATACCTCACGCAGAAAAGGATCGAGCACGCCGAAAAGCTTCTTATCACTCCCGATATCTCGATCACAGAAGTGGCGATGCAATCAGGCTTTAATTCGCTTTCAACCTTTAACCGCGTTTTCAAGAACCTTAAGCACTGTACTCCTTCCGAGTACAAGGGGCTCAACAGTGTCACTCTTTATGACACCTAATGCTTATATGCAAAGATTAATGCAAGCACAAAAGCGGATTGTAAATAATCTTGACACAGTAAAAGGCAGTACGGATGACAAGTCCGGTACTGCCTTTGTTTAACATAGCCGCTCAAGTGTTTTCACAAGGAGCTTAACGGTCCTGTCTATCGAATCTACTGATATCTTTTCCTTAACGGAATGTATGTCATCTATCTGTGGACCGATAGATACAAGCTCACACCCCTCTATCCTCGATGCGAAATAACCGCATTCGAGTCCGCCGTGCGTTACCGCGGTCTCCATATCGTTTCCGAACAGTTCCTTATATGAAGCGCAAAGCTTGTCACGAAGCGGTGACGAGGGAACATACTGCCAGGCCGGATAAGGGTCCCTGACTTTCCAAGACGCGCCTGTAACAGCAGAGAGAGCATCGATAACCCGTCCCTCGAGCTCCCTTCTTCTGTCATCACAGCTTGAGCGAAGCGAAAAAGTAAGCTTTAACTCATCTCCTATCATTCGTACGGTACCGAGGTTCATCGACGTATCGACGGACTCCGGACGGTCCTGCATCATAAGCGTTACTCCTTGCGGCACGCTTTTCATGGCTTTAAGAAACTCTTTTGTCTGTTTAAACCCGAGTACACAACCCGTACCGGGATAAGGCTTCTGTGAAGTCGAGATATCGATCGAGACACCTTTTTCGATCTTCACATAATGAAGGAATGCTTTGTCCTTTATCTCATTCAGATGTTTCATCAATTCGTTCTTTTTTAAAGGATCAAATATGATCACAGCAGCGGCGTCGTTGCAAATGACATTGTCGAATCTTCCGCCCTGATACTCGGCGAGAGAGAAATCAAAGCCTTTAATCTGTCCAAGCAGATCTGTGATCACACGAAGTGCACTAAGCCTTCCTTTATGGATGTCACATCCGGAATGACCGCCGGCAAGACCCGTTACATGGATTTTGATCCAGCCCGGTCCTGCAGGTACCTGTCCGTCCTTGTTGGGTAAATGATCTCCATGCCCTTCCATGAGAGATGCGATCTGTGAAAGCGGTATCCTTACATCAAGCCTTTCTCCGCCGGCACATGCGCAGGTTACAACTCCTTCTTCCTCACTGTCGAGGTTGATGAGCTTCTTCCCGACCAGAAGCGCAGTGTCAAATGCCGCGGCTCCCGACATGCCGGTCTCTTCATCAACAGTAAATAGGGCTTCGATCGGTGGATGAGGATTGTCTTTGTCATCAATTACGGCAAGTGCCATTGCTACCCCAATACCGTCATCGGCTCCGAGACTGGTGCCTTTCGCAAAGATGAAGCCGTTTTCGGTCCTGATATCGAGAGGATCCACGGTCATATCAAGCGGACAATCGTCTGTTTTAACACACACCATGTCCTGATGCCCCTGCAGGATTACTGTGCTATCCGGATCGTTCTTCGAGCCCACCGCATCACACCTGATAAGGACATTTCCTTTTTTGTCCCGGACGTATTCAAGTCCTCTTTCATGTGCAAACCTCACAAGGTAGTCTCCCACTCCCGAACAATTGCCTGACCCGTGCGGTATTGAACAGATCTCCTTAAAAATACTGATTACTTTATCCTTCAAATCATTTATACCTCAAAACAACGTTTATGATACAAGCCTGCCATGTTCCAAACATTTATACAAGGGCCGGTCAGAGTATATCTTAGTTCAGACATGGACCGGTCAGATCATGTCACTGTTCATGCAGGGACCCAGTCGAGTCTCCGGGATCTTAAGCGAAACGGGAGAGACAACGATCTTTTCGATAGCAACATTCGGATCTCCCGCATAAACCTTAAGCGACCTGACTCCGCCCATAAGGTGAGCCTCAGTCGAAGCAACATTTATACCTGTCATGACATTGCTGCTCCAAAGAGAGTTTGTGAAGTGAGTCTTGTAATCTTTGTCGCATGTTGTTACCGTAACGGGATCCATATCATCAATGCTAATGTCAAAACGCATCTCATCTCCCATCACGACGGGGTTACGACCGAGTGTGTAGAAATCGATCCTGTACTCGCCCGGTCCGGCGGTTTCAAACAGGTATTCCAGATAAGGCTTCTCTTCCGTATCATAGAAGCACTTTTCAAAAGGACAAGCCTTAACTGCATTCTTTTCTCTGCCGAGTCCTTTTACAAGGATAAAGCTTCCTTCCTCTGAATCGTTAGAAGATGCGTAATTACCTGCCGGGATAACGATCACACCGCTGTCACTTCTGTTTATGAAGAGCTCACTGCCACTGTCAAGCGGAGCATAGTGAACAAATGCTTTATCTTTAATAACAGTATTGTCCATCGGCGAGTTCTTCTCACCGAAATCAAGTTCAACATTTATCTGCGCCGTACCCTTGTCAGTGATTTTCTTTCTGTCGGCACGGATCTTTACCTCAAGGAAGCTTGAATCGGCAGGTTCCAAGTGTCCGCATGAAGGAGTAACGGAAATGTTCGCATCTTCACATGTGATCTTGTAATCGAAAGCAAAAGGAGCCTTCAGATCGATGAAGTAACTTGTCTCAAAACGGTCCGAATCTGCGAGGACGAATGATTCAAGCTTTCTCGAATCTGTCCACATCGAGCCGGTATGAAAGAACGTGCTGTCCTCGAAGCTAAAAACAACCGCTTTCCTGTCGAGGGGATAAACCTTCATGCTTGCGGGATAATTCCAGATGTCGTCATTCCAGTTCTTAAAACCGGTATGTGCGGAAGCGAGCATATAGTTCCACTTGCCGTCCTGCCAAGCGTGGAACCTGCGAACGTTTTCCCTGTCCTTGTCGATCATCTCTTCGATGAGCGGGATATAATCATTTGCTCTCAGAGCGCCTCTCGAGGCAAGGAATCTGTTCATTCCCGCATAAAGGCCGGCAAGCATCGAATAAGCGGAAACCATTCCCTGGAAGTAGAAAAGGCTTTCAAATGCTGTTTTCGAGGTTGACTCGATACTGTCTCTTATAGAATCGCCGAGCTCGATGATCTCTTTGGCAACTCCGATCATCCTTGAGGTTTCGCAGAAAGCTGCAGGCGCAAAGGATTCGGGAAGCATGGTTTCCGGATGGATGACGGAATTCATCCTTGTAAACAGTTCCGTGAATCTGATGATGTCGTTTTTCCTGCCCTCACTGATGGCACCCGAGAAATTCCTGTCGACAAACTCCTTCATATATCTGTCGGTAAGGTTCGGAACAGACCATTTTTCGTAGTCATAAGCCAGATCCATAAAGTACGAAAGAGGAAGCTCGTTAAACTTTATGTCTCCGACATTTACGATCCAAAGCTTTTTTACTCCGGACTCATAAGCCAAAGTCATCTGATCCCAGATCTTGGGAAGCGTCATGCAATCGACACATTCATAACTGATGGGCGCTCCGTGATAATCAAAGTGATAATACATTCCGAAACCACCCTTGTGGTCCCTGTCCTCCTTGGTCGGAAGACCGCGGGTATTGGCAAAATTGTCATCGGACAGGAGGAAGATGACGTCTTCAAGCTGATCCCAATCCTTAAGTCCCTGCGTCTGAGAATCTCCGTAATAGAAGTCCTCAACCTCTTTGTAGATGGCGAGCATCTTGGGGATCTCCTTAAGATCGGGTGAAACATTCTCCCTAAGAAGCCTGTACTGCTCAAGGATCGCTTTCTTTAAAACGTTTATGTTGTCTTCGAGAGTGGCATCCTCAGAAAGGAGAAGTGAATCGTCCTCCCCGCGCATACCGATGGTGATGATATTCTCAAAGCCACGGTTCCTGATAAGTCCGTCCCTCCAGAATTTACTGATGGCCTCACCGTTCTTGACAAAACTCCATGTGTTATCGGTACCGTAATCCGAGTAGATCTTCTGCCACTCCGATCCGGCACGGCAAAGAGGTTCATGATGCGAGGTACCCATCACGATACCGTAGATATCGGCAAGCTCCGCATTAAGGATCCCGGGGCCGTCCTCAGAGAAGATCTCGAACCACATGGCGGGCCACATGTAATTGCCTTTCAGTCTGAGGATGAGTTTGAAGACTTCGTCATATGCTTTGGCATTCGCTCCGCCAAACTTTTCAATAGCCCAGTTTCCGAATCCGGGGAGCTCGTCATTTATAAACAGTCCTCTGTATTCAACAGAAGGTTCTTTAGAAATAAAACCGCTCGGAATATCTATCACGATATCGTCCCTGTGAGCAGGCTTAACATCGCCCCAATAGATGAGAGGCGAAACACCGCAGCGTTCGGAGATATTCAAGAGCCCGTAGATCGTTCCTCTCTTATCGGAACCGGCAATAAGAAGTACTCTTCCTTCTCCGATACCAAGTTCCGAGGCATCAAAACAGAAGAATCCGTAGCATTCTCTCTTGCCTTTAAGATTCTCAAAAAGACCTCTTTCGTCAAGACTGTCGAGGAAGGGGCTGCTTGAAAGCGTAGCCGCAATGATAGTGTACCCCGAAACCTTCTCGGGCACACGGACACTATAGTCCGGTCTCACCGAACAGATGCACTCTATATCATCGCAAAGAGTCTGCGCAATACGTTTTACGCCTTCAAAAGCTTTTTCTTCAACAATGACCTCACACGTTGTACCACCGATACTGATGCAAAAATTCATAAAATAACCCCTCTGAATGTGTATTTCTTTAGATCACCACAACTTAAAACACAAGTCGATCACTACGGATATGTTAATTATCGAAAATAACGGTTCACTTATATGATTATATAGTTTTAACAGATAAAACAAAAGGCAATAATTGCCTTTTTATGTATCAAATCTGTAACCGCATTTTTAAACTCCTTTTCGTTCCGAAGGTACATTTTCGTTCCGAAGGTACATTTCGCGCACCGTCCCGTTCGATAGCCGTTCGCAAAGTCTTCCCAAGGTGTAACTTTGCCTGAGAAATCGAGTAGGCTGACTCCTACTCGATGCGACGGGACATCTCGCGTACAAGTCCGCCATTGGAAGGGCTACGCCCTTCTGAGATGTCCGTTCACTCAGCCGTCTGTTCACAAACAAGCTTGCAACAGACGGCCTTCGTTTATCGCACAAAAAGCCCCACGGAATAAATCCGTGGGGCATATCAGCCATATACGTATCAGATCACTGCTGTGCACCGATAGCAAGTGCTTTCTTGTTTGACTCTATCATTGCTTCCTTCTTGGGAGGAATGCACTTAAGA
>JAEEQC010000031.1 GCA_016285135.1 Lachnospiraceae bacterium
TGCTTTATCGAGTAACTGTCTGTATGTCACTTCACTCAATCCTTCTTGTTCTTGTTTACGAAGAACCTGTCAAGCTTCTTAAGGACCTCATCATCCTCATCATCCTCTTCAGGTATCGCTCTCTTTTCGATCTCTACAGGTGCCCTGTGATTAACACCCTTTGTGGGCTCGGGAGCGCTGTCAAGTCCTGTGTTCTTGCCTGTAGATCTTCTTCCCTTGAAATATCCGAGATGATCCTCGTTTTCCGACTTGCCCTCAGCCTTATCTTCGGATTTTTCCTCAGTCTTTTCTTCGGCCTTGTCTTCGGATTTCTCCTCAGCTTTTTCTTCGGATTTTTCCTCGGTCTTTGCCTCGGGCTCCTCTACGACTGCCTCCTCGGCCTCAACATCAGTTTTTTCCTCTGCTTCGGCTTTCTCAACCGGTGTCTCGGCTGTTTCCTCAGCCTCTGCCTCAGGCTCCTCTACGGCTGCTTCCTCGGCCTCAACATCAGTTTTTTCCTCGACTGCTTCCTCGGCCGCAACATCAGATTTTTCCTCGGCTGCTTCCTCAGCTTCGGTCTTGTCTGCGACCTCGGGGATGATGTCGAAATCATCGTCGAGATCTTCTATAGGATCGGTGATGCCTCCGACACGTACATTTGCCACAACGGTCTCGTCCGTTTCCGGAGCAAGACTCTCATGGGGCATCTTTTTGTTCTTGTTCTTGGTCTTAGTTTTGTTCTTTGTCTTTGTTGTAGTCTTGTTTTCCGATTGTGTCTTTTGCTTCTCGCAGGGCGTCTTGCCCTTATCCTCAAACTTCTCGAGGAACTCCTTCCAGTCGAATACTGCCTCAACGCTGGTGATGGCAACTTCGATCATGCTGTCGTCGGGCTCGCGTGTCGTGAGCTTCTGGAGAAGAAGTCCGGGCTTTGAGAGTGCCGTGATGACAGGGTTGGTCGTTCTTCCCGCAAGTCTTATGAACTCATATGAAAGTCCCGCAATAACGGGGATCAGAAGCAGTCTGAACACAATCCTGAGCCAGAAATTGTCTACCCTGATGCACATGAAGAAGAGAACGGAAAGGACCATAACATAAAGCATAAAGCTGGTTCCGCATCTCTTGTGTTCTCTTGACTGTGCCCTGACGTTCTCTACTGTGAGCGGCAGGCCGTTCTCGACACAGTTGATCGACTTATGTTCGGCTCCGTGATACATGAAGACACGCTTGATGTCCTTCATGAGCGAGATGGCCGCTATATATGCAACAAACAGTGTAACTCTGATGATACCTTCGATAAGAGCCTGAAGGAATTCGGACTTAACGACATCCTTGATGAGTGTTGCCGCAAAAAACGGCAGCAGCATGAAAAGACCGACAGCGATGAGGATGGACAGCACTACCGTGCCGGCCATAACGATATCTTCCTTGGTCTTATCCTTGACCGTAGCCTGCTTTGCTGCTTCCCCTTCGGTCTCCTCTTCGTAGATCTTCGCCGAATATGTGAGTGTCTTAACGCCCACAAACAATGACTCTCCAAAGATGATAACCCCTCTTATCACCGGGAGTCCGAAGAACTTCACCCTCTTAGTAAGGCTGACGTGCTCTCTCTTCTCAACGACGATCTCCTCGTCATTCTTACGTACAGCAACGGCGTAGTTGTCGCCGTTCTTCATCATAACGCCTTCCATTACGGCTTGTCCGCCGATACCGGATGCTTTCATATCTTCCCCCTTAGAAAAGACCTGTAATTATAAATAAGGTTGAGATCAGTAACTAATCTCAACCCTTTTACATGACACTTATCAGTTATTTGCAAGACCGTATTTACGATTGAATTTATCGATAGCACCGCGGGTCTGAACTGCCTTCTGCTGTCCTGTGTAGAAGGGATGGCACTTTGAACAGATTTCGACGTGTATCTCCTGCTTCGTAGAGCCTGTCTCAAATTCGTTGCCGCAGTTGCAAACAACCTTTGCCTTGTAGTATGTAGGCTGAATGTCCTCTCTCATTGTTTCTCACCTCTCTGCTCTCCTGAAGGCGATGTCACCCGCCTTCGTATTTCGCTCAAAACATTGAACCACGTGATAGGCTCAAATAATCGTCCACTATCATGGACACATAGCCTTGATATAATAGCACACAAAAAATCAAAAATCAATACTTTTCTTATTGATCGCGATCATTCGGGGCTCTGCAGTTTTTCTCTGCCCGTAAGCAGCTTTTCGAACACGAGCGGGTAGAGTTCCTCGCTCTTTTTCTGCCATGCGGCACACATACGCTGTGCCTTCTCCTTATCGGCGACGATCATCCCTATCTCGAAGATCCTTTCGCCCGCTTCGTCGATATAAAGGTGGACATTGTAGGTTCCGAGCGAGGTCTCGACATAGGTGCTTCCGACATCGGATTCTTCCCGGATCTTCATCGCGTTCTTTTTGATGTACTCGTCCGCATCGTCACGGATCTTCTGCGACAGCTCGGTGGAGAGAGCCTGAAACGACTCTCTGCCCGAATCCGAAAGGCTGTAAAAGGTTCTGTTCCTGACAGTCTTCTTCCAGACAAAGCCATCGTCTATCAGCTCTCCCATGAGCGACTGGATCGTGAAATAATCCGTAAAGTCATTCTCAAGCACGTAATTGGTGATCTGACTGTTCGATATCGGTGTATCGACCCTGCTGAGTATGTACAGGATCGTCAGCTTGATCACCTTACCTGTCTCTGAGTTCATAAAGGTTATCTCCCAACATCAAGGTACTATTCTTGTCTTCTTGACCATTTCGACGAACTCGGCGTTGTTACGCGTATGTGTAAAGAGGTTAATGATCCTCTCGACAACTTCTTCCGTCTTGGAGGAGTTGAACGCCCTGCGGATGATGTTGCTTGCCTCAAGCTCCGTGGGTGTAAGGAGAAGGTCCTCACGTCTCGTTCCGGACTTGGGAAGGTCGATCGCAGGGAATACTCTTCTTTCGGAAAGGTTCCTGTCGAGAACGAGTTCCATGTTACCTGTTCCCTTGAACTCCTCGAATACAACGTCATCCATACGGCTTCCGGTATCAACAAGAGCTGTAGCCAGTACCGTCAGACTGCCGCCCTCACGCATGCATCTTGCAGCGCCGAAGAATCTCTTGGGCATGTAGAGTGCTGCGGGATCGAGACCGCCGGATAAAGTCCTTCCACTCGCGGTGATCGTGAGGTTATATGCACGTGCAAGTCTTGTGATACTGTCAAGAAGGATGACAACATCCTGCTTCTGTTCAACGAGTCGTCTTGCTCTCTCGATAACCATCTCGGATACTCTCTTGTGGTTCTCGGGCTGCTCGTCGAATGTCGAGTAGATGACTTCTACGTTGTCGCCGTTTATGGACTCCTTCATGTCGGTAACTTCCTCGGGACGCTCATCGATCAGGAGAATGATGAGATGTATCGAGGGATGGTTCCTGATAAGAGCCTTGGCGATCTGCTTAAGGAGTGTCGTCTTGCCGGCCTTGGGCTGGGAAACGATCATTCCACGCTGTCCCTTACCGATGGGCGAAAGAAGATCTACCATCCTCATCGCGGGGCCGCAGCCGGGCGTTTCAAGGTGGAAACGCTGGTTCGGGAATATAGGCGTAAGATCCTCAAACTTCTTACGTTTAACTATCTCGCTCAGAGGAAGTTTGTTTACTGTTGTGATGTAATAAAGCGCGCTGAACTTCTCGTTGGGCATCTTTACCTTTGTGTTGCCGACGATATAGTCTCCTGTCTTGAGGCCGAAGCGCTTTACCTGTGCGGGTGAAACATAGACGTCACCGGAGCCGGGAAGGAAATTGTCGCATCTGACGAAAGCAAAGCCCTCGGGCATTACTTCAAGGATTCCTTCCTTTGTCTCGCCCGAATCCTGAGGTGTTCCGGCAAGAGCGTAGTTCTGTGCGATATATGCGGCAAGTGTCTCTGCGGGACTTGCTCCCTCGGGGATCTGTACCTGGAAACGATCCTGAACGGCGGGACGTGCTGACTGCTCATCAGACGATGCAGGGCGTGCGGGCTGTGCAGCAGGTGCTGCGGGACGCATGGGCTGTCCGGTCGGTGCTGCGGGGCGGCCGGCTTGAGCGGTAGGTGCGGCGGGGCGCATGGGCTGTCCGGCTGCCGGTCTCATGGGCTGCCCGGACGGTGCTACGGGACGACCGGGCTGCATGGGACGTGCCATGGAAGCGGGGCGCTGTTCACCCTGCTGCATGGGACGAGCTCCGGGCATGGGTCTTCTGACGGGTGCACCGGGAACACCTGTTTCACGACGAACTCCGGTCTGGGCGGGGCTTACGACTTCCCTCCTGACAGTATGGGGCTCTGCCGGGCGTGCGGGCGCAGCCGCGGGCTTTTCTTCAGCGGCGGGCTTTTCCTCCACTGCCGGTTTTTCCTCTTGAACTGCCACTTTTCTGGGCCTTCCGGGCCTCTTTACGGGCTTTTCCTCTTCCTCTGCCTTAACAGCCTCAGTCTTCGCACTCGATGCTGCAGGCTTCATTGCAGGTTCTTCCTTCGCCTGTGCCGTTCTCTTTTTCACGCTCTCCTCAATAGCGGCGATCAGGTCTTGCTTCTTGATCCCTGTAACCCTTTTGATGTTCTCTTCCTTTGCCAGTTTCTGGAGTTCGGCAAGAGTAAGAAGGTTATAATCCATGTATTGTCCTCCCTTATATGGTTTTTTGTTCGTTAAGCCTGGAATCGATCAATTGCCAAAGCTCTTCTCGTCCTGCTCGTGTCTTTGATGAAAAGGGGATGATCCCGGATTTAGATTTGATGCCAAGAGTTTTAGAAATGAGAGATAACTGCTTTGCCGCTTCGTTTCTCGAAAGCTTGTCAAGCTTCGTCGCAACGACCACGACATCAAGGCCGCTCTTTGTGAACCATTCGTACATCGATCTGTCACCCGCTCCCGGCTCATGTCTGATGTCTATGAGCAGGAAGGCCAGCTTAAGGACCTTTGACCCCGAAAGATACTTTTGTGTCATCTTGGACCACTTCTCACGAAGCGTCTGTGACACCTTGGCATACCCGTAACCGGGAAGATCAACAAAATATAGTGTCTTGTCGATCAGATAATAGTTAATGGTCTGTGTCTTGCCCGGAGTCTGCGATGTTCTTGCGAGCGACTTTCTCTCGAGCATACAGTTTATCAGCGAGGATTTCCCCACATTTGACTTTCCGGCAAAGGCAAATTCGGGAAGCACATTTGCCGGAAGTCTGCTTGTGATGCCGCAGACCGTTTCAAGCTCTGCGGATTTAACGATCCTCTTGTTGTTTTCTTCGGAACCGTTCATGTCAGGCACTCTCACCCGACCCTTTCTTTCTCGCTTTACTGCGTGCGAGCGGTTTCCTGGTCTTGCCTTCGGGGAAGTATTCCACATCGGGGCCTCCCTCTCCGGCAGCTGCTTTTTCGGTCACGATACACTTTGATACATGGAGATCCGAAGGGATATCAAACATGATGTCTGTCATGATCGACTCACAGATGGAACGAAGTCCTCTGGCTCCCGTCTTTCTCTCGAACGAACGCTGTGCGATCTTCCTGACCGCTTCGTCTGTGAATTCAAGCTCCACACCGTCGATTTCGAATAGTCTCTTGTACTGCTTTGTGATCGCGTTTCTCGGCTTAACGAGGATATCAACGAGTGCCTCTTCATCGAGCATGTCGAGAGCCACCGAAATGGGGGTTCTGCCGATAAACTCGGGGATAAGTCCAAACTTGATAAGGTCCTCGGGAAGAATCTGTCTGAAAAGATCTCCGATCTTGAGATCGTTGGTGTCGCTGATGTCGGCATTGAATCCCATGGATTTCTTACCGATACGCGCGCCTATGATCTTGTCGAGGCCGTCAAACGCACCTCCGCAGATGAAGAGTATGTTTGTCGTGTCGATCTGGATGAACTCCTGATGAGGATGCTTTCTTCCTCCCTGAGGAGGAACCGAAGCGACAGTGCCCTCAAGGATCTTGAGGAGCGCCTGCTGAACACCCTCGCCCGATACATCACGTGTTATCGAAACATTTTCCGACTTGCGTGCGATCTTGTCTATCTCGTCTATGTAGATGATGCCGTACTGGGCACGGTCGATATCGAAGTTTGCTGCCTGTATGAGCTTTAAGAGGATATTCTCGACATCCTCGCCCACGTAACCGGCCTCGGTGAGTGTGGTAGCGTCTGCGATCGCGAAAGGCACGTTAAGTATCTTTGCGAGTGTCTGTGCCACGTACGTCTTTCCGGAGCCTGTAGGACCGAGCATGAGGATGTTGCTTTTCTGGAGCTCAACATCGTTGCCGCCGTACATAACCCTCTTGTAGTGATTGTAAACCGCTACGGAGAGGATCTTCTTGGCATCTTCCTGACCGATAACATACTCGTCGAGGAACTGCTTTATCTCGACGGGTTTTAAAAGATTGATGTTCTTGGGAGAGACGGTCTCTTCGGGATAAAGAGGCTCAAGCTCATCCTCAAGTATGTCAGAGCAGAGGTCGACGCACTCATTGCAGATGTAGACATCGTTGGGTCCGGCGATCAGCTTTCTGACCTGTCCCTGTGTCTTTCCGCAGAAGCTGCATCGAAGCATGCTCTTGCCATTGCCTTTAGTCATATTTAAGCCCTTTCGATCAGCGATGTTCGATCACTTTGTCAATGATTCCGTACTCGAGTGCTTCCTGAGCTGACATGTAGTTATCTCTGTCGGTGTCCTTCTCAACCTGCTCGATAGGCTTGCCTGTGTTGGCAGCGAGCATCTCGTTGAGCTTTTTCTTGGTCTTTAAGATGTTCTCCGCAACGATCTGGATCTCGGTTGCCTGTCCGCGCGCACCGCCGGAAGGCTGATGGATCATGATCTCCGCATTCGGGAGAGCCATCCTCTTGCCCTTTGTGCCGCCCGCAAGGAGAAATGCTCCCATGCTGGCTGCGAGGCCTACGCAGATCGTCGAAACATCACACTTGATGTACTGCATAGTGTCGTAGATGGCCATGCCTGCGGTAACCGATCCGCCGGGGCTGTTGATGTAGAAGCTGATGTCCTTCTTCGGGTCTTCCGACTCAAGGAAGAGGAGCTGTGCAACTACAAGGCTGGCCGTAACATCATTTACCTCTTCGGAAAGGAAAACGATCCTGTCCTTTAAGAGGCGTGAATATATATCATATGATCTCTCGCCGTGACTTGTCTGTTCAATGACATAAGGTACCAGACTCATGCTGAGACCTCCTTTCATTAATCCTCTTTAGTCTTCTTTTGTCTCTTTGGCAGCCTTTGCTGTCTCTTTCTTGGCCTTGGGAGCCTTTGCTGCCGTGGCGGTTGTTTCTTTCTTTGCCTTGGTCTCTTTAGCTGCCTTAGGCTCCTTGGCTGCCTTGGTCTCCTTTACTTCCTTGGCTTCCTTGGGCTCCTTGGCTGCTGTGGTTTTCTTGGCCTTGGTCTCTTTCTTTTCCTTAGCTGCATCGCGAACAAGGTCAACTGCCTTCTTGCAAGCGATGTCCATCTTCATGTTCTCGAGCTCTTTGCCCTTGATGAATTCCTTGATCTTGTCCTTTTCCATGCTGTATCTCTCAGCCATCTCATCGAATTCCTTCTCGATGTCTTCGTCGGATGCCGTGAGGTTCTCAGCCTTGGCAACCGCTTCAAGGACGAGTCTTGTCTTGATGCTCTTTACTGCGCGGGGCTCCATCTCCTCGAGGAACTTCTCAGCTGTCATACCTGTGAATTTGAAGTACTGCTCGATGGAAAGACCCTGATACTGAAGTCTCTGTGCGTAATCCTCAGCCATCTGCATCTTCTGCTCGTCGATCATGGCCTGAGGGATCTCCATGGTGCTGTTCTCGATGATCTTATCGACAACCGCATCCTCTTTGATGCGATCTGTCTCTTCCTGCTTCTTCTTTTCAAGGGACTTCTTTATGTCAGCCTTGTACTCGTCGAGAGTATCAAAGTCTGAAACGTCAGCTGCGAAGTCATCGTCAAGTGCGGGAAGCTCCTTAACGGAGATACCCTTCACTGCAACCTTGAACATAGCGTCCTTGCCCTTGAGGTCTTCCGCATGGTACTCCTCAGGGAACTTGACATTTACTTCGACCTTGTCGCCGATGTTCTTGCCGATGAGCTGCTGCTCAAATGTGTCGATGAATGTGTGTGATCCGATAGTAAGGTCGGCATCATCTGCCTTGCCACCGTCGAATGCCTTGCCATCAACGAAGCCCTCGTAGTCGATCCTGACGATGTCGCCGTCAGCTACAGGTCTGTCTTCAACGGTTATGGTACGTGAATTGCGCTCGCGCTCTTTCTCAAGCTCGGCTGCAACTTCGTCATCGCTGACCTCAACCTTGGGTACCTCAACTTCGACACCCTTGTACTCGCCGAGCTCAACCTCGGGCTTTGTAGCAACGACTGCCGTGAAGATGAAGTTCTTGCCCTTCTCGATCTGCTCAACATCCACTTCGGGTTTGGAAACTATATCAAGTCCGCACTGCTCGGCTGCCTCAGCATATGCATCGGGGATAACGATGTTTGCTGCGTCCTCGTAGAATACGGAAGGTCCGTACATCTTCTCGATGAGTGCTCTGGGTGCCTTACCCTTGCGGAAACCCTGTATCTGAATCTTGCCTTTATTCTTCTGGTATGCTTTCTCGCAAGCCTTTTCGAACTCCTGCGCATCAACTTCGATGGTGATCTTGTAACTGTTCTTTGCCAGTTCTTCTGTCTTGTAACTCATTGTTATTTCTCCTTCTGAATAATTACCGTTGGGCGCATAGAGTCCCATAATCCAATTGATTGTAGCACGGATACACGATTTGTGCAATACGTCATTCTTCTTTTAATGAAGTTGCTTCTTTAAAGGGCCTGAAGAGAAGCCAGAAGAACCCGATCACCACTATCACTGCGATCACGGTTCCAACTACACTTCCCGAGCCCGAGAAAGCGCTCATGAGCCGGAATACGACGAATGCCACAGCATATGCGAACAAGCATTCATAACCGATGGCGAACCACGTCCACCTGCGGCTGTTCATCTCTCTTCTTATAGCGCCTATGGCCGCGAAGCAGGGCGCGCACAAAAGGTTAAAGAGCAGGAAGCTCATCGCCGATGACGCCGAGAAAGCCTCTCCGACAGCTTCGGAAACGCTTCCGCCGGTTCCGTACAGGACACCTAGCGTGCTGACGATATTCTCTTTGCCGACCAGGCCGGTGATCGAAGCGACCGCCGCCTGCCAAGTCCCCCACCCGAGAGGTGCGAACAGCCAGGCGATACCGGCTCCGATGTAAGAAAGGATGCTTCCGCTTATCTGCTCGACCGTGAGGAATCCGAAGCTTCCCTCATACCAGCCGAAGCGCGAGAGGAACCAGATGACGATGGACGAAAGAAGGATGATGGTTCCGGCCTTCTTGATAAAGCTCCATCCGCGCTCCCACATGCTGCGCATCACGTTGGAGAAGGTGGGCATATGATACTCCGGAAGCTCCATCACGAAAGGTGCGGGCTTTCCGGCAAACATCTTTGTCTTTTTGAGGATGACTCCCGAGCAGAGGATTGACGCGATACCGATCAGATATGCGCCGGTTGCGATCCATGCGCTCCCGCCGAAGACTGCTCCCGCGATCAGCGCTATAAAAGGAACCTTCGCGCCGCACGGTATAAACGTTGTGGTCATGATCGTCATACGTCTGTCACGTTCGTTCTCGATCGTTCTCGACGCCATGATACCCGGCACGCCGCAGCCCGTTCCGACGATTATCGGAATAAAGCTCTTGCCCGAAAGACCGAAGCGTCTGAAGAGCCTGTCGAGGACGAATGCGACTCGTGACATATATCCGCAGGCCTCGATAAATGCGAGCATCAGGAAGAGTACGAGCATCTGCGGGACAAATCCGAGGACGGAACCGACACCGGAGATCACCCCGTCAAGTATGAGGCTCTTTAGCCACCCGGCGCATCCGATGTACTCAAGAAAGTTCCCGATGAGCACGGGGATCCCGGGAACCCATATCCCGCTTCCCGGCCCGTCGCCGATCCCGAAAAGATTGAAGCCTTCACCGAACAGGCCGTCGTTTGCCCAGTCCGTTGCAGGCTGCCCGACTCCGATCATGGCGATCCAGTAGACCGCAAACATTATCAGCGCAAAGATAGGGAGTCCGAGCCATCTGCTCGTTACCACCCTATCGATCCTGTCAGAAGTTGTCAGGCCGTCGGGGTTCTTTTTTTTGTAGATATCGCTCAGGATACGGGTGATGTAGTCGTATCTGTCGTTTGTGATGATGCTTTCGGCATCGTCGTCAAGCTCGGCCTCCGCCGCCTTGATGTCTTCTTCGATGTGAGCCAGCGTGGACTGAGGTAGCTTGAAGCGCTCAAGAACTTTCTCGTCACGCTCAAAGAGCTTGATAGCGTACCAGCGCTGCTGTTCGGGAGGAAAATCGTGAACAACCGCTTCCTCGATGTGAGCAAGAGCGTGCTCAACGGGACCCGAAAACGAGTGACGCGGGATCTTTTTGCCTGTGCGTGCCGCATCGACCGCCGCCCATGCCGCATCAACGGTATGCTCTCCCCTCAAGGCAGAGATCTCGATGATCCCGCAACCAAGGCGCTTGGCAAGCGCATCAGTGTCAAGTCTGTCACCCTTTTTGCGGACGACATCCATCATGTTTATGGCTATAACTACAGGAATTCCCAGCTCGATAAGCTGCGTGGTGAGATAAAGATTTCTTTCAAGATTGGTACCGTCCACGATATTGAGGATCGCGTCCGGTCTCTCGTCTATAAGATATTTTCTGGCGACAACCTCTTCGAGTGTGTACGGAGAGAGTGAGTATATGCCCGGAAGGTCAACGATCGTAACATCGTCATGCTTGATGAGCTTTCCTTCCTTTTTTTCAACCGTGACTCCCGGCCAGTTTCCCACAAACTGGTTTGAGCCGGTGAGATCATTAAAGAGAGTGGTTTTTCCGCTGTTGGGATTACCGGCCAGCGCCACCCTTATCTCGCTATTCATTCGTTTTCTCCTGTTTAGATGATCAGATAATCTCGACTTCAATGTTGGTAGCGTCTCTTTGCAGTCGTGATTTTTCGACTGCGTTTCCTTTAGATAGTCTCGACTTCAATGTTGGCAGCATCCTCTTTTCTAAGGGAGAGTTCGTAACCTCTGACGCTTATCTGAATGGGATCTCCGAGCGGTGCGACCTTTCGTACCGTGACGGTAGTCCCCTTTGTGATCCCCATGTCCATGATCCTTCTCTTTATCGCACCCTCACCCAGGATCTTCACAACCCTCGCGGTTTTTCCGATCCCAATATCCCTAAGTGTACTCATAAAGCAGGCTCCTCTTGTTATAAATATTTTCCACGATCCGCTCCGTTCCCCGTCCATGTTAAAGATGATCTCTGTCCGATTTGCAACGCGCTCATATTGACGATCTTCAGGACGAGCTCCCTTGTTTGCTCATAAAGGCGCGCAGATCACGGGTTAGTACGAGCTAACAGTATTATTGTTATATACTCCGAAATGCAATGTGTCAAGCGTGTTTTATCTGTCAGGCCCTTCGCAGGCGTATCCGGCGTCAGTCTTATTTATCCGTCAACTACCTCGCAGGCGTACCTGACGGTCGCCATCGCATCCTTTGCATAGTGATCCGCACCTATCTTGTCGGCGTACTCCTGTGTGAGTACCGCTCCGCCGACCACTATCAGGACATCGGGCGCTTCTTTTCTGAGAAGCTTGATCGTCTCCTCCATGGCGGGTACGGTCGTGGTCATAAGCGCCGAAAGACCCACAAGCTTGGCTCCCGTGCGTTTCACTGCCTCAAGGACCGTCTCGGGAGGCACGTCCCTGCCGAGGTCCTCAACATCGAAGCCGTAGTTCTCAAGCAGGAGTTTAACTATATTTTTGCCGATATCGTGGATATCGCCCTTTACCGTGGCTATCACAAACTTTCCCCTGCTGACGCTCTCTCCGGGGCGTTTGTTCATTTCCGCTTTAATCTGCTCGAACGCGTATTGCGATGCTTCCGCACTCATAAGCAGCTGAGGAAGGAACATCGTCTTCTTCTCAAAGCCTTCTCCGACTTTGTCGAGCGCAGGGATGACCTCATCCGAAACGAGAGCAAGCGGATCCGCGCCTGCCGCGAGCATCTCAGCCGTGATGGCGCCCGTTTTTTCCTTGAGTCCTTTTATGATCGCGTGCTTTAGGGGAGACATGTCGGCATCCTTGCCGGGCGCAGCCGCACCGGAAGCTCCCACGCCCTGTCCCGCGGGTGCGGCAACCGTCGTGGGCACAAAATTCGTGGCGAACTCGATATAATCACTGCAGTTCTCATCAAGAGCGTGAAGAGCCCTGAACGAGTAGTAGGTCTTCATCATATCGTCCGCAAAAGGATTCATGATCGCTGCCGAAAGCCCGTTTTCAAGCGCTATCGCAAAGAAAGTCGATGTGATGGTCTCTCTCTGGGGCAGTCCGAACGAGATATTTGAAACCCCGAGCGATGTATGGCAACCGAGCTCGTTCTTAATGGTATGGAGTGATCCGAGAGTGGCAAGTGCAGCCTCGCTGTCGGCGCTTATAGCCATCGCAAGCGTATCGAACAGGAGGTCCTTCTTTCCGATGCCGTACTTCTCGGCTGTCGCGATGATGTTTTTCGCGATCGCAACACGCTCCTGCGCTGTCGCCGGGATACCGTCCTCATCGAGAGTGAGCGCAACACAGAGTCCGCCGTATTTCGCAACAAGCGGGAAAACGGCTTCCATGACTTCTTTTTTGCCGTTGACAGAGTTGATCAGTGCCTTGCCGTTGTAGTGACGGAGCGCACGTTCCATCGCCGTGATGTCTGTGGTGTCTATCTGAAGAGGCAGGTCGATGATCGCCTGAAGCTCCCTCGTAACGGTGTCAAGCAGCTCGGGTTCGTCGATCTCGGGGAGACCGACATTGACATCAAGCACATGCACGCCGCGCTCCTGCTGGCGCAGTCCTTCGGAAAGGATATAGTCGATGTCGTGGTTTCTCAAGGCTTCCTTGAACTTTTTCTTGCCGGTGGGGTTGATCCTCTCACCGATGAGTATGGGCGATCTGTCAAAGATCACTGCGTGGGTGTAGGAGCTGATCATCGTCAGTCCCTTATCCTCTACGGCCTGCGGATTTATGACCGCCCTGCCGGACTTCTCAAGCGTAGCCGCAATATACGCGGGAGTGGTTCCGCAGCATCCGCCCGCAACACGGACTCCCTTATCGATAAAACTCTTCATGACGGACGAGAACTCTTCCTCATCCACATCAAAGACTGTCCTGCCGTTTTCAACGCGCGGAAGGCCGGCATTGGGTTGAACGATTATAGGCACCGACGCGGTCTTCAGATACTCATCGACAACGCCCTCAAGTTCTTTGGGCCCGAGTGAGCAGTTAACGCCTATAACATCCGCTCCGAGTCCCTCGAGCATGGCCACCATCGCCGTCGGCGACGCTCCGGTCATGAGCTTGCCGTCTTCGCCGTACGCATTCGATACGATGACCGGCAGATCGCAGCTTTCCTTTGCAGCGAGCAGAGCCGCTTTTGTATCGTAGCTGTCGTTCATCGTCTCTATGATGACAAGGTCGGCTCCGGCTTCGGCTCCGATCTTTATGGTCTTTGAATAAACCTCTACGGCCTCGTCAAATTCGAGGTCGCCGTAGGGCTTCAAGAGTCTTCCGACAGGTCCGACATCAAGTGCCGCGAACATGGGTCTGTCGGGATCCTTGGTGAGCTTCATCGCCTTTTTGACGAGATCTATTCCGGCAGTAATGTACCGTGTCAGTTCGTCATCCGAGTACTTGAAGGAATTGGCGCCGAAGGTGTTGGCCGTCCCGACATCCGAGCCCGCATCAAAATAAAGCCTGTGTATATCGACCAGTTCGTCGGGGTGAGATTCGTTCCACCTTTCGGGGAGCTCGCCGGGCTGCAGGCCCCTGGCCTGGAGCATGGTACCCATACCTCCGTCAAAGTAGACGGTGTGATCTTTCATGTACTCTCTGATGTCCATATTGTTCTCTTTCTTTCGTGACTGCCTTTTTCCTTTTGTTCCGTTCTTTTCAAGAGTTTTCGCCTTCCCCTTTTATTCCGGTCTTTTCAGGGGCTTTCCGCCCTTTTATTTTTGTTTTTATTTCGGTCTTCTCAGGGGGATCCTCTGCCCTTTTGCTTTCACTCTTTCAGGGCATTTAGTCCTCTACTCTTAATGTTTTTTCCTGTACGGCCTTCAGGATCCTCTCAAAATGCATGCCGTGAGATGCCTTGATGAGCACAGTGTCACCTTTTTTCAGGGGAAGCGTACCGCTTCCGACCAGTTCGTCTGTCCCCGGGAACCAGAGCACCTCTCCGCCCGCCTTTTTAAAAGCATCCGCAGTGTTCTTCGAGAGCCTCCCCGCGCAGATCAGCAGTTCAACCTTCTTCCGGGCGGCGTACTCACCGATCCCGGCATGAAGCTCACACTCCTTCTCTCCGAGTTCGAGCATGTCACCGAGCACGGCGACCTTCCTGCCTTTGACACCCGAGAGGATGTCGAGCGCGGCCCGCACGGAGAGCGGGCTGGCGTTATATGCGTCGTTTATGTAATCTATTCCTTCAAAGGATTCCCTGACAGAACGGCCTGTGTTTGCCGGACTGACAGAGCCGAGTCCCTCCGCAGCTTCAGACACGCTCACGCCCATCAGTCTTGCGACCAAAGCCGCACCGAGAGCATTCCCGATCATGTGCGCTCCGGGAAGCGCGAGTCTGACTTCAGATCGTTCGCTGTCCGTGCCGTCATCAAAGACGGCCTCGAAACGAGATCCTTCGATACCTTCATCGACGACCTTCTCCGCTCTCATGCAGGTGCCCGGCCCGTAGAACAAAAGCTTTGCTCCGCGTGCCGAGGTGACGGTGCGCAGCTTCTCATCCGCGCCGTTAAGGACGGCCGTTCCGCCCTCCCTGATGTAGTCGAATATCTCAGTTTTGGCTTTCAGGACTCCATCCAGGCTCCCGAGCGCTTCAAGATGACAGGGTGCAATGTTTGTGAACAGAACGATATCGGGCCGGACCATGGCTCCGAGCCTGCTCATCTCACCGAAGTCACTGATCCCCATCTCGACAACAGCTGCTTCGTGACAGTCGCGCAGGCGCAGAAGTGTCAGCGGAACTCCGATCTCGTTGTTGAGGTTGCCCTGTGTTGCAAGGACGTTGTACCTGACAGAAAGCGCAGCAGCGGTAAGCTCCTTGGTGCTTGTCTTGCCGACGCTTCCGACGATCCCGACGACCTTCACCTCGCTCATCAAGCTTCTGTAGTAGGTCGCAAGCTTCTTTAATGCATCAAAGCTGTCCTTCACAACAAGCCAGATGCCGTCCTCTGACCCCTCCGAGGGTTCCCTCTCGGTGATCGCTGCAAGCGCACCCTTCTCAAAACAGCTTCCGATAAAATCGGCACCATCGACTCTTTCACCTTTGGTCGCCACAAAGACACAGTCTTTTTCACAAAGTCTCGAATCGATGACAACAGCCGAAGCTTCGGTGGCAGGGAGATCATCCCCGGCTTTGACGGGAGAGCCGCCTCTTACCACATATGCGTTGGCACCGACCGCATCCGCAATATTTTTAACAGTTAAACCGCGCATTTACACAAAAGTCCTTCCTGTTCAGAATCTTTTCAGCGAAACCTCGATGATCTTCTCGCAAAGTTCGGGGAAGGACATCCCGACCGCTGCCGCCTCCTGAGGCATAAGGCTCATGGGAGTCATGCCGGGGAGAGTGTTGGCCTCGAGGCAATAGACATTGCCCGAGTTGTCTACCATGAAGTCCATCCTTGCGTAGGCACTGATCCCGAGCACCTTGTATGCCGCAACGGCATAGTCACGGATCTTCTTCGAAAGCTCCTCAGGGATGTCGGCGGGACAGGTCTCGACGGTCGAGTCCTTCTGATATTTGTTCTTGTAGTCGTAGAAACCAACCTTGGGAGCGAGCTCGATGACGGGAAGCGCCTCACCGCTTATAACCCCGTCCGAGAATTCACGGCCGATGATCGCCTGCTCGACAAGGACCTTGGGCTCGTAGGCGAATGCCTTGTCAAGAGCTTCCCTGTACTCTGCCTCATTCGTAACGCGGTAAACGCCGACCGAAGATCCGCCGCTGCAGATCTTGACAAAAGCGGGGAACGCGGGAACATAATCCGTGTTCTTGTCGAGGAGAAGCTTGTATGGCGGAGTCGGGATACCCGTCTTCTCGAAAAGAAGCTTCGTAACGTACTTGTCCATAGCAAACGCACTGCTGAGGTATCCGGTTCCTGTGTACCTGATCCCGTAAAGATCGAAAGCGGCCTGGATCTTGCCGTTCTCGCCGCAGTCGCCGTGAAGAGCCATGAACACCACATCGGCTGCCTTGCAAAGCTCAAGGACTCCGGGTCCGAAGAACGACTCGCCGCCGTCCTCACGCATTGCCCTGATCGCCTCAAGATCGGGCTCGTCCTCCGAGATAACGAAGGCTTCGGGCTCGGTATTGCCCGAAAAAGCCGTGCTCACATCTCCTTTGTAACCAAGATATACATCAAGCAGGACAACGTCATGGTTCTTGCTTTTCAGAGCATCGTAGATCTTCTTTCCCGAAACGAGAGACACGTCTCTCTCTGTACTGAGTCCTCCTGCCAAAACAACTATCTTCATATCTTTCCCCTTTTCTTGATCCTCCGGGCCGCGGTTTCCGGCTCCGGAAGAGTTTTATCACGAGACCCGCCCCGGATATACGGGACGGTCAGGTGCCGCGCACCTTCCGCTGTAGTATATCACAAGGCGGGTCAGAGTAAAAGTCATTAGATGGTTTCTTTGAGATACATTCCGTAAGGACCGAGGTCGCTCACGGGCAGCATCTTCCCAAGTTTCCTGTATTCGTAGAAGAGGCTCAAAGTTATGTGCCTGTTCGAAACGGGCACACCTTCCATGCATCTTATTTGATCTTGTTCATGCAGCTGTCGGCACATCCGTGCCCGGCGGATACTTTCAGAAGTATCCCTCTCATCACTCCGTAGTAATGACGGAGCCTCTCGTCGGTACATTCGCAAAATGACCGGTAATCATCATTCAAAATATATTCGCGAAGCTGAGTCGCGCACATGGGAATATCGTTCCTGTCCAGATGGATCAGAGCAAGAGACGGCTTGTCGGGGAACCAGAGCTTGTATTTCTCCTCGTTCCCGCACACGATGGCATCAGCCTGCTCGCCGAGCACTTCCGCGCTCATCCTGAGCAGGTATTCGCCCCAAAAGCCCACGTCACCGACACCAATGTCGGGAAGGGGGCTGACTGTCACCTTTTCGCCGTAGAGATCACGGAGCATTCTTTCGCGAAATTCATATGTGAATGGATCGCGAACCGTCCCCGATTTGTCGCTGGAGCCGACGAAGACAAGAACTCTTCTGCAGTTCTCCAGCGCTTTTTCTATGAGAGCCTGATGGCCTTTGTGAATCCCCTGAAATCTTCCGAGGACCATTCCTTTATCATACATAGTCGCACCCGTAATACGCTTTAGTTTTTGCCCCGCCGGATCAGTAATCCTTGGCCTGGGCCTCTCTGGCAAGTCTGAAAGCTACCGAGGCCTTGAGGTGCCTGAGGTAATCATCATCGTCGCACATCGACTTGCCGTCGCTGTCCGAGAGCTTTGCTACGGGACGTCCGTTCACGTACTGCAGCTTAATGATTATGTTAAGAGGCTCTGCAGGTGTGTCGTTTGAGATGAACGTTCCGATCCCGAACGATACCTTGGCCTTATCCTTGAAATAATCATAGAGTGTCTGAGCGGTATTGAAGTCGAGGCTGTCCGAGAACAGAAGCATCTTGGTCCTCGGATCGACTCCGAAGCTCTTGTAGTGCGCGATC
This sequence comes from Lachnospiraceae bacterium, assembly GCA_016285135.1. GTDB lineage: Bacteria > Bacillota > Clostridia > Lachnospirales > Lachnospiraceae > RUG11977. The sequence goes on from JAEEQC010000031.1 coordinate 17,825, forward strand.
ATCTTCTCGCCCCACACGTAGGGGTCACCCGAATCATGGCGCACGCCTGAATAGTTGTTGACGTAGCTGCGGTTGAAATCCCTGAGGAAGAGGTCGGTCGTGATCGTATCCGTAAGGGCTGTTCCGTTGTCACCCTGATACTCCTCGTACCAGTCCTTCATCGCATAATGGTTTGTGTATGCAAGAGGTATCGAATCGATTCCCTGATACATCTGCACGTACTCATGTGCATATGTTCCGATGGGCGTGAGATTGTACTTCCATGCAAAATATACATTAGAGGTTCCAACCATGTTTTGGGTCTTCTGTGCGAGTTCGCGGATAGCGTACTCCTCAAACTCTCCGGAGAGCCTTCTGCGCGCACCGAATTCGGCGAACTTAAAGGTGTAGATCCCGTTTCTGAAGCTTTCGATCTTGGCCGAAAGCTTCTCCTTCGCACCTTCAAGGAGTTCGTTATAGTCATACTTCATGCGGAAGTAGGTTTCGTTAATGATCTCGAGAAGATATATCTCGAACTGCATCGCGGAGAAAAGGGGTCCTTTAATGATGACTGAAAGCTCGCCGTTGTTGAGCGAGGTTGTCACGTAATCCCTGATCGGATGCCACAGTCTTAAGAACTCAACGTAGTCATCCTTGATAAAACGGATGCTCTTGAGGTATCCAAGTTCCTCGGGCGTGAGTCTCAGGCTGCACAGATGATCGATCTGGGCATTTATCTCGTCGAGCATCTCCTGTGTGAAGACGATCCCGTTGTTTCGACACTTAAAGTGATACTCTCCCACAAGGTTTGTATGCTTATGGAAAATGACCTGGTTCATGTTGAACTTGTATAGGTCAGTGTCAAGAAGAGAAAATATCATCGGTTTGAATTTCATATCAATATGCTTCCTTTCCGATCGTTGGTCGTTATTCTCAGTCTATTCTTGAAATACCGGGGTTATATGCCGGCATGGGGCTGATCTTGTGAAGATTGGCCACATGCTTCCTGTCAATGCTTGCTTTAACAGCGGGATCTTCGATCTCACCGGTCCTGATGTAATTATCGAGCACCGCATA
>JAEEQC010000192.1 GCA_016285135.1 Lachnospiraceae bacterium
GAAAGAGGAACGTTGTCTTCTATCTCAAAGCCCTCAAGCCCCAGATCCATGGCGATCGCACCGAGATAATCAAGAGCTTCGGTAGTAGTGTTGAGGGTCAGTTTGGTCCACTTCATCTGCGATCATTCCTCCGTGCCTTGCTCACCGTCTTCGGACTCATCGTCCTCCGACTCTTCTTCCTCGACTTCGATGATCACTTCAGGGTCGTTAAGCTCGCCCGTGCGATCGTACTCCTTGGGGTCGGTCAGGAAGAAGTTAAAGCTGCTGAGGTCTTCCTCGCTCGATATCGTAAGGTAGATGCACTCTCTTTCGGCGTCGGTTCCGTCTTCAACGGTGGTTCCCTTAAAGATGCTGCTGATCTCGGGGATCGAGTAATCCTGCTTGGAGTAGTATGCCTGAGCCATCAGCTCTTCGATCGTCTCGGTCCCGGGTGCGGCGTCGTTGTCGATACCGTCCTCCGAGAGATCACCCTTATAGTACTCCTTGATCTCCTCCCAGAGCTCCATAGCTCCGATCGTGTCCTCATTGAGGTCCCAGACCTTTCCGGAAACTGTTGTGAGCGTGTTCTTTCTGTAGTTGTAGGGATTGCTCTTCTTGCCGTATCCCCATACGATGTACGCGAATGCCGTCTTCAGGTTCTCGTCGGCTTCTACCTTTGCGTAGGTGAGGTAGCCGGACATGAACGCGTTCACATATGCGTTAAGGGCATAATGCGAATTGACATAATCGATGATGTTCTGAGCAAAGATCGCACCGGCCTCGTCATAGCAACCCCAGACATCATCCTGTTCCTTGGGGTCTATGCCCTCGATCTCGGGGTACTTCTCCTCTTCGGCATCAAAGCCGCCGGCGGCGATGATCGTTTCAACCCTCTTGCGCTCCTCGTCGGGAACCTGAGAATGGAACTCGCTCATCCCGGGAATGTCAAGCTCTCCGAGCGAGTACTCGCCTCTGTAATCACGGGCTGCATGAGCCTTGATGTTGAAGAGCACGTCGTCAGCAGTTACCGGTGAACCGTCAGCGAACTTAAGTCCGCTCTTTAAAGTCACCTTGTAGGTGTTGTAGTACTTGGCGGTGTCAACTTCCTCGGTTTCCTCGCCTTCTTCCTCACTTTCCTTCTTCTCTGAGTCCTTTTTCCCTGAATCCTTCTTCTCGGAGTCTTTCTTTTCAGATTCTTCTTCGCCCTCTGCCTCCGGATCTTCCTCCTCCACCTTAACAGAGCTTATCAACTCAGTCTTGTAGGAAAACGGAACAAAATCGGTCCCTTCTATCGCAAAAAGCGGCATCTCACTTATCGCGTAAGATCCCTCCTCCATGTCGATCACGGGTGTGGGAGTGGGCGAAGGGGTCGGATCGGGATCTTTAACCTCTTCTTTCTGTGCCAAAGGCTTTTCCGAGATCCTCTCTTCCGTCCGTGTCTCACCGGTCGAACATCCTATGATGGCAAGGAGTACTGCCGAAATGATTACGATAAAGATGCTGCTCTTTGCTTTCTGTGTCATTACTTGTTGATTCCTTTGATTCCTATGTTTCGTTCTGTTCTTTCTCTGTCAAACTCCCGCAACGGGCAGCCCGTTACATGAGTCTTCTGTCACGGGAGTCATCCGTCAAAACAGACGCTTCTTTTTCTTCCCGGCGTCTTCGGGAGTCTTACCCTTCATGGCGTCGTCAAACTTCTTAAGAAGATCCTTCTGCTCGTTCGTGAGCTTGGTGGGAACATCAACCACAAGAGTAACGTATTGGTCGCCGCGATCGTTCTTGTTCCTGATCGAAGGAACACCCTTGCCGCGAAGTCTGATACGTGTGTCGGTAGCAGTTCCGGGCTTGACCTCGTAGAGCACGTCTCCGTCTATGGTCGAGATCCTCACGTCTCCGCCGAGAGTCGCCGTAGCGAAGCTCATGGGTGCAACGGAGTAGATGTTCATGCCGTCTCTCTGGAAGATGGGGTGATCGGCAACTCTGATCTCAACAAGCAGGTCACCTCTCGGGCCGCCCGCAACGCCGGGTTCTCCCTTGCCGGAAAGCCTGATGCTCTGCCCGTCATCGATTCCTGCCGGGATCGATACCTGAAGAGTCTTCCTGCTGCTCTTGTAGCCGGTTCCTCCGCAATCCGGGCACTTGTCCTTGATGAGCTTGCCTGTTCCGCGACAATCGGGACAAACCTGCACGCTCCTGGTGATACCGAAAAGCGAGTTCTGTGTGAAGACAACCTGTCCCTTTCCGTTACACTTGGGGCAGGTAAGAGGTGTTGTGCCGGGCTTTGCACCCGACCCCTTACATGTCGGACACTCGTCCTTCAGGGTGATCTCGATCTCCTTGTCAACACCCTTCATCGCCTCGTCAAAGGTGATCCTGATCGAAGCATGAAGGTTGGCTCCTCTGGAAGGTCCACCGCTCGAGCGTCTCGAACCGCCTCCGAAGATCCCGCCGAAAAGATCGCCGAACATGTCGGTGAAATCAATGTCTCCAAAACCACCGAAACCGCCGAAACCGCCGGCTCCCGCTCCGCCCTGCTCAAACGCCGCGTGACCGAACTGGTCGTACTGTCTGCGCTTGTCAGGATCGGAAAGAACCGCGTAGGCCTCGCCGACTTCCTTGAATTTCTCTTCTGCTTCTTTGTTCCCGGGATTAACGTCCGGATGGTACTTCTTTCCGAGAACACGATATGCCTTTTTAATCTCCTCAGGGGTAGCAGTTTTTGCTACCCCGAGGACTTCATAATAATCTCTTTTGTCAGCCATTTGATGGTACTCCTAGTACGGCTTTGCCTTTTATCGTACTTAATACTGCGAAACGGTATTAAGTTTATACCTCTTTATAGTCCGCGTCAACGACATTGTCATCATTTCCGCCGTTTCCGGGCTGAGGTCCCTGAGTGCCCTGATAAGCGCCGCTCATATCGGGGCCGGGCTGTCCCTGTGCACCCTGAGCTGCCTGTGCCTGCTCATAAACCTTCTGGAAGAGGCTCTGGGAATCGGTCATCAGCTTCTCCTTGGCTGCCTTGATCTGATCTACTTCAGTCTCGGACATTGCCTCGGGATTGGTCTTAGCAAGGATATCCTTGAGGGTCTGGATATCAGCCTCAACAGTGCTCTTGTCTGCCTCTGCGATCTTGTCACCGACATCCTGAAGAGCCTTCTCTGTCTGGAATACGATCGAATCAGCCTCGTTACGTGCATCAACCGCTTCCTTACGCTTCTTATCCTGAGTCTCGTACTCGGCAGCTTCCTTGACAGCCTTCTCGATATCTGCCTCAGTCATCGTTGTGCCGGAAGTGATAGTGATGTGCTGCTCACGGCCTGTTCCCTTATCTACTGCGGAAACATTAACGATACCGTTCGCATCGATATCGAAGATAACCTCGATCTGAGGAACTCCACGTCTTGCAGGAAGGATTCCGTCAAGTCTGAACTGTCCGAGGAGCTTGTTGTCGCGTGCGAACTGACGCTCACCCTGTGTAACACGGATATCAACCGCGCTCTGGTTATCCTCTGCCGTTGAGAAGATCTGCGATCCTCTTGTAGGGATGGTTGTATTTCTCTTGATGATAGGTGTTGCAACACCGCCGAGTGTCTCGATAGCGAGTGTAAGAGGTGTTACATCAAGGAGCTGGATATCGCCCGCACCTGAATCACCGGCAAGCTTGCCGCCCTGGATCGAAGCACCGAGAGCAACACACTCATCGGGGTTAAGGGTCTTG
>JAEEQC010000193.1 GCA_016285135.1 Lachnospiraceae bacterium
GCAGGAGAGTCCGGACGTGGATTCGCAGTAGTTGCGGATGAGATCGGAAAGCTCGCAGAGCAGTCGCGTCAGACAGCCGAAGACATCCAGGTTATCGTCGGAGACAGCAACAGTGCGGTTAACATGGTACGTGAGCATGTAGGAAAGCTTCTTGATTATGTCAAGGAAGACGTTGTACGTGACTTCGAAGACTTTGCGGCTCAGACCAAGCAGTACGGCGATTGCGTAGGCACCATCAGAGCTTCCGTAGCTGCGATTGGCGATGCAATGAAGAACCTCAATGATTCTATCAATGAGATCGCTAAGGAAGTCGGAAGTGTGGCTGCAACCTCAGGTGAAAACTCAGACGGTGTACAGGATATCGTTAATAAGAACGAACTCACCGGTAATGTTACGGAACAGATCGGCAGACTTGCTACAGAAAGCAAGCAGAACGCCGGCGACCTCGAAGATGTTATCGGAAAGTTCAGCCTGTAATTGTATAGTAGGGATTTTAGCAAAGGGAAGCGAGAGATCGCTTCCCTTCTTTGCGCAGTGCGCCTAGCTTCTCTAAAAGAACAACCGCCACGGGACAGGGCCACGTAGCGGTTGTTCTTTTGGGGATATGTCAATGTCAATAAGAAAGAAAGCAAATTTGTAAAGACTTAAGCCTCTGTGGCTGCTGTCTCTTCGGGGCTGGGATTCTTAAGGGATGCGATCCAGTCCTCAACCTTCTGAAGGGAAGCCTTCATGGTATCCTGGCAAAGCTCGGGAAGATCTTCACCCCATGCCGCACCGGCCTGTTTGAAACCTTCCTTGATGGCTTCGAGCATCTTCTCTGCCATGTCGGAGTCTGTTCCTGCGAGAGCCTTGGCGAAATCGAGGATCCTGTCGGAAGTCTGCTCAACTCCCCAGTATCCGTCCTCTGCGATGTCGGCCTGCGCCTGTGCCTGAGTCTCGGGATCAACCTCAAGACTTCTGTATGCGCTTGCGAGTCCGTTGGAAACATCAAATGTTCCGCCCTGCTTCAAAAGAAGCTTTTCAACGATGCCCTTGAGCTGAGCGAATCTCTCGTCTGCCTCAGCCTTGAGACGCTCGATGGTCTCGGGATCTGCGGGCTTGCCGATAAGCTTGTTTTTGTCTGCGGACTGCTCGTCTGCGGTCTTTGTAAATACAGCTGCATCCGTGCTGTTCAGTTCAACCGTTGTCTTCTTGATGGAAATGTTTATCTCCTCATACTTGGCCGATGCCGATGAGGCACTTCCGATGATACTGTTAATAGCCATATGATCTCCTGTCCGGAGCCGGATAAAAAGCGTTCACTTGGGTCAGTGCCTTCCCTGGCTCCTTTAAAACCCGCCCTGCATTCATCCGTGAATGCGCAAAGGGCAACATGATTCTGCTGCTGATCTTTATATCGGCAGAAAGTCATGATAAGATAACCCCTGTCTTGACTATTTCGTTTAGGAAATCTACAATTTAATACATAAACGCTTATGTGATAAGCTGTCATTTTCAGAAAGAGGAGGTAGCAAAGTCTTGAAGATATACGGATACACACAGCTTACGCTTCTTGACTACCCGGGAAAGCTTGCCAGCACCGTTTTTGTCGGGGGATGCAATTACAGATGCCCGTACTGTCACAATGCGGATCTTGTGACATGCAAAACCAACCTTCCTCTCATTCCGGAGGCGAGCATCCTGCGCCATATTCTCAAGAGAAAGAATGCGCTTGAGGGTGTGTGCATCACGGGCGGAGAGCCTACCATATACAAGGACCTCCCGCAGTTCATCGAGAAGATCAAGGATATCGGGCTTCTTGTGAAGCTTGATACGAACGGAACCAACCCCGCCATGGTGAAGTATCTTCATGAGCAGGGGCTCATAGACTATGTTGCGATGGACATCAAATCCTCACCGTCCGGGTACGCAAAGGCTGTCGGCCTTGGCGAGATCTCCATGTCTGAGATCTTCGAGACGGCTGAGTTCTTGCTTAGGGGATCGGTTGATTATGAATTTCGCACTACAGTTGTAGAAGGGATTCACGAGGTTGATGATTTTGAGAAGATAGGGAAATGGATCGGCGGAGCGAAGAGGTACTTCCTGCAGGCTTATAAGCGTTCGGAAAGACAGTTTGCCCCTGCGGGACTTGAAACACCTTCTACAGACAAGATGACGCAGATCCTTGAGATCTGCAGAAAACACATCCCTTCGACGGTGATCAGAGGGGAATGACAGGCGAAAGGCAAGTCCTATGGACAAAGATCTTTATTACATGAAAAAAGCCCTCGCTCAGGCAAAGCGGGCTCTTTTACTCGGAGAGGTTCCCATCGGTTGCGTGATCGTCTGTGGCGACAAGGTGGTCGGCCGTGGGTTTAACAAGCGTAACACAGGCAAGACAACCCTTGCTCATGCCGAGATGATCGCGATAGACAAAGCGAGCAAAAAGCTCGGAGACTGGAGACTTGAGGGATGTACGATGTACGTTACGCTCGAGCCCTGTCAGATGTGCTCCGGAGCGATAGTTCAGTCCAGGATCGACAGAGTGGTGATCGGAGCCATGAATCCGAAGGCCGGATGCGCAGGCTCGATCCTCGACCTTCTGAACATGAAAGAGTTCAACCATCAGGTCGAAAAGACGCTCGGTGTTGGCAAAGCCGAGAGTGAAGCTCTTCTCAAGGAATTCTTCACCGACCTGAGGATCAGGAACAAAGAAGAAAAAAGGGCCGCCCTCGAACCGGGTCAGTCCGACGGGTCAAAAACGAACCTGTAGTGGTCCCTCGGTACGCCGGCTATCTCGTGTGCGTTCGGGATGACCCCGTCGTAGCGGAAGCCGAGCTTTTTAAGGAGCGCGATCGAAGCCTCGTTTTCGGGGAGCGCGTCGGCTTCGAGGAACGGGAGCCTGAAGCTCTTTACCGCAAGAGGAAGCAGAAACGATGCTGCCTCATAAGCGTAGCCCATGCGGCGGCAGCACTTGTCAATCTTATAACCCAGACTCGGGGCACGTTCCTCGGAATGCAGATAAGCAAAGCTTATGTTTCCGATGACCGTCTCCGGGTCTTCTTTTTTGAAAAGATAATATCTGACGCCGGCCTTTGTCTCGTAGAGCTCCTGCTCGGCCTTAAGGGCGTTTTCCTGATAGAGCGACGTATATGTGATATCACCGTAGTGTCTGTCGTAGTATTCAAATTCCTCGCGATTTCGAAGAAGATAATCCGCGACCCCGGCGGCGAATTCCGGTCGGCTGACCGCCATGAGGAGCCGGGATGATTCGTATTCGGGTTTCATTTTCAAAGCAGTAAAAAATCCTTTCGTGTCAGCAGGATTGATGTATTTCATCGCCAATAGTATACAACAACTTGCCTCAAAACGCACGTCATTACGTGAAAGTTCACAAAAAGAGGAGTGCTCTTTTAAAAAATTCAGCAATAGGCGCGAACCCTACAAACAAGAGGGGTTATACTACATTTAGTGTTTGATTTGACTATAAGACCATATATTTTGTATTTATCCTTTGACTTTTGACCATATATGTGGTAGTATGACAGAGGGTTTTGAGTCAGAGCCCAAGTAGGGATGTGTTTTTTGTTACAAGGCCAAAGGGTCAGAAAGAGGGAGATTTATGAGACAACCGGCTAACATGTGCAGGATCTACAACCTGATCTTAAACAACATGGGAAAGAGGGTTACGGTCCGCGAGAACAGGGGTCGCAAT
>JAEEQC010000194.1 GCA_016285135.1 Lachnospiraceae bacterium
ACCGACACGGAGCACGGGGCATATTCGTGTGTTACTTCTCGTCCTTGGAGTCCGAATTCTTGTCTTCCTTGTAGTTCTTGCCGTGCTTGCCGTTCGGGTTCGCGAAGATGACCCTCAGCAAGAGCCCTGCGCCTCCGAAGAGGAGTATGAACATGATGATCCCCGAGAACAGCGAAGTCTCTCGCCATCTGAGTCTCAGGTTCATGATCACGTTTATGAGTATAAGGATGATGCTGAAAATACAGCAAAGCTTCGATGCCAGGCAGTACTTGTAGAACAGGAAAACGATGCTCGCAATGAGCGGAACGAAGACAAGCCCGTCAAGCCTGTACCCGCCGATACTGAATGCGAACATGCTGCCGTCCATGATCGAAACGTTTTTGAAGAAGATGAAGCCTCCGACTATCAGCATCACAAGGCCGATAAAAAACAGAAGCACGTCGTTGTCTTTTCTGAAAAACTTCATATCAGTGTCCCCCTTAAAAGCATGTATATATCATACCACAGATCATTTCTTCTTCCAATGCGCGTAGAGCGTCACGTCGCCGGTCAGCTCGACCGTTCTGTACGCGGTGATCAACCCGATCATAAAGGTATTATAACACAGAAGTTTCTCTGCTGCTAAAGCATACTTCAGAAAAATGTTTACAAACACTTTTCTGTTGTGTAAAATAATGTTTGCAAACATTATTTTGAGTGTATTTCGAATGTTTGCAAACATTATTGTCATTCAAAGATACATTATTCTAACATAAGCGTTATATTGGTCTAAGGAAGGAATCATATGGAACGGAACGAATTTGAATATATACAGAACATTTCACGGCGAAGGGTAAGAGAAGTGCCGATGGATTTAAGACGTTTCCTTGAGAAGAGGATTGACTATCGAGATCGTCTGATCTCGATAGTCGGATCACGCGGTACAGGTAAGACTACGCTCATTTTGCAGCATATACATGAAACCTTTACCGATGACCCGGACGCCGCTTTATATGTGTCAATGGATAATCTTTGGTTTAATACTCATTCACTTTCGGAAGTGGTTGATCATCACTATAAGAATGGCGGCACTCACGTCTTTATAGACGAGATCCACTATCTTAAGAACTGGCAGTTTGTGATCAAAAACATTTATGATGACTACCCCGGTTTAAATATAGTTTATACGGGTTCATCTTTGCTTCAGATTGATTCCGGAAGTGGTGATCTCTCGAGAAGGCAGATCTGTTACGAGCTTCCCGGACTATCATTTCGGGAATATCTGTACTTTGAAGGAATAGCTGCTCATGAATCGGTAAGTCTCGCAGAGCTTTTGAGTGACCATGTTAAGATTGCTACGGAATATACGAAAGACACCAGAATTTTAAAGCACTTTGCGGATTATCTGAAGAACCGATATTATCCGTTTTACAGAGAAGTGTTTGCCGGCTATGATATAAGGCTTTCACAGATCACAGCCCAGATACTTGAAAGCGATTATCCCGCAGTAGAAAACATTAACTATTCAAGCGTTCAGAAAATCAAGAAAATGCTTTTCATTCTTGCACAGAGTTGTCCCCGGACTCCGGTAATGTCTGAGCTGTATATACAGCTGGATACTGACAGGAATCAAGGCCTCAGAATGCTGTACATCTTGGAGAAGGCTAAGCTTTTAAATCTGTTGTCATCCAAGGCGGGATCTTTAAAGAGCATGTCAAAACCTGACAAAATATACTGTGATAATACCAACATCATGTATTCTTTGACGGAAAGCATCAACGAAGGGACAAAACGGGAGACTTTTTTCCTGAATCAATTGAGGTCTGCAGGTTTTTCTGTTACGTATCCTCAGAGAGGCGATTTCTTGGTAGACGACAGGTATCTCTTTGAGGTTGGCGGACCCAGAAAGAGTTTTGATCAGATAAAGGACATCCCTGACAGTTATTTGGCGATCGATGACGAAGAAATCGGAAGGGGTAACAAGATTCCTCTGTGGATGTTTGGGTTGTTGTATTAGACATTTGTTTTGAGGAAAAGATCTTCTAACGGGAGTTTATGTATGACTAACGATCCTATCAGCCTGATATATAAAGAAAGCATAGATTCGACAAACCTTGAAGCAAGGAGAATCCTTGATACCTTCAGGTCCAACGCGGGTACAGGTGCCGAACTTAAAGATTCCTGTACTGAAGGCGTGGATTCTCTTTCCGCAAATCGCCCGTTTATAGTGGTCGCACGCGAGCAGACTGCCGGGCGCGGCAGGCAAGGCAAAAGCTTTTACTCTCCGAAGGGCAGCGGTATCTACATGACGATCGCGCTTCCGACGGGCGAGATTCCTTCCGGAGTGGTCACTCTCACATGCCGTGTCGGGATTGCTGTCTCGAAAGCGATCGATGCAGAGTTCGGTTGCCACACAGGGATCAAGTGGGTGAACGACATCTTCCTCGCAGGCAGGAAGATCTGCGGGATCCTCTGTGAAGCAGTTTCCGGTGAAGGCGGCAAGCCTTCCCACATCCTCATCGGCATCGGGATCAATATAAGCACCGAGGAGTTCCCCGACGATATCAAAGGCAGTGCGGGGAGTGTGCTGTCCGCTGCGAACTTCTCGGAGAACTCCGCAGGCGATAGTTCTTCTCTGCCCGGCAATGCACAGCTTAAAGCAACCCCCACGGTTATGAACAAAGAGTTTATTCAGGCTCTCTCCATGCACATATACGACTCCGTTATCAAACACCTCGATCCGTCCTACAACCCTATAGCCGATTACAAGGAGCGCTCTGTCGTACTTGGACATGATGTTACCTTTTATGAAAACGAAGTCGCTCACTCCGCGCACGCCGTTGATATTGATGAGGAGGGCGGACTGGTGGTAAGGCTCACCGATACAAGCGAGATCAGAACGCTTTCTTCGGGAGAGATATCTTTAAGAGTGTGCGAGCAGCCCAAATTGCAGTAATGTCATACGACAAGGAATAAAACCGGGGAGCGGTAGTATCATTCATGTAACACGTAATCCACATCACCGTCAATAATGCCGAGCATGGTTTCGGCGACATTCGGGTCAAACTGCCTTCCAGCATTCTTCTCTATCTCAGAACGCACTTTGTCCTGCGGCATGTACTTTCTGTAACTGCGGTTCGAAGTCATCGCATCATAGCTGTCAGCCACGGCGATGATCCTTGCCTCAAGTGGGATCTCCTCGTTTGTCTTACGATCGGGGTATCCTCCTCCGTCAAACCTCTCATGATGCCAGCGAGCTCCTATAGATAGTTCGGGGTGACTCTTCATCTCTGCCAGAATGTCATATCCTATCCCGGGGTGAGTCTTTATCACGCCGTACTCTTCGTCCGTGAGCTTGGTCGGGCTGTTAATAATCTCGTTGGGGACCCCGATCTTGCCGATATCATGCAGGAGCCCCATGTAATAGACATTCTCACACTGCTCCGCGGGAAGCTCCATCTTCTCGGCCAGCATTCTCGAGTACTTTGCCACTCTGACGGAATGACCTCTCGTATACTCATCCTTCGCATCGATTGTATGTGCCAGAGCCTCCATGACTTCTACCGACAGGGTCTTGATCTCGCCTGTCATACTGAGGTTTTTAATGATCACATGAAACGCCCAGATAAATATAAAAATAATAACGGTTGTAAAAGTATAGGTCAGAAGGTAGTTTAAATCCTCTCTC
>JAEEQC010000032.1 GCA_016285135.1 Lachnospiraceae bacterium
AGTGATCGAAGTGTCAGCTGTCGGAGTACCTGAGACTGTGATCTGCGAGTAGCTGTTACGAGTGACGCTGACACCGTTTACCGGTGAAACAGTGTAGCCTTCAGGGAAAAAGTATGCATCATCAGCGGTGTATACCACATCCGTCAGCGCACCCATAACTCCGGTCTGCGATGCGTCACCGGAGTCGGTTGTCTTTGTCATGCCGGCACCTGCGGTTATTCCTACGTTGTATTCTGACAGGGGTGCTAATGTCACATATGTAGTATCGGCCCCAAAGGCAGAGTTAAGCTGACTGCCCGTATAATTGCCCGATCCATTAACGGAATAGTTTTTTCCGGATGTTATTTCAACTGAACACTGTTTAAGAGACATCTGTCTTTCCCCGTTACTGCTGAAACCTCCGCTAACAGTTAAAGTTCCTCCGCCAAGTGTGATATTAGCATTATCTATTCCGTATCCTCCAACACCCCCATTACTCCCATTGCCACCATTAACGGTCAGCGTTCCGCCATTGACATTTATTGAACATGTATGATTGTTCGGCCAAGTTCCTGAACCTCCGTTACCCTTAGTGCTATTCCCTCCTTTAATAGTTACGGCTCCTCCATTGACTGTTATTGAACCATCTACGCTGAATTGTAAAGGATAAGAACCAAAATTACCGTCTCTCTGAATAACATTCAGCTGCCCGCTATTGATTATTATTTCCGGGGTACATGGATTATAATTGTTAAACACTACACGTTCAAGATTCAGCGTACCGCCATTAATAACAATTTTATTATCTATACTACTTGGAGTATAAGCTGACGAAGAATTATTCATATTGATGTGATTACCATTCAGTGTCCCGCTAAGAAGATTAATGGTTCCTCCATCCATCTGTATATCTCTAAAATTTATCGTTCCGTTTCCAATGATATTAAGAGTTGTACTCTTTGATATAAAACAACTGCTATTAATTATTAATGTTTTCCCGCTAGGGACATCCAAAGTAGTATCCCCAACTATTCTTATAGTATTGTCTATAGTCAGAGTTTCGCTCGACAGGATCATTTCGCCCGACCAAAGCAAGCCCCCCCCCAGACTACCCGGCGTCAGATTTGCTGTGATCTCCGTCACCGCCTTCACCTCTGTTTCGAACTTCGGAAGCAGCACCAATAAAAGCCCTGCCATAAATATCACTGAGAGCACTTTGACCGGTTTCCAATTATTCTTCTGTTTCTGCATCTCTTTCTTCCTCTCTCGTTTTCTTTATTGTTTTCTTCCCGCATAGCTTCCGGCGTGTTATACGCAATTTCCTCATTTGTTTCTTGCTATGCGGATCCGCTTGTGCGAAAAATGCCTTTCATGTATATAGATGCCCTTTAGTGCCAAAATTCCTCAAAGAAAAATGATAAAATTGTGGAAAAAATATCAAAATTCCTATTTCACCATGGGTTTGCAAATAAAAAGAGACCTCTCGGTCTCTTCAGTCTGAATCCTCTTTACAGGTTGTTCTGTAAAGAGGTTTTTGGTTTGGTTTCATTTCAGGAATCCGTTAATGATCATGTTCTCGGCCTCTGTCTCGGTGAGCCCGAGTGACATGAGTTTTATGAGCTGCTCGCCGGCGATCTTTCCGATGGCTGCTTCGTGAATGAGGGTAGCATCAACGTGATTGGCGTTTATCTCGGGGATCGCTGCGACCTTGCCTTCGTCCATGATGATGCCGTCACATTCGGAATGACCGTGGCAGCGGTTATTGCCGTTGATGTTGGAGCGGAAGAGCTGTGTCGACTTGTCGCGGGCAACAGACCTGGAGATAAGTCGTGAACTCGAGCCTTCTCCGTTCAGATCAACAGTGAAATCGGTTTCGGCATGCTGGCGGCCATGGGTCATGATCTTTTCTTTGATGACGAGGGTCGCACCGTCTTCGATCGTCGCGATCGACTTGCGGATCGTGGAATCGACGCCTTTGATCTGGACCGAGTCCATCTCGAGAAGGCTGTCTTTTCTGAGGTTGATCACAGTGGTGGGATTGAGGACCCTTTCGCCGTTGCCGTCGCCTTCGCCGTAGTGCTTTTCTACGTATCTTACCTTCGAACGCTCGCCGACATCAAAGGTGTGGATCCCGTCGTGCTGTGAGCGCTGGTCGCCGCAGTTGTGGATGCCGCAGCCCGCAATGATCGTGACATCACAGTCCTTCCCAATGTGGAAGTCGTTATATACAACTTCGGTAAGTCCCGTTTCGCTTATGATGACGGGCATGTGCATACTCTCATGCTGTGTGCCGTCTTTGATGTAGATGTCGATCCCGGGTTTGTCTGTTTTCTTCTCAATGATTATGTTCGCAGACGACTTCATCTCGACGCTCTGCCCGTTGGCACGGAGGCTGTATGCTCCGTCGGGTACGCTGTGGAGGTCTGCAACCTCGGCTATCAGCCTTTTTTGTATATCATCCATATGTGTTCTTCTCCTTGTTATCATTCTGATGTTATCGAATCCTGAGATCGCTTGTTGGGGCACATAAACGTTAAAGCCGGTTTATATTATCACTTAGCCTCGGCTGTGAACCTGCAGCCCATGGTCAGGCAGTCGTACTCGGGAAGGATCTCCTCGCGTGTACCCTTGCCCTTAAGCTCGCCGTCGGCGATGAGGATAAGTTCGTCGGCAATGTTTATGATCCTCTCCTGATGTGAGATGATGAGGATCATGCCGTGTATGTCGTCATGAAGCTTTTCAAATTCCTTGATGAGGTTGTTGAAGCTCCAGAGGTCGATGCCGGCCTCGGGCTCGTCAAAGAGAGTAACCTTTGTCTTACGTGCGAGCGTCATCGCGATCTCGATACGCTTGAGCTCACCGCCCGAAAGAGAAGCATTGATCTCACGGTCGATATAATCACGGGCACAGAGTCCCACGCGGGAAAGGTATTCGCAGGCTTCGTCAAGCGAGACGTTGTTGCCTGCAGCGAGAGAGATCAGGTCTTTCACGGTGATGCCTTTAAATCTCACGGGTTGCTGGAAAGCAAAGCTGATCCCTGATTTGGCTCTTTCGGATACAGAAAGGCCGGTGATATCCCGGCCGTCGAGTATGATGCTTCCTTCAGTTGGAGTTATTATTCCCGCAATAACCTTCGCGAGAGTAGACTTTCCGCCTCCGTTGGGGCCGGTTACGACGTAGAACTTGTCGTCCTGCAGTGTGAGGGAGATGTTTTTGAGGATCTCCTTAGAACCGTCGTTGTCCTCGACTGTATAAGATATATTTTTAAGTTCAAGCAATTTAAGCTCCTATCCGAACCGAAGCCCTCTTTGTGTGAGAGGCAACCGTTCTTTGATAATGTGGTAAATCAGTTTCTTTTGATATGCTCGCCGATCTCGGTGAGCCACTCCTTCGCAAGGGCTGTATCTCCGCTGTCGAGCGCTTCCCTGGCGTGGGCAATATATCTGATGATCTTGTCACGGTCGATCGTCTTTTCAGGCTTTGCTGTCACTCCGGGATGCTCATCTTTAAGGGAGGTGAGAGAACCCGCATCACCGGACGGCTGTTTGTGTCCGGCAAAGGAGAGAAAGGCGTCTGCGGAACTGCAGAGTTCGTCAAGAGCCCGCAGGAGAGCAGAGGTCCCCGAAACAAGCAAACCGAGCTTCTCTTCGTACTCGGAGGGAGCAATCTGCTTGGTGACAAGTTTTTTACCGAGTTCGTTAAGACGGCTCGCATCCTCCGAAAGACTGAAGGCACCGATCATGGCAGTCTCGCCCTTGATGCGATGAACTTCGACACAGTAAGTCTCGTAGTCCTCGCCCGAAAGAGCCGTATCAATGCGGGAATGTTTGCCTGAGTTGTCCTCGGTAAAGATCATCAGAGTCTCAAGGAAACCGTCACGGTCGGTTCTGAGCATTTCCTTGAGTGTCTCGTCGGTGATGCCGACGATCCTCGGAAGAACAGTGTCGGGATCGTAACTGCCGCCCGAGGCAGCGGATCCGTGAACTGCATTATGTCTGCGGAGAGATGTGCCGCACCATTTATCGATCACGGCGCAGACATCCTCAAGCTTGAAGGGCTTTAAGAGTACGTCGTTGATACCGCTGTCGATCATACGGCGCTGCATTGCACCGTCGTCCTCGGCTGTGAGTGCGATGACCGGAAGACGCTCATAATAATCGGGAGATGAATGAACGCCACCCGTCATGGAACGGATGAGACGTGTCGCTTCGATGCCGTTGATATCGGGCATAAGATAGTCCATGAAGACAAGATCGTAGTCATGGTCTTTTACGGAACGCAGACCCTCACGGACATCGGAAAAGGTGTCCGTGTGACAATCGATCTTTGCAAGCATCAGCTCGGTGAGCTTAAGGTTAAGCTCGCTATCATCTATTATCAGAAGCTGTAATGACATAAATCCCTCTCATCCGAAACCGATCGAAATCGGAAAAATAAGCCTTCTTTCGCGTTGCTATAATATCATAAGAAAACACTTTGTGTCAATCCGTGAACCCCGCCGTGCGGCTCAATACGCGCCTTTACTATGTGGACGCGGGTATGGTATAATACACGTATATATGCATTCGCGGCGATACCGTGCGGTGCCGCAAATCGGACGAATGAGGAGTTACAAATGAACCTTACACTCATAATAATCATAATTGCTCTTATCCTGCTCGGACTTTGGGGATGGTTTTACGGATTCATCAGGATGGTTTGTGTTTTATGCTCGTCGATAATCATATTCGTGCTCACACTTTTCCTGGCTCCGATCACCACCAACATACTTTCGAACTCGGAGGCCGTGCACGATACCATATATGAGAAAGTTGCGGGAAACATCAACTTGCCCACGGTGGATGCGCAGACGGCGGTTCAGTACTTTGACATGGTGGGTGACAACATCCCGCGCGGTATGGAAAGCACCTTAAAAGAAGGCCTGCAGGGACTCGCATCGGATGTTTCAACCGCCACCAATGACGCAGGAGATTACATCCGCGAAGAAGTCACAATGATGATCATCAAGATCCTGGGCTTTATAGTGACCTACATCGTTGTTTCGCTTCTGGTCGGGCTATTGTTTAAGCTCTTCAAAGTGCTGTCAAAGCTACCCGTCATCAATATCGCGAATAAGGCGCTCGGGGTCATTGCGGGCGTGGCACTCGGACTGTTCCTGGTAGGAGTGTTCTTCGCCATCGTATCGTTTGTCTCACCCGAGGCGTTCGGCGACGGGATCGCTGCTGACATTAATTCGAGCGCAGTGCTCGGATGGATATATGAGCACAACATAATATCACCGTTTGTAAACAGTTACCTTAAGTAAAGATGCCGGTATTTCACGGTAGTATCAAAAGGAGCCAGACATGACATTAAAGGAATTGATCGGACAGATGACAGTTGCCGAAAAGGCAAAATTCACCGAAGGTATCAATGCTTGGGAGACACCGGCCCTTGAGAGGCTCGGGATCCCTTCCGTCAGAGTGGCGGACGGCCCTCACGGGGTCAGAAAGCAGAACGACACGGAGGACACTACCCCGGAAGCTGCAGGAACAGTCACGTCGGTTTGTTTCCCTTCGGCTTCCGCTCTTGCGGCATCCTTTAACCGCGGTGTTTTCGCAACACTCGGGGAGACACTTGCCAAGGAGTGCAAGGCTCTGGATGTGGACATGATCCTCGGACCTGCTATAAACATCAAGCGTTCTCCTCTTTGCGGACGTAACTTTGAGTACGTGAGCGAAGACCCGTATCTTACAGGAGAACTAGCTACCGCCTATGTCAAAGGAGTGCAGCGTCACAACGTGGGCGTGAGTGTAAAGCACTTTGCGGCCAATAATCAGGAAAAGAGACGAATGACCATCAGCGCGGTCATCGACGAGAGAACACTCCGTGAGATCTATCTGAGTGCTTTTGAGGCTGTTGTGAAGGGCGCGGATCCCGACTCACTCATGTGTTCGTATAACGGGATCAACGGTGTCTTCAGCAGTCAGAACAAGAAGCTGCTCACCGACATCTTAAGAGACGAGTGGGGCTACAAGGGTTTTGTTATGTCGGACTGGGGCGCTGTGCATGAGAGACCCCTCGGTGTGGCAGCCGGACTCGACCTCGGTATGCCCAGCAGCGGCGGGAAGGATGCAAAGGACGTTGAGGAAGCGGTACTGAACGGAACACTTGACGAAAGCCTGCTCGATGCGGCCGTTGAGAATATCCTTAAGAAAGTGGATAAATATAAGGGAATCCCGCTGCTTCACGAAGGCGAGGAAGCGGGAGATCAAGCCAGAAAAATTAAGCCACAATTTAATAGATCGGATGACCATAAGATCGCACGCAAGATCGCGAGCGAGTGCATGGTTCTTTTAAAGAACGAAGGAATGCTCCCGCTGAGTACTTCCGAAAAGATCGTGTTCATCGGTGAGTATGCCAAAAAGCCCCGCTTCCAGGGAGCGGGAAGCTCACACATCGAGGCTTTCAGGATCAGCTCGCCCCTTGCTGCGGCAAGACACTTTGCGGATGTCAGGTACAAGAAGGGCTTCGGTGTCAATGATGAAAAGCTCGATGAGAAGCTCGCTGACGAAGCTGTCCTTGCGGCCAGAAAGGCTTCTGTGGCAGTTGTTTTTGCGGGACTTCCCGACGAGTACGAGAGTGAGGGCTTCGACAGGGACGGACTTAACCTCCCCGAAGCACAGAACGAGCTTATTGCCAGAATATGCAGGGTTCAGCCCAATACAGTTGTATGTCTGCAGAACGGATCGCCGGTTACCATGCCCTGGATCAATGATGTAAATGCCGTCCTTGAGTGTTATCTTGCGGGAGAAGCCGGAGGAGAGGCCTGCGCGAAGATCCTCTTCGGCAAGACCAATCCGAGCGGAAAGCTCGCGGAGACATTCCCTCTGAAGCTCTCCGATACTCCCTGCCGTGAGAACTTCCCCGGCAGGGCAAAGACAGTCGAGTACCGTGAGGCAATCTTCGTGGGCTACAGATATTACGACAAGGTTTCGATGAACGTACTGTTCCCCTTCGGACACGGCCTTTCGTACACAAACTTCTCCTACAGCGATCTCAGGATCAACAACAAGGTGGATGAAGTAGAAGTTAATTTTAAACTTAAGAATTCCGGAAGCTGCTCCGGAGCCGAGGTGGCCCAGGTCTATGTCGGCAAACCGGTTGGTCAGGTTCACCGTGCTGTCAGAGAACTTAAGGGCTTTGAGAAGATCTATCTTGAGCCCGGCGAGGAGCGTGAGATCACGATCACACTCGATAAGCGTGCGTTCTCTTATTACAGCGCAGGAGAGGGCGACTGGGTAGTAGAACCCGGAAGCTACCATATAAGCGTCGGATCCTCAAGCAGGGATCTCAGACTCAGGGGCGTTGTCACACTTGACACGAACGGTGGCTCCGTCAAGCTTCATAAGGCTGACGAGCTTCCTACGTATTTCTTCGGTGATCCCGCGGTGGTCAGTGACGAGGAGTTCGCGACTCTTCTGTGCGCACCTATCCCCGAAGCCGATTACAAGCCCGGAGAGAAGTTCACACTTTTCAACTCGCTTGAGGATGTGAAGAACACCCGCTTCGGCAGGGTTTTCTACAGGATTGCAAAGCTCGCATGCAAGGGTCACACTTTGCTTGGCAGCAAGAAGATGTTTGAGACAAACGTGCTCGAGACCCAGATGCGCAATTACTTTACATGGTCGGGCGGCAGAGTTACGGAGGATACAGCGAAAGCGCTCCTCGGTCTCTTTAATAACGAGGACATTGAGAAGAACCTTAAGATCGTTGCTTCAGCCGGGATCGATCTTGTTAAGGGAAGGTTGACAAAGAAATGAGCGCAGTCGGGATAATCGCCGAATTCGATCCGTTCCATGACGGACATGCATACCTCATCCGCGAGGCAAGGAAGCTTACGGGCGCGGATCATGTTGTTGTCGCCATGAGCGGGGATTTTGTGGAACGAGGCGAGCCGGCGGTCTTTGATAAATTCGAGCGCGCCCGTGCGGCAGTCAGGGGAGGAGCGGATGTCGTCTTTGAACTGCCGACCGCCTACGCGACGTCGGGAGCAAAGATCTTCTCCGAGGCGGGAGTGAGACTTCTCTCTGCCACCGGAGTTGTGGACAGTATCTGCTTTGGGAGTGAGTGCGGTGATATCGATACGCTCTGCCGGGCATCGGAGCTGCTTGATAACGAGAGCGAAGAGTTTAAGACCGCTCTTTTGAAATACCAGAAAGAGGGCGACTCTTACCCGAAGGCCAGAGAAAAAGCGCTTCTCTGTCTGGGGGTTTCGGAAGATCTCATAAGAGTGATGAGGGAGCCCAACAACATCCTGGGGATTCATTACATCAGTGCCATATCAAACTACTGCAACGGGATAAAGCCTTACACGATCAAAAGAAAAGGCGCCGGCTATCATGACAGGAACACGACGGGTGATGGCTTTAAGAGCGCGTCGGAGATCAGGACCGGGATATTAAATAAGGAATTAATTAATTACGGAAACTGTCCGATATGCGCAGATGACTTCTCACAGGTGCTCTTTGCCAGACTCCTTTCTTTGACACCGGAACAGCTCACCCGGTTTGCCGATGTTACCGAACCGTTGGCAATGGCTGCCATGAAACACAGGGAGAAAAGCATGAGCTTTAGCGAACTGGCGTCAAAAGTTAAATCTAAAAATAATTTATACACATCAGTTAGCAGAGCACTTCTCCATGTCGTGCTTGACATGAAAGAGGAGATCCGCCCTGCAGCCGGAGGCCTGAAAGTACCATACCTGAGGCTTCTGGCTTTCAAGGAGAGCTCTTCGGGGCTTTTGAGGAGCATGAGGGACAATACGGTGTGCCCGCTGATCACCAAGCCTGCTGACGCACCCTGCAGGGACGATGAGTTGTTTAAACTCGATATCCGTGCTGCGTCACTATATAACGGGGCAGTCCTCGCCAAGTACGGAGTCAGGATGGAGGAGGATATGAAGAGGGGACCTGTTATTGTTCGATGATGGTTTTAACAAAACTGAGCTGAAAAATAGGGGGATGTAAGGAATGGGTTTTGAGAATCTTTCAAAGGTCGGAAAACTTCACAAGCTTTCCAAAGACAGTGTTATCTGCCGTGAAGGAGAAGACGGCGAGACTGCCTTTATTGTTCTTGCCGGTAATGTCAGGGTTGTTCTCAATTCTTACTCCGCCAATCCGTACATCGTTACCACACTGCCTGCAGGCAGTTTTGTTGGGGAGATGTCTCTTTTCCTTAAGCACCAGCGTACCGCGACCGTTATCGCGATAAATGACAACACAGCGGTTCTCGAAGTGGGCATGGACAGCTTTAAGGATTACCTTAAAGAGGATGCCGCCACATGCTTCAAGCTCATGAAATCACTTACTAACCGTGTGGACGGTATGCTTGAAAAGGTCGGATCCTTTGACAAAAAGTTTGAATTCAAGTTCAAGTCCAATCATTTCTACATGCTCGCTCATCAGCTTTTTCAGTCACAGTTCGCAAAACTTGTAAACGAAAATGCCGACGGAGCGATCGCACTCATCACATTTTTGTGCTCTTCACTTAAGTCCCTTAATGACAAATTCCTTGAAAATGAGCCAAAATAGGACAGAAGAAATGCGGATCGTGGAAATTTTTTCCCTCGGAAAGCCTCTTGTTTTCTGGGCTGTCGATTTTTTAATATGTTTTTATAGAAATTGATATTTGCAAAATCAGTTGCGATGGTACATAATATGAATGTCCTGAGAGATCAGGACGCTCCCAGACGGGCCGTGCGCTTTCTATGCGCCGGCCCGGTACCCTTAAAACATCCCAAGACAACGACCCTTATCGGTCGTATTTTTTTTGCTTTTTTGCAGATGACCCACTTGGGGACGGGGTTTGTGTGGACTGGTGGGGACGGGGGTTGTGGGTCATGCACCCCAATGACCCACAACCCCCGTCCCCACCAGTCCACACAAACCCCGTCCCCGAGGGACCACCCCCTGACCTTCAATTGACTACGGTTTTATACTGTGCTAAAGTATCTTTATTCCCTGCAAAAGCAGGGGTTGAGAGATGCAATAGGGTGTTTTGGCTGACGGGCTCTTATAAGAGAAAGGAAGGTACCCGTATGAAGAAGGTTACGAAGTTACTTGTTGTTTTACTGGCAGTACTGATCTTTGGCACTGCGTTTGGGGCAAAGGACGCATCCGCCGCTACGGATAAGCTTTTGGCGAAATACTTCCCGAATGGGATCGAGAAGGTTAAGCCCAACACACCGATAATGGATATCGACGCGAATGATACTTGGTCTATTGGGGTTGTCATAAAACAGAATGACGATATCCTCGCAATGGTCAGGGACTTCGAAGCATGCGAAGATTACGTTGATTTTCAAAACGATTGGTACGATGATAATATTTTAAAATTCTATGTGGATTACGGCATAAACGCTTTTGATACCACAGTTCAGTTTGATATCTCGGTCGACGGCGGGGACTGGCAGTACGAGAAGAGCTGGGATAAAAAGGAACATAACAATTACTCCGAAGGTTTCTGCTTTTATGAGGGATTCGGCGGAGCGGACGATGACAATACCGCTTATTTTACGATAATGGAAGCGGGGTCGGCAGCCGACGGAAAGCTGCTCAAGAAGACCGTTAAAAATGAGCAGTTTGATCTTAAAAACCATACCTTTAAGGTGAGATATCGTTACTGCGTTGAGTACGGATTGCTTGACGATTATGAGGCAGGAATGCAGTTCTACTTCACAGACTGGTCTGATCCCAGAACTTTTGGAAAGACTACGGATCAGAATCTCGTGATTCCGGATGAACTTCCGGCACCCGATATTTCAAATCCCAAAAGAGAGCTGAACAACGAAGGAAAATGGGGTGGTTATACTTCCGTAATGACGCATTTTTCTCAGGAAGTCACCGATGCAGAAACTGCTATCTATATCAACACGGGAGAGCGTGAGCCCTTGGTGATCGTAGTCGAGGCAGCTGTGGACGATCCTTCCGAGAAGAATTTTGAAGAAGGCGGCATGGCGAACGCTGTCTGGCTGAGTGACGGTCAGAGAGGCACAACCTTTGATGGTGAGGGATCGTTCACCGAGAAGTCAAGGATCCTTATGAGAGTAAAGGTACATTGCGACTCACTCGACAAGGACTCCATATATGATTACGCGGTAGATAAGGTAAAGGGCCTCAAGGCCAAGAAGACAAAGACCACTTCGATCGCACTTACATGGTCGAAGGTTGACGGTGCTGAGTTCTACGAGATCTACAGCGGCGACAACAAGCTTCTTGGAACCTCGAAGACAAACAGCTTCACAGTGAAGAAGCTCAAGGCCGGAACAGGCTATGATTTCAAGGTTCGTGCTGTTGTGGACAAGGTGTTTGTAGGACTCTTCAGCGACACACTGCAGACTCCCACAAAGCCCGCAAAGGTTAAGATCAGCAGCGCTAAGCTCGCTAAAGAGACTCTGACCGTTAACTACAAGAAAGTTGCCGGTTCGGGCTACGAGGTTCAGATCGCGACCGACAAGAAGTTCAGTAAAGATCTTGTAAAGCTGAGTGTCAAGGATGCTGCAGAAGTTCAGGCCACCAGGGAAGCCTTGACCGGCAAGTCATATTTTGTGAGAGTGAGAGGGTACATCACTTACGGAGGCAGCACTGTCTACGGAGCATGGAGCAAGGTTAAAGGAACTAAATGATCATTTGAGATCATAAGAGATGACTACCCGGGGACGGGGGTTGGTGGACCATGAATTCGATGGTCCATAACCCCCGTCCCCGGGTGGTCGTCAGAAAAAGAGGAAAAACAAGTGGAATTTAAGAAACTGTCAGAACATATATGGTACATGCCGGCAAGTTCACCATAGAGCATCTACTTTTCTATTGCAACGATTTCTGCATGAGCCACGTTAAACGGCTTTGCTTTATTTGAATATTGAATGCCTGCTTCTATGCATCGGATTATATTGATCACACCGGCATGCGTTATTAGTAGTACGTCACCATCACGTAAAGGTACCTGGTACTTTTACGCTTATTGAGAGCGAACTTGGACGGAATCGCGCAACGATTCGTACCTTGTATTATCAACGCAAAGTAAGGCTATCGTTAGGATAATGGTTGCTCTTGTATAGAAAAACAACAAACGTCGTTCTGACCGTAATGGTTAGAACGACGTTTTTCTATGTCTTGGATAATGGTTAGGACCCTTGGAAATGCTGGGGATAGCAATCGGGAAGCGGAATAATGGGGCTTTAAAAACCACGCCTGTTTTGATAAAATTTATATGTTGGTTTAAATATCCGGACGTAGCTCAATTGGTAGAGATCGGCCCGAAAGGGATGCTCGCTAAACAGCATGTATGCGGGTTCAAATCCTGCCGCCCGTTTGATTCATGATACTAAACTGGAGTTTAAACTGTTCGGAAATTCCGAATGGTTCAAACTGAGAACGGAAGAAAAGTTGCGAGGTATAGGTGAAATAATGGATGACATAAAAAAAGACCCCTTTGAAGAATACATAAAGAACCTACCCCCTACCAGAAAAGAAATGGGGCAGGCTTGGTCTGCTGCGATCGGGTTGCAGGATGTAGACGGATTAAAGCCGTCAAAATACCTTTACGAAACGGCAAAGAAAAATATCGAGGGCGAGATAACCATTGATGAAGCCGGAAAGCTAATAAAATCGTACTATGAGAGCAAAGAAGGCAGGAAAGAACCCGATTCTGAAGAGGCCGATAAAGTATCTCAGAGGATTGCAAAGCTTCTGTCTGAGAAAGCTTTTGTATTCTCTCCGGCACAGTATATTTCTATTCACCGAGAGCTGTTTCAGGGGATTTTCTCTCATGCGGGACAGTTGAGAGATTATAATATCACAAAAAGAGAGTGGGTACTGGACGGAGATACTGTTTCTTATGGCAGTGCTTATGATCTTCGTGAAACGCTGGATTATGATTTCTCGCAGGAGCGTCAGTTCCGATATAATGGATTGACCATGACAGAGACTATTCATCATCTTGCAGATTTTATATCCCGCTTATGGCAAATCCATGTGTTCGGCGAAGGTAATACTCGAACAACAGCGGTTTATTTTATAAAGTATTTGCGCCAATTGGGCTTTGACGTAGATAACGACATGTTCGCCGATCATTCGTGGTATTTCAGAAATGCTTTGGTTCGGGCTAATTACAACAACTTGCAAAAGGGTGTTTATGAGACGACGGAATACCTTGAGCGTTTCCTGCGCAATCTGCTCATGAATGAAAAGAACGAGCTTCATAACCGCGATATGCATATTAGCGGCCTACTGATCCAAGAACACAAGGCTGACCCGATAAATGACCCGATAAATGACCCGATAAAAAAGGTTGTTCTGACCGAGAGAGAGCAGCGGATCATCGACTTATTGCGTTCGAATAAGGGCTTGACCAGAGGTGATATTGCTGAAAATATCGGCTGCTCTGAGGCTACCGTGAAAAGAACAATACAGACTATGATCCAAAAGGGTTTACTTCGTAGGATAGGATCCAATAAGACTGGTGAATGGATAATTATAGGATGAATTGTAAGGATCGTTACAATGCTTGCCGGAGTTTGAGACCGATGAGGCCCATGATTACTTTGTTACAAGAATCTTTATTCATGAAGATTTTTATGACAATGGGGGTAGTGATGGGGGTAGTAATGGGGGTTGTACTACATCTAAAACCCCGCTGACCGAAGTACAGGGACAGCTTCCATCGCAATTTTTTCGGGATTTGTTTCGGGATTGATCCATTCATTGATCTTGATCTCAGGAAGTATGAGTGGCATTCTGTCGTGGATCCGGGAAAGTTCCTCTGTCGGTTCCTTTGTGAGGATAACAAAGGCAGGAAAAGGATACGTGTTATTTATAACTTGATATCACAGTTCACCTCATGCAACGACGTTACGAGCGTAGTGGGCAAGAAGATCTTCTTCATCAAAATCTTCCGGGTCATCTGAATCGTCACTGTTACAGAGTATCCATTCTTTGGCATTGTTCATAAACCATTTCTGATTCTTTAAGCCAAGCATTATTTTGCCAAAACGGGCGAAGTCAGACGGATGATTATGTCCGCAATACTCGGTACCACGATCTGTATCAACTCTTGTCATTCCCATTTGAGTAAAGATCTTATTAAGAGCCGTATCAATCTGAACTTCCGTGAATTCGAGATCCCGGAGCAATTTCTCATTATTCATTTGTATGATCATTTTTATCATCTGTGAGCTCCTTGTTTTGGGATGCAATGTCATTATCCAACACTATTATAATACCGCAAACTGTAAACTCTTTCAACGGATGAGGAATCATTACTAAAGAAAAAACATGAAAACTCTCAAAAAGTTTGTTCAAAGAGGAGATTATCGGACAGGGTGGGTGCGCATAATAGGTAGTGTAAGGTGTGAATAGACAACCACAGCCCACCGGCTTACGATTCAACCTGATCAATCCTAATTCAGAATGGAGGTCGTATCATGTGTTATATTTGCGGAAAGTCATCCAATAAGATTATACATTTTCCGGCATGCGGGTATGTGCAGCAGATCCCGAAAAAGAACAGGAAGTATTTTGAAGAATTAAAGGATGCCACCGACAACGGCTATGTGTATTGCCGCCGGTGTGCACGTATTGCGCTGGACATCCGCAGGGAGAAAAAAGACCTCTCTTCATTTTGCAGGAAGAATGGAATCGTTTATCAGTTCAATCCGTCGGATGGTGCTCTTGACGTACTCTCGCCATCGGGCGAGTGGAAGATTGTCGTAAGTGGAAAAAAGCATCACTTATGGCTTTACCATAAAAATGAAAGCGGCAGAAAAACAGAAGGTCCGTTCCCGGGATTTCATAGCCAAAAGGTTCGCCGGGATACGATTTGTGATTATATGAAATACATCATAGGACACGATATTTACCGAATTGACCATCCCTTGTACGGAGTTCCGGATAAGAAACCGAAGCCCGGCACGAAGGCATGGAGGAAACTTTTAAAGAGGGAAAAGGCAGCAAGGAGAAGGCGAAGCATACGTTATGTCATAAAACTGCTCGACGAAGTTGCTTCGGAAAAGCAAAAGAAGAAACGCTCGCCGGAAAAACTGTCTCGATGTGAGGTAATGTGAACTTGCTGAAACAAAGGAGAATGCCTGTGAGACCGATGGAAGCACCCAATAACGCTTATGACCTCTCCGCCCTCCTAGCCTCCACCCGAGCCCTCGAAACGGAGTGCATCCGTACACGAAAGATGCTCAGCTACTGCCGACGAAGGAAGAGCAGGGGGCTTCCGATTGAGGAGGCGCAGATGGCGGAAGACATCGATATGGAGATGAAACTGTACTGCGAGCGAGAGCGCGAGCAGGAAACGCCGGCCTCGGAAGCGAATGTCCCCGATTATTACGTCACCGACAATACAGAACCACCGGATTCTGCATATTGGCTCGAATACGAGCGTGAAACCTACGCAGAATATCTCGAGACCCTTAAGGAAGAACTGGTAGAACTTGTGGGTGGTCCCTTGGGGACGGGGGATGTGGACCATCGTCCCACAGAGTTCATACCACGGGGTTGTTGATGACGATGGTCCATAACCCCCGTCCCCGGGGGACCACCCGGCAGATTTAGAATTGGTAGATAAAATCAGGGAAGGCATAGCGAAAGGATAAAAAGTCGTGGAATACAAACTGATCCGCTCGAGCAGAAGAACGATCTCCATAGAGATAAAGCCGGATTTGACTGTTGTTGTGAGAGCACCGCGGAGGGCACCTGAGAGGGAGATCGAAAGGATCGTTGCCGGGAAAGAAGCGTGGATACATAAGCATCTCGAAAAGATGCGGATTAAGAAGGAGCAGCTTGAAGAATCCGGGGAGATGCCGCTGAGTGCCGAACAGATTCGTGAGCTTGTTATGCGGGCGAAGGAGTACATTCCGGAACGGGTCAGGTATTATGCGGGGATCATGGGCGTCAGCTACGGACGGATCACTATCAGGAAGCAGAAAACGTTGTGGGGAAGCTGCAGTGCAAAAGGAAATCTGAATTTCAACTGCCTTCTGATGCTGACACCGGAGGATGTGATCGACTATGTGGTGGTACATGAGCTCTGTCACCGTAAACAGATGAATCATTCGAAAGCTTTTTGGAAAGAAGTCGGAAGGGTTCTGCCGGACTACAATGAACGCAGGAAAAAGCTTAGGGCGGAGGGAAAGCTGCTGAGAATGTGAACTCTCAAAGAAGCTTCCACAGATGAGCGAGGACGAACATTGGTGACAGGCACTCTGAAAGTTTACCTTAAGGGCCGCTCCGTCAAAAGCATCCGCCACTTCCGTATCTGTAGATTCTTCATCTTCGGGGTTTTCGGCATCAGTAAGGGTTACTGTTCCTTCGATGATGATCTTGGCTTCAGATCCCTTGTTTATTGAAACGGTAGCACCTGTTGTGCTTGTAAGATCAAGGTCTTTGAGTACCAGTACAACACCGGTTGTACCTTTTTTAACCGTTATGTTACCGTCGGAACATGTACCTGTTATGATGTAAGTTCCGGATTCGCTGATCTTGATCTGGGCGTTCGAATCGGAGATGACATAAGTGGTTGCATTTGCGTAGTCTGCCGTCAGATCTTTGGCAGTGCAGGTAACGTCACTTGTTACGATCTCGGATGCGCTTATATGCGGAGGTATCGGAATGGGAGCGCAGACCGCACTTGCTGATGTGGGAATAAAGCTCTATGCCGGGGTTCAGGGTTCGGCCGATTCTGCGGCAAAGGCGCTTGCCGAAGGAAATCTCACGTTTGATCCCGAAGCAAGGTGCGATCATCATGAGCACCACGACGGAGAGTGTGGTCACGATCATTGCGGTGAACACGGTTGCGCCGGAAATTGAAAACTTACATTAAGTGTTGTCAAAAAGTGCGGCATGGTGTAGAATCATGTCGCACTTTTATCTCAGTGGCGATAATCCTGTAAAATTTGGTCTTTTTGAGGTCGGAACTAAATGGACGTCTATTTTATTATTTTTGCCATAATATGTTTTGTCGGGGTTAAGATTTATAATCCCGGTGAATTTAACAAGGATTATTTATCGCCGAAATCGACGCTCTCCGTTAAAGGAATCTTTGTAATGCTTGTTTTCTTTACACATTTTATCAGCTATCATAAATTGACGGGAGAGTTTGATTCGTTTGCCAATTGGTATCACGGAAATATTAAACAGACTATTGTTACAATGTTTC
This sequence comes from Lachnospiraceae bacterium, assembly GCA_016285135.1. GTDB lineage: Bacteria > Bacillota > Clostridia > Lachnospirales > Lachnospiraceae > RUG11977. Next base: position 17,185 of record JAEEQC010000032.1, read on the forward strand.
TGTTTTACTCGGGATACGGTGTAATGGAAGCTATCAAAAATAAAGGTAAAGACTATGTTAGAAAGCTTCCTGTAAAAGCGCTCAAACTTTGGATCCATTTCGCAATCGCGGTATGTATGTTCCTTATAGTAAAGCTTTCTTTCGGTAATACCTACAGCGCGACCAAAATAATCAAGACATTCCTGACAACGCGGACAATCGGAAATTCGAACTGGTATGTCGGAGCGATGATCTGTATGTATCTGATCACTTTTCTGGCGTTCATATTTTTTACTTTTTCGAAAAAGACATACCGATATCTGCCTGCTATCATACTGACTTTGCTTTGCCTGGCTTATATTTTGCTGTGTGTTCATGTTCGAATGTCAAGGTTTTGGGTAAATACGATCATATGTTATCCGATAGGTATCTGGTATTCCATATTTAAGGAAAGAATAGAAAAAATAATATTTAAAAATGATATCGTCTATTGGCTCGGTGTCGTTTTGTCTGTAGTCCCGTTCTGCATTTTCTATATGATGAAATCGACTATGAGATGGTATATGGTATGTATGGTATTTTTCCTTTTCAGCGCCGTCTTGGTGACAATGAAAGTAAATTTCGGTAACGGTTTCCTTAATTTCCTCGGAAAACATGTTTTCAGTATATACATTCTTCAAAGACTGCCGTTTATCATACTTGATGAGATAGGTTTCCTTGAAGAGCATCCCGTGCACAGTTTTGTGATATCATTTGTCATTACGGCATTTATGGCGCATGTGTTTGATATTTTGATGGAAAAAACGGATAGTCTTCTGTTCGGGAAGAAAACGACACCGGGGCAGCTAAAGAATTGAACTGTTTGCGGCAAAAAGGACATAATTTGAAAAGGCTTTTGACAATATTCACATGGAGTACCTGTGGTTTTCGATGGTCTAATACAGATTAGAGGCGAAAACTATAGGAGGAATTACATATGGATAGGTCAAAAGTCTTTTTTACCGATTTCAGAACGAGGAACCGATGATATCCTTGTACCGGTACCCAACGGGGAACTCTGCAAGGAGGCATACATCGGTCGTGCCGTTATGGATGCCGATATCATAATTTCACTTGGAAGCAACCAATAACGCTTATGACCTCTCCGCCCTCCTCGCCTCCACCCGTGCCCTCGAAACCGATTGCATCCGCTTACGGAAGATGCTCAGTTACTGCCGACGAAGGAAGAGCAGGGGGCTTCCGATTGAAGAGGATCAGATGGCGGAAGACATTGATATGGAGATGAAACTGTACTGCGAGCGAGAGCGCGAGCAGGAAACGCCGGCCTCGGAAGCGAATGTCCCCGATTATTTCGTCACCGACAATACAGAACCACCGGATTCTGCATATTGGCTCGAATACGAGCGTGAAACCTACGCAGAATATCTCGAGACCCTGAAGGAAGAACTGGTAGAACTTGTGGGTGGTCCCTTGGGGACGGGGGATGTGGACCATCGTCCCACAGAGTTCATACCACGGGGTTGTTGATGACGATGGTCCATAACCCCCGTCCCCGGGGGACCAC
>JAEEQC010000195.1 GCA_016285135.1 Lachnospiraceae bacterium
TGCGTAAGGGATCGAGTACTGAGGCTTCTCAAATACTACGGGGCAGGCCTTGGTTGAAAGCGTCTCGCCCGTAACAGTGTTCGAAAGCTTTCCGATAGCTCCTATGTCGCCGGGATAAAGCTCCTTAACTTCGATAGCTTCCTTACCGCGAAGGATATAAAGTCTTGAAAGCTTTTCTTCTGTGTCCTTGTCAGCGTTGTAGACAACCGTATCGCTTGTGAGCTTGCCCGAGCAAACCTTGATAAACGAGTACTTACCGATGAAAGGATCGATGATGGTCTTAAATACCTTAGCCGTCATGGGCTTGTTGATATCATAGTTAGCTTCGAACTCACTGTCATCCTTTACGTTCTTTCCGACAACCTTATGGTTAAGAGGTGAAGGGAAGTAACTCTTGATGTCATTGAGAAGCATAAGCGTACCCTGCTGATTGATGGGAGCTCCTGCAAGAACGGGAACAACATCACCGCAGAACACTGCACCGTGAAGTGCCTTGTTGATCTCGTCAAGGGTGAACTCTTCGCCGTCGAAGTACTTCATCATGAGATCGTCATCTGTTTCGGCAACTGCTTCTATAAGATCCACTCGGCACTTGTCAACTGTCTCTCTGACTGAATCCGGGATATCGCACTCAGTGTACTCACTGCCCTTGGTGAACTTACGTCCGCCCATCTTTACGACATTGACAAATCCGATATATTTTTCATTTTCAATGATAGGTGTATGGAAAGGAGCAACTTTCTTTCCGAATGTTTCAACAAGCTGATCCACAACGTTAGCAAAGTTGGCATTGGGATCGTCCATAGCTGTAACAAAGAACATTCTGGGAAGCTTTTTCTTCTCACACATTTCCCAGGCCTTGATAGTACCTACTTCAACACCCGACTTGGCATTTACTACGATTACTGCTGCACCTGCCGCATCAAGTGCCTCTTCTACTTCACCCACAAAATCAAAATATCCGGGGGTGTCAAGGAAGTTGATCTTCACACCGTCATGCTCGATGGGAACAAGACTTGTGCTGATAGAGAACTGTCTCTTCTGCTCTTCCTTGTCATAGTCACTGATAGTTGTTCCGTCTTCAACCCTGCCCTGTCTGCTTACGATACCTTTGTAAAATGCCATGGCTTCGACCAGGGTTGTCTTGCCACAGCTACCGTGCCCCAACACAGCAACGTTACGGATATCTTCGCTCTTGTAAGTGTTCATAAGTGTTCCTCCAATACTTTTATATACAGCCTTCTCAAAAAGAGTTCATATAAGAAAACCGCCATTAACAATTTTACTAAAAAAATCGGATTTACACAATAAAAATTTGACAATTTTCACAAAAAAGAACAAAGGGTCAGACCCAACGGATCTGACCCTTTAAAGAATCAGTATAATTATTTCTTGAGTTTAAGCTTGTACACTGTAGGGTTACTCATACCCGAAGCCTGACGAATCATGATGTAATACTTTCCCTTATCAAGAGTCTTGGAAGACTTGAGCGATGTTCCGTCCGACTCGATCATCTTATAGCTCTCACCATTCTCATCATAAACATAAAGGCTAAGATACGAATACGAATAGGAAAGATCCTCAAAATCTATCGTTAAAGTCTTGTTCTTTGAAAGAGAAACCTCAAACCAAAGATCAGCTTCGTAACCATTGGGCTGAACTACTGTAACAACTTTGTTCTCCTTGAGTTTATCTGCCTTCTTACGGTAGAAGTTAGTACGCTTGATATCAACCTCTGTAAATGTGTACTCAAACTTGACATCACCGTAAGTGGTGGGAACGAGATAATATGTTCCTGCTTCTACAGGAACATAAGACTTCTCTGTATCATAAGGAGTTCTGAAGATCTCATCATGAAGTGAATAATCGGAAACATTAGCCTTTACGGTATTGATATCGCAATCGTATACTTCGATCGATCCGGGATTCTCGGACTTATCGGTAATCGTAAGATAACCGTCTTTCTTTACTTCAACCTTAAAGATCGAGTAGTAATATGCTCCGCTCGAGTATTTACCCTGCTTGAAAGTGCCGGTAGATGCCTTTTCCTTCAGCGTAACAACATCATACTTGTAGTCTGCTGCTTCAGCCAAAGAATTGGGGAAAATACCGATGATGAGAGCACTCGCGATCACGAGCACAAGTAACTTTGAAAATACTTTTTTCATAATAACCTCCCTAAATGACGCCGAAATCCTGTCGGTACCCTTAAACGTCCCGTTAGAAAACGGCAGTATGATTTGATGACAAGCACCGTCATCTATTATATCATTCTGCCGTTTACTATTTCAAGTTTTTAAATCAAAAATATCGTTTTTATTTTTTTTCTTCTCGAAGAGCAACTCTTCTGATCTTTCCGCTTATGGTCTTGGGAAGATCGTCGACGAATTCAACTATTCTCGGATACTTGTAAGGAGCCGTGTTGGTCTTTACGTAGTTCTGGATCTCCTTCTTAAGTTCGTCACTGCCTTCCTTACCCTTGACAAGTACGATGGTTGCCTTTACGACCTGACCTCTGACAGGATCGGGAGCGGCCGTAACCGCACACTCAAGTACATAAGGAAGCTCCATGATGACACTCTCGATCTCGAACGGTCCGATACGGTAGCCCGAAGACTTGATCAGGTCATCGGTTCTGCCGACATACCAGAAATATCCGTCCTCATCGCGGTATGCGGTATCACCTGTGTGATAAGCTCCGTCATACCATGCTTCTTTTGTCTTTTCATCGTCTCGATAGTAACCTCTGAACAGGCCACAGGGAACATGCTTATCAGTACGGATAACGATCTCACCTACTTCACCGACCTGCGTGCTTGTTCCGTCGGGATGAACGATATCAACATCATACATGGGTGAAGGACGTCCCATTGAACCGGGCTTAACCTTTTGTCCGACAAGGTTAGCAATGGTAAGCGTAGTCTCTGTCTGACCGAAACCTTCTTTAAGGCTTATGCCGGTCGCCTTAAGGAACTGATCGTAAACTTCACTGTTAAGTGCCTCACCCGCAACTGTAGCGTACTGTATAGTCGAAAGGTCGAACTTTGAAAGGTCCTCTTTGATAAGGAATCTGTACATTGTGGGCGGTGCACAGAAAGTCGTGATACCGTACTTCTTGAACATCGGTAGGATGTCAAGCGCATTGAAACGCTTGAAGTCATATACAAATACAGCAGCCTCACAGAGCCATGCTCCGTAGAGCTTGCCCCAAAGTGCCTTGCCCCAGCCGGTATCCGAGATGGTAAGATGCAGGCCGTCTCGCTTGATATTGTGCCAGTATCTGGCAGTGATGTAGTGACCAAGTGCATACTTATAGCTGTGAGTAGCGATCTTGGGATAACCGGTGGTACCCGAAGTGAAGAACATGAGCATCAGGTCATCGCCGCATGCTGCCGCAAGTCCTTCGGGTCTCTTAAACTCGGGAGGGAACTCCACGATCTTTGTGTCGAAATCTTCCCATCCCTCGCGTTTTGCATTTACAAGGATCTTTGTAGTTACAGTGGGTGATGTGGGAAGCGCTGCTTCAACACTGTCGGGAACATTATCCTCGGGTGTCGCAACGATCGCACTTACGCCGGCTGCATTAAATCTGTACTCAAAGTCATGCTTTACAAGCTGGCTTGTT
>JAEEQC010000196.1 GCA_016285135.1 Lachnospiraceae bacterium
AGGTACCAGCGGATCCCACGGATAAGACTTCGTGCAGTCATCCTTGTGGTGGATACCGCGAGGTTGACCGTTCTGTTTCCAACTTCATCTGTCAAATGATCACGCTCCTCTTAAGAAGCAGTTTTTCCGCTTCTGATTTCTTGCCCAACACATGACTATGTACCGGGCTCTTATCTGCATAGTTCCTTTTTCTTTTGCCACTGATCAAGCAGCTTGAGTATCTGAGCTTCCATCTGGCGTGGTGTGTAGTCCTTCGGGAAGTACTTCCTAAGGACATCATGCTTGATGGTGATGTGATCCTGCTCGGGCTTTTTCTCCTCGTCCATGACAGCGCACATAGCTTCGAGTGTGCACTTACCGTCCTGACTGAGCTTCTTGATCCTCTGTGCCTGTGAAAGCGAAGGCGTAGACTGGGCATAATCCATGGCCTCAAGAAATCTTTCCTGCTGATATTGAGGTATATACGAAAGCTCAACAGCCGGATTGAAAGCGAGCTGCCTGTTATCCACCATTTCGAGAAGCTCGGGGATGAGGTTTGTGAGACGGATATATCTGTGAATCTGATTTCGACTTTCACCGATATCTTCACCAAGCAAATCTAATGTCTGCAACTTCATCCCAACTTGGGATGAAGTTAAATCTTTTCGATTTCCCTGATGTTTTATCGCGTCGTACTTCATCTTAAAGGCCCAAGCTCTCTCACTCGGCAGTATCGTCTCCCTTTGCAGGTTGCTGTCGACCATAAGGATTGTTGCCGCATCATCATCGAGATCTCTGACGATCGCAGGAACTGTTTTGAGGCCTGCGAGCTCTGCCGCATGGCAGCGCCTGTGTCCCGAAACGATCTCGTACCCGCCCGACTCAACAGGTCTCACGATCACCGGGTTTATGACACCGAACTCTTCGATGCTCTCCACTGTCTTTTCCATGTCCTCATCGTCCCTTACCTTGAAGGTATGATTTTTAAACGGAACAAGCTCGGAAAGCTTCACCTGCTGTACTGTCTCAACACCCTCAGCTGCTTTCTTTGCCTCTCGCTCTTCCTGAGTCGAAAAGATGTCATCGTAGTTTTTCAAGCTTAATCTTACGTCTGGCTTCGGCATCCGCGATCACCTCCTTCGATATCTCTTTGTATGCCTGCGCAACCTTTCCGTACGGATCGTGCCTAAAGATACTCATTCCCATTGCCGAGGTCTCCGCAGCCTTTGTAGCCTTCGGAATCTCGGCATCGAACACGCGGATGTTCTTACCGTAGGTATCACGGATAAGATCGCTGATGTTCTTCGAGAAGCTCGTTCTTGCCTCCGTCATGGTCAACAGGATACCTTCAATGTTGAGCCTCGGATTGATCTGCTTCTTGACCTTACTGATCGTGCCGAGAAGCTGTTCAAGTCCTTTAGCCGGCAGGTACTGCGCCTGTACAGGGATCAGAACCTCGTCCGCAGCAGCGAGTGCGTTGATGGTGAGCATCCCGAGTGACGGCATGCAATCAAGAAGGATAAACTCGTAATTGTTCTCAAGATTCGAGAGATATTCCTTCAGGACCGATTCACGGCTCATTGCATTGACAAGGCCGACCTCAAGACCGGCGAGCTCAATGTTGGCAGGCATCAGATCCACACCTTCAGGGTGATGGACGATTCCTTCCTCCGTGACAATCTCTTTATCTGCAAGAACTTTTGTAAGCTCAGTCGATAAAGAAACCGGCAGCTCATCGGGCTCTGTGATCCCCATACAGACAGTGAGTGAAGCCTGAGGATCGGTATCTACCAAAAGAACCTTCTTCCCTTCCATCGCAAGGGCAACTCCGATGTTCTCGGTACTGGTTGTCTTCCCCGTTCCGCCCTTCTGATTGACTATGGCTATAGTTGTTGCTCTGTGTGACATTATTCGCTGATCATCTCCTTTCCCAAAAACGGACCCGTAAGTGATTTCTATACGAGTCCGTTATGCATGTCATGATTAACAAGTGCCGAATAATAGTTGCTGATTGTTGTCGGTGCATTATAGAGCGAAGCTAGCAGATATGCCTTTATGTTTCGCACCTTTACCGGATTGTCCTTTAAACCCTGCAGAACATAGACGATATGACTTGACTTTAGCTTCATGAGTCTGCTCTTCACAACCTCAACAGGCTTCTCGTCACTCGATATTCTGACCGTGCCACTCTTTGTGATCATCACATCCGTCATTATCGAAACGATCTCTTCAAGGACGTCCCTGTCATAGGGAGCATCAAAGACAAGATTATCAAACTCTATGTTCTTCCTGATCAGAGACTCATATGCGTTATACTCGTCCATCGCATCGCATCCGTCTTTCCCGATAGATACGATAGATTCAGTATCACTAATATCAGTCTTATTAATATCAGTATTATTAGTGTGTAAAAAGTACATCTCTCGAGGTGTAGAATCTACATCACTGGAGGTGTAATTTTTACATCTCTCGTGGTGTACTTTGTACATCTCTCTGAGGAAGTTCATAACGTATATGCGGTCAGGCCTTGAAAAACCATCCTTTTCCCTGGTTATGAGATGTACCGATTCGAGCTCGGAAAGAAGCTTCGTAACGGTCTTATTGCTCACGGACAAAGCCGCCATTATCTGTTTGACAGAGTAATAGATATAGACCCTGCCCTTCTCGTCAAGCCACCTGTTTCTGGTGGAAAGCTGCATCCGATCGAGCATAAGACCGTACAAAACCTTCGCATCCGTTGAGATGTCCTTTATCCCTTCGGCATCAAACAACACCTTAGGGATCCGGTAAAAGGCGAACTGCTCCGCCTCGGGACCATAGTAGTAGTCGTACACTACGCTGTCCTGCTCAAAGAGCCTTGTCCTCCTTTTTCAGGGGCTTTTCAGGCTTCGGCTTCACTGCGTCTGCCGCCTCCTTCTTCCCTTCGGAAAGATCCTTTAACACCGACTCCTTACCGGCCGTCTTTTCAGCACTCTTCTCCTTCTTTCTGGCATCGAACTTGCTTGCAAGCTCGAACACCTTCTCCTTCGAATCATAATGATAAACATGGTCCGAGAGACGATCCTTCGGCTCGACCTGAGTCGCATTGACCTCCTGAACCATGTTTTCAAGCTCACGATAATCCGAGTTCTCCCTGTCGGGTACTAAGATCACCTCATGAACCGAAGAAGGTAAAAGGTAGAAATCTCCACCGATCTTTTCGGCTGCCATTTCCATGAAGCCGGGGTAAGCGATGATACCTGCCCCGTTTGTCTTGTCGCGGGTAGTCGCAACATACATGGGCATATCTCCTCCGGGCATGGGAGAACCAAACCGGTCATCGAACTCACTCACATCGACACCCATCATCTCAGCAAGCATATCTGCCATCCCTTTGATCTCACCGGGTCGCAGATCGGGTGCGTACTTGTTCGCATCCGCAAAAAGCTGTTCCTCGGTAACGCCCATGGATTTCAAAACATCGTTGGTGACGAGAATGCTGCCGATCCCCTCTTTGTCGGATGACACGATAAATCTGCATACCACAGACATATCTTCGATCTCTTTGTGAGGGATGTTCTTAAGCATCTCCGCATTGCGCTCGGTTGCGACAACCTGCATCGAAAGATGCTCCT
>JAEEQC010000197.1 GCA_016285135.1 Lachnospiraceae bacterium
AGGGAAGAGGGCAAGATAAAGCACCTGGGATTCTCTTATCACGGCACTCCTGAACTTCTCGTGAAGGTACTCGATAAGCATCCCGAGATCGAGTTCGTACAGATTCAGCTCAACTACGCTGACTGGGACAACAAGATCGTTCACTCGGGCGAACTCTATCAGATACTTGCCGACAGGAATATCCCGATAATCGTTATGGAGCCCTGCAAGGGCGGCAAGCTCGCAAATCACGATGATGAATGCCAGGCTATCCTCAAGGGAGTACGTCCCGACAAGTCTATCGCTTCCTGGGCATTCCGTTATGTCGGAAGCCTTCCGGGAGTTACGACCATCTTAAGCGGCATGTCCACACAGGATCAGTTAGAGGATAACATGAACACCTTCAGGAATTTCGAGCCGCTCTCCGATGAGGAAAAGGAAGCCATCGAGAAGGTCAAGGAAGTCATGTTCAGGATCGAGCTCGTCGGATGCACCGCATGCAGATATTGTGTTGAAGGGTGCCCGATGAAGATCGCAATTCCTGATGTCATCAGTGCGGTCAACACAAAGCGCAAATTCCCTGACGATATCAGACCTAACTTCTTCTACGGCGGTCTTGTTGAAAGAGACGGCAACGGCAAAGCTTCCGCATGCATCGGCTGCGGCCAGTGCGAAGGCGTATGTCCCCAGCACCTTCCGATCATCAGCATAATGAAGGAAGCAGCAGAGAAGTTCGAGAGCAAGTAAGCTCAAACATTAATTCAGTGGTCAGTATCCGGCGGTTCAGTATTGAGCCGCCGGATTTGTTATATATGAAGTGATGTCTGAAATCTGATATAAAAGCCGTCCATCCGCCAGAAGAATATCATATTCCGGTTGACATACCGGTATCTTCATAGGATAATCAGTTTAGCAAAAGTGAATTTTGCAAAAGCAAATGAAAGGCGATGGACGGCATGAAGGATTCGAAAAAATACGATTCTCTTAAGTTGGATAATCAGGTCTGCTTTCCGCTTTACGCTTGTTCGAAAGAGCTGGTAAACCAGTACAATCCTTATCTTAAGAAACTGGGACTCACATATACCCAGTACATCGTAATGATGGTGATGTGGGAGCATAAGAGCGTCTCGTCAAGAGAACTGGCGTGCAAGCTTCATCTCGATTACGGAACCCTCACACCCGTCCTCAAGAGACTCGAAAGCTCCGGTTATGTAACCAAGGAGAGGGACCCCAAAGACGAAAGGCTCCTGATAGTCAGGATCACTGCAAAAGGTGAAGATCTGAAGAAAGAAGCCGTCAATATCCCGCCCTGTATCGCCGGATGCGTAGGGCTCACACCGGAAGAGTTCAAGACGCTGTATGAATTAACCTACAAGGCGCTCGCGAACATGGAAAACGCAAATTGCAAATAAACAAAACAACAAACCAATAAACGAAGGAGGCACAAAACATGATCTACGATTACGAATTAAAGACACGCACAGGCGAGATGCTCAAGCTTTCAGAATTAAAAGGAAAGGTAATCCTTATTGTCAACACCGCAACAGGCTGCGGCTTCACTCCTCAGTATGAACCGATCGAAAAGCTCTACAAGGACTATCACGACCAGGGCCTTGAGATCTTAGACATTCCCTGCAACCAGTTCGGCGGACAGGCACCCGGCTCTGATGACGAGATCCATGAATTCTGCACACTGCATTTCAACACGACATTCCCGCAGATGAAAAAGGCAGACGTAAACGGAGAGAACGAGCTTCCCCTTTACACATATCTCAAGTCCGAGAAGGGATTTGAAGGATTCGATGAACACGAGCTCAAACCACTCCTCGAGCAGATGTTCTCACAGGCTGATCCCGAGTGGGACAAGAAACCGGACATCAAGTGGAATTTCACCAAATTTATCGTCGATCGCCAGGGAAATGTCGTCGCCCGCTTCGAGCCCACCGCTGACATGGCGGAGGTCGAGGCGTGCGTGAAAGCGCTGCTATAAAAGACCGCATCTTGTTTGGAAAAGGAGGAAAACCCATGGAAACCGACAAGAAAGAAGAGCTCGTCCGCGCGTTTCACATGATGTGGGACAACTATCCCGAGGTGGTCCGCCTGATAGACCGGCGTTTCAATATTATCGCGGGAAACCCTGCCTTTTACCAGATCGGCGGGCAGGACGGCGTCAAGTGCAATACAGGCGATCCCGCGCTACACAAGGGCTGTCAGGCCATGAATGCTCTGAAAACGCAGGAAACGAAAACCAAGAGTTCCGAGGTCGAGGGTGTGGCATGGGAGACCTACTGGATCCCCGTAGCCGGCGAAAGCGATTACTACGTCCATTTTACCAACGGATTCAGAGCTTACGCAGCGAAAAAAATGGCGGAAGCCGCCGCAGAGCAGAATACCGCCGAAAGCAAATAACGGGCATACAGCTCCTCTGATCCGGTCGTACCGGTTCGGAGGAGCTGCTTTATAAACAAAGCAGCCATGATAAGGGTATCATAGATTGTGCGCTCCCAGATCTCACGTCTGTACCCAAGCTATGATACAATGGCTTGGGTACTTTTTAGTTTTTCTGCCTGAAAAAGTCCTGAGATCAAGCACTTTAGCGGGCCGGGGGACAAATCGCATCCTGACCGGCCCGCTATTTTTGTTTCTGCGACTTCTTCTGTTTTTGATGCTCCAGGAAAAATACACCCTCCTTCTGTGATTTATGTATAGTTCTGTTGTTTGAACAATCAGCTCCGATGTGTTGCCGAATTTGTTTCTGTCCGGGTGAAGAATCTTCTCGACTTCTAAAAGGCGCATATTTATGCCGGCAAGATTCCTGAATGTATCATCTATCACAATATTATTGTCTTGTGCTCGACGACGTAGGTTGATAGAGAGAGCTTCAGAAAGCTCTTTCTTTCTTTCGGGGTTTTTCTGGATATGTGATGTCACGCTTTGTACTGAAACTTGTCAAGACAAGCGTTGAGCTCAGTGAGGCGGATGACACCGAGGCTATCAGCAAAGAGGTTCGGATGCTGCTCAGCAACCGTTCCGTTTTCTACCGACGCTTTGCGGAAGCGTATCCCGAGGTCATCTTTAAAACAGAGCGCATTGCCAAGCGCATGGAGGAGATCCGGGTTGAGACGGAGAGATTGCGGCAGGAAGCGGAAGAACGCGTCGCTCAGATGCGGCTAGAGGTTGCAGAGAACCTGGAGCCCACAAGAAGCGTTAAAAACGAGATCATCGAAAAACAGGACGCACTGATCGGCCTCCTCTATCGGGAAGAAGACGCAAGCCCGGAAATCCGGGAATTGAAGCGAGAAGTCGAATCAAAAAAGGCTGTTCTGCAAAAGCGGCGTGCGCTGTTTCCCAAGCTGTAACAAGGGCTAATTCGTGAATCCAATTATCCGGTGAGAAATCGCAGCGAATTATATATAAGAAAGTTCACAAATTCTTCACAGAATTATTAGCACTCTCTCTTGACGAGTGCTAAATCAGGTGATATAACATACTTGCAAGCGGAAAAGAGGTCCGGAGCTGAGGTCCCGGGTTTTCTCCTCTCCCCTTGCGGCATATAATACAGCAACAGCCCTGAACAGCATCCAGGACCGAAAATAAAAG
>JAEEQC010000198.1 GCA_016285135.1 Lachnospiraceae bacterium
TTCACGGAAACATTTCCTATTATCTTAAAACCTGTGATTGCTACTAAAAAAACAACCAGTAAACAGAGCTGTATGATAAAGTACCGTTTGATATGCTTAAACGCAAGTTCATCATTATTGTCTTTTGAGTCAAATTGTTTCATAAACCCGGTCACAAGAGCAAAGAAGACAACAAGGCAGGCAAGCCCCAGAAACAGACTGACACAATTGAGCACAACGAACAAAGTATCACCGATGTACTCTTTCAATGCCGGGAGAGCAACCACCGGGAGAATGATTACGGGGAAAGCAATTCTTATGATCTTAAATCCGTTTGAGACACGATCATCCGCAACCTTGCAATTACTGATAAAGCCGTTACATATGAATATCAATACAATGATCAACAGCACTGTTTCCGCAACCAATAAGATAATAGTAAGGCTCAGATTGGCGATGACGTCCGTTTCGACGTAGAATCTCACAAAGAATCCCAGAACACGGACAACCGCTAACCCTATAAGGAATCCTTTTCCCCGCTCGAACCAAAATGAGGTCTTTACGTTCTCATCTTCCGCCGCCTCTCTTTTGAACCTGGCAACATAGCACTCGCCTTCGTGCAAAATACCCAATACCGGGATCAAAGCCATCACCGTCAATATATCTGCGACTTCTTTTGTGACACCTTTATCCGAAAGAAAGGTAGCCAATAAGTAGCCGATGACCGCAAATAAAAAACTCATCACCAACCACGCAAGAATTCCCTTTGCACCTGCGGCAAAAAGCTGCGGATACTTCTGTTCATTGATATTTTGTTCTTCAGTAACCATAATACTCCTGTACGTTGAGCCCGGACATATGATTTCGTCCGGGGTCATTAATTAGATGAACTAATTATACAACATAACTAGCTAAGAATCCAGTAATACTGACTCGTGAATCAAAAACTTCGGAACATTTTATTCAATATTTAACCGTACACGAAGAAGGACGAAACCCGAAAGCTTCGTCCTTCTTTTTATGATCGATCATGAAACGTTTCTTTTTCAACACACAGGTATCTTACACGATAAGCCTCGTTATCAGAACTTGGGTGTTTTTGCAAGGCTTGCTGCGATCTCTGCATCCGTAGGGATGTAGTCTGTCATGGTATGATCATTGTATGCGGCATATGCGTACATATCAAAGTAACCTGTTCCGGTAAGACCGAATACGATGTTCTTTGCTTCGCCTGTCTCCTTGCACTTGAGAGCCTCATCGATAGCTACGCGGATAGCATGGCTGCTCTCGGGAGCGGGAAGGATACCCTCAACTCTTGCGAACTGCTCAGCTGCCTCGAATACTGCCGTCTGTTCAACGGATGTAGCCTCGATAAGCTTCTGATCGTAGAGCTCCGAAAGAACCGAGCTCATGCCGTGGTAACGGAGGCCGCCCGCATGGTTGGCCGAAGGAATGAAGCTGCTGCCGAGTGTGTACATCTTTGCAAGAGGACAAACCATACCGGTGTCGCAGAAGTCATAAACATAAGAACCGCGTGTAAGGCTGGGGCATGATGCGGGCTCAACAGCGATGATACGGTAATCTGCCTCACCGCGGAGCTTCTGTCCAATGAAGGGAGCGATAAGTCCGCCAAGGTTTGATCCGCCGCCTGCACAGCCGATGATCACGTCTGCCTTGATGCCGTACTTGTCGAGCGCAGCCTTTGTCTCAAGACCGATAACTGACTGATGAAGGAGTACCTGGGCAAGAACCGAGCCGAGAACGTAACGGTAGCCTTCTGTGGAAACTGCCACTTCAACAGCCTCCGAGATAGCGCAGCCGAGTGAACCTGTTGTTCCGGGGAAGTCAGCGTTCATCTTGCGTCCGATGTTCGTCTCCATCGAAGGAGAAGGAGTAACGCTTGCACCGTAGGTGCGCATTACTTCGCGACGGAAAGGCTTCTGCTCGTAGGAGCACTTAACCATGTACACCTTGCAGTCAAGGTCGAAGTATGAGCAAGCCATCGAAAGGGCTGTTCCCCACTGGCCTGCGCCCGTCTCTGTCGTAACGCCCTTAAGGCCCTGCTTCTTAGCGTAGTAAGCCTGAGCTATCGCAGAGTTAAGCTTGTGGCTGCCCGAGGTGTTGTTGCCCTCGAACTTGTAGTAGATGTGAGCGGGTGTTCCGAGCTTCTTTTCGAGGCAGTATGCCCTTACGAGGGGCGAAGGGCGGTACATCTTGTAGAAGTTCCTGATCTCCTCGGGGATCTCGATGAATGCGTCGGTATCGTTAAGCTCCTGCTTTGCAAGCTCCTCGCAGAACACGCCCGAAAGCTCTTCGAGAGTCATGGGCTGATGTGTTCCGGGATTAAGAAGGGGTGCGGGCTTCTTCTTCATGTCTGCACGCACGTTGTACCATTCTTTCGGCATCTCCTGCTCTTCAAGGTAGATTTTGTAAGGTATTTCTTTACTCATATCGAGTCCTTTCTCCCTGCTGTGAGGGATCTCTTGGTGTTGCTCACAACTTTTTGCGGACACTCTTCCCGGATAGACTTGCAAGTGTGCTTTTCCGGGATTGCCTTGCCCGGCCCGGTGTCGTTGTGAGCCTTGTCTGTTTTGGGGTTTTCTCAAACCATGATGAGGAAAACCCTCTGCCTACAATTCGGAACCTTGAAGTGACAACTCCTTTAAGCCTCCAAACGCCGCGTTTTGCTTTATAACGGCAATCAACTTTACACGGAACAGCTTAACGAGAAAACAAAAATACCCTGTCCTAAATTAATAGGACAGGGTCATTATAAACTCTCTGCGGTGCCACCTATTTTTATGCCTGACGGCATACACTCTGTCATGTACTGTCATACATGCATCGCTGTAACGTGCGATCCACGTCTCCCCTACTGACGCTCAACACGAGCGCTTTGGGTTCGCCCTCACAAGTCCATTCACAAAAGTTCCGGGTATCGCGATCACACCGTCCGCGACTCTCTTTGACCTTTTCCTCAAGCTACTACTCTTGCTCATCGGTTCCAAATATGCATTCATGATACTGCTGTCATCACGATTTGTCAAGTTCAAAGGTTACCGTGTCGGCAACTCCTGATTCTTTGAGGAGTGCGACAATACGTTCAAAGTCTTTCTTTGTTCCCCTGATCTTAAAGACCGCGTTCGGAGCAATGCCCGCGAAGGCATTCTTGGAGATCTTGGTGATCGACGCCGTAATGCTTATGTTCGAAAGGTTCTTGCTTCCTTTAAAAGCACCGGCTCCGACGGTCGTAATGTTTTCTCCTATCTCCACAGCCGTGATCTTTTTGTTGTTCTTCATCGCATTCTTCGAAATGCTTGTTACGGGCACTTCTTTTCCGGCGATTTCGAGGGTCTCGGGAACGACCACGGTTGTTTCTTTTGTCTCAAGCTTTGTTACCTTCGCTGTTCCCGCACTGCTGAGCGCGTAGGTTTCCGTAGCTGTTGTTTCTTTTCCGACCTTGGTCTCGCTGACGATCACACCCTTGCCCTTCGCATCAAGCTGAGCGCTTGTTATGGTCACTTCCTTCTTACCGTCTTCG
>JAEEQC010000199.1 GCA_016285135.1 Lachnospiraceae bacterium
AGCACGCGCTCTGTGACGGTGCGCAATCACTCCGTCCCGAAGATTTTGACAAGCTTGCTAAGAAAGTCAGAGCTGTCAGGGAAGCGGTCGTTTGACCTCACGCGGGAACATGATAAAACGCTGAATTCTTTGATGAGGAGGAGAAAAAACAATGCGTTTGGGCGTTGTGGGACTCGGCCTTATCGGCGGGTCATTTGCTAAAGCATACAAGAAAGACGGCCATGAAGTAATGGCCCTTGATACAGATAAAAAAACGCTCGGGTTCGCGGCGCTTTCGGGTGCCATTGACGGAGAGCTTACCGATGAGATCATACCGACATGTGATCTTATCCTCATTTGCACATATCCGGAAGCAGCCATAAGCTTTATGACCGATAAAGGTCCGCTTTTCGGAAAACGTCCCGTGGTCATCGATGCCTGCGGAACAAAGGAAGTGGTTGTCAAGGCAGGAATGGAGCTTGCAAAGAAGCACGGATTTACCTACGTCGGAGGTCATCCGATGGCGGGAACACAGTTTTCGGGCTTCAAGTACGCTAAGGAGAACCTTTATAAAGGCGCACCCATGGTCATCATTCCGCCCGTTTATGACGATCCGGTCTTCCTTGATAACATCAAGAAACTCCTTGCACCTGCCGGATTCGGAAAGCTTACGATCACGACGGCGGAAGAGCATGACAAGGTCATAGCATTTACATCGCAGCTTGCGCATGTGGTATCAAATGCCTATGTGAAAAGCCCTTCGTCCCGCCTCCACAGCGGACTTTCAGCGGGAAGCTACAAGGATCTGACACGTGTTGCATGGCTCAATCCCGGCATGTGGACACAGCTTTTTATGGAGAATTCGGAAAATCTGATCTTCGAGATAGATACGCTCATAGCTAACCTTAAAGAGTATCGCGATGCTATTGAAGCGGGAGACAAAGAGAAACTTTATCATATCCTCGATGAAGGAAGAAAGATCAAGGAGGAGGTAGACGGCTGATGCAGACTGTTACAGTGAACGCGAGCAAAAAATATGATGTCAGGATCGGAACCGGTTTTATCGACAACCTCGGTGAAGAGATCGCACCTCTGATGTCCGGAAAAAAGGTGATGCTCGTTTCGGATGATAAGGTATTTCCTCTCTACGGCGAGCGTGCACTTAAGTCGCTTAGGGATGCCGGGTATACGGTTTCTGTTTTTACCTTCCCGAACGGTGAGGACAGCAAGAATATCAAAAACTACACCGATCTGGTAGAAGCCTTATTTGAAGCGCAACTCTCAAGAAAGGATCTTGTGGTCGCTGTCGGCGGCGGAGTTGTTACCGACCTTGCGGGATTTGCCGCAGCGACATTCCAGAGGGGTGTGGGCCTTGTTATGGTTCCCACGACACTTCTTGCGGCAGTTGACGCTTCCGTGGGCGGAAAGAACGGCATCAACCTTACAAACGGCAAGAACCAGGTCGGTACCTTCTATCAGCCCGGACTTGTTCTTTGCGATATAGAAACGCTTTGGACACTCCCTCGGGAGGAGTACATAAACGGATGCGCCGAGATCATCAAGTATTCGATGATCGTTGACGACGGTCTCTTTGAGCTCATCAGGGACAAGGAGGTCAAAGATCAGTACGAAGAGATCATCACCAGATGCATTACCATAAAGAGAGATTTCGTCGAAGCAGACGAGTTTGATACGGGGAAACGCATGATGCTCAACTTCGGGCACACCATTGGACATGCGGTTGAGGCGTGCAGCGGCTACACGATCCCTCACGGCAGAGCGGTGGCTATCGGTATGGCTGCGATCACTAAGGCTGCCGTTGTTAACGGCTATTGTACCGAAGACACAAGGATGCAGCTTGACGAACTCCTTGAGCAGTACGATCTTCTTGAAGAGCTTAAGTATAAGGCTGAGGATCTCAATGAGTGCGTGAAGGTTGATAAGAAAAACAGTGCCGGAATGCTCAGGATCGTCATCCCGAAAGGTATTGGCAGCTGCTGGATCAAAGAGATCTACAAAGAAGAGTGTCTTAAGTGGATTGTCCTCGGAGGTGCACGATGACCCGGATCGTCGGTTGCGGACAGAGAAGCGGCAGTGTCAAAGTACCTGCTTCAAAGTCTGTAGTCCACAGGATGCTCATCTGCAGTGCGCTCTCAAAGGAACCTTGCGCGGTAGGTGTTGACGGCGTGTCAAAGGATATTAAGGCAACTACTGAGTGTCTGATCGGTATGGGGGCGGACCTAAGGCAGGCTCCCGGCCGTATTGACATCACTTCGGGTCTCACAAGAGGCGGAGAATGCGACGTGTGCTGCGGTGAGAGCGGATCGACCCTTAGGTTCCTGATACCTGTCGCAGCCGCACTCGGTAAGACGGTCAGATTCCGTATGGAGGGACTGCTCCCCGAGCGTCCCCATGATGTTCTCACAAATGAGCTTATGAGGCACGGTGCGGTCGTTTCGCAGGACGGAAATATCCTCACGGTCGGCGGACAGCTTGAACCCGGTGACTACACCATAGCAGGAAATATATCGTCACAGTTTATATCGGGGCTCCTTTTTGCGCTTCCCCTGCTCAGTGGGGATTCAAACATCATCATCACAGGTAAAAGGGAGTCTGTTTCTTATATCGATATGACGCTTGATGCGCTGAGAGACAGCGGTATCGTTATCAAAGAGACTCCCACAGGGTATTTTGTGGCGGGCAGTCAGACTTACAGCCGCAAGGGCTTTTCGGAGGCTGAGCGTGACTGGTCGGGAGCTGCATTTTTTCTTTGCATGGGCGCAATGTCCGAAAAAGGGATCACTCTTGAAGGAATGAACATGTCATCGCGTCAGGGTGACATGAAGGTGATGAAGATACTGGAAGACTTCGGTGCCGATGTAAGCGTTAAAGTTTCAAGTGACAAGACAGGAAACTACGAAAACGCAGGGACTGCCTGTGTTACGGTTAAAAAGGGCGATTGTCGTCCGTGCGAGATCGATGCGGGCGATATCCCCGATCTTGTGCCGGTGCTTTCGGTACTTATGTGTGCGGCGCAGGGCAGGAGTGTTATAAAGAACGCGCAGAGACTCAGGTTCAAGGAGTCTGACAGGCTGGCTACGACGTCTGAGATGATCAGGGCGCTCGGCGGTACAGTCACTGTTACCGAAGACGGTCTTTTGATAGACGGAACAGGAAAACTCGGAAGCGGGACCGTAGACCCCGCGAACGATCATCGTATCGCCATGTCGGCAGCGACTGCGGCAAGCATCTGCACGGGAGACGTGGTGATACCGGACGCGCAGTGTACTGAAAAGTCTTATCCCGGATTTTTTGAGGATCTTGATAACCTAAGATGATACTAATCAACACCCGGTTAAACATGATTCTTTTCGGTTCGTGTTTATCTGTAAAAGATGAGTTAAATACGTGAAATGTCGGATGTGATCTTTGATCCTTCCCGAAAAGAGAGGAGTATATATGTCCAGTTCGTACGGAGAGAATATAAGGCTCACAATA
>JAEEQC010000200.1 GCA_016285135.1 Lachnospiraceae bacterium
TGTCGAAGGGCTGATCGTTATAATAGCAAGTGTCATATTATAAGTTTCATCCTTCACATTAACCCACTCCGAATCTTTTAAAACCTGAATTTCTTTCTTCTTCGGTTCCGGATATAAACGAATGTCATAATCAGAACCATTGTATAGTATAAACGTTGCTCCTGTAGAGCTTAGAGTTCCCTCTTCAATACTCAGTTGTACGCCCTCAAGTGTGTCCATCTTATCATAATCGGTAATCAACACATAACGATCAAGAATATCACAATACAGTTCCAAATTAATAACGTTCGTATCGTACACCCCAAAAACACTCGGATCCAATTCTGCTCTGCATTCATCTATTTTCGAATATACATCCGCTATTACCTCTTTATCCTTAGATTCTGATATTTGATACACTCGTCCATCAGACGCTTCATATAGAAAATCCGAGGAATCATTTTTTCCTGCTTTTTGTTGTTCTTCATTGTATTCTATTATTTTATCCGCCTGTGAATGTGATACTTCCTTTTCATTTGTCAACACCTCTAGGAGAGGTCTTTTTATCTCCTTTACCTTGTTACAAACCTCCAGTAAATCGTCATTAGGAAGCGGATATCTTCCGGAATAATCACCGGCGCACCAATAAGAATCGTTCGATTCATTATACTTCAAAAAGAATATCCAGCTTTCTCCCTTTTTCATGGGTGTCATTTCGCTGAATGTAATCAACCGCCCTGTGTCCTCTTCTATTCCGTACGATTGTGAGACTTTTATCGTTTCCGAATCAACTTTCCCCTTCAGCACTTTCTTAATTTCGATTTCGTTTGTTGAATAGATGTCAGTAAGAAACTTATGCACTTTTTCGGTTTCGTACTGATACTTTGCCTTTTGAGTATCTTCTCCTACGAATTCTCCGACAATGATTATATCCGCAGCCGCTTCCAGCTCATCAACAGAAAGGTATATCTGCCTATCTGCTTCCATTCGTACGATTTCGCGCTCATCCTGACTGCAACCCGTTAATAGAGCAACAACTAAACTTAGGAGAATTATAATCGTTTTTTTCATCAATATGCTCCCATCTTTTAACCGGATTTCTTTCACCGTGACAAATGAGTTATACATGTCTTATCATTTTGTCACCGCACACGGTCATCAGGCATTTCCCGTACACTCTGACGCCTTCAAACGGAGTGAAATGTCCCATCGATGCGAAGTTCTCGCCGCAGACGCTGTACTGCTCATCAAGGTCATAGACGCAGAGCTTTGCGGTTGCTCCCGGTCTGATACCTGATTCAAAACCGAAGCGCGAAGCAGGGTTCGTACTCATAAGCGTCAGGAGCTTTTCGAGAGTGATGACGCCTGTTTTTACGAGGCCGGTGTACATAACCGGGAACGCACACTCAATTCCCGAAACTCCCATCGGGCCGCCGAGTATTCCTCGCTCCTTTTCTTCCTTTGAGTGGGGCGCGTGGTCGGTGGCGATCATGTCGACCGTGCCGTCAAGCAGGCCCTTAAGGAGCTCTTCTCTGTCCGCGCGGCTTCTCAAAGGAGGGTTCATCTTGAAACGTCCGAGGAGTCTCTCGTCGCGCACGAGTCCCTCTGCTGTTTCATCCTGCTCGGCCTCCCGTGCGAGAATCCCGATCACTTCATTTTTTATGCTGTCAACTCGGGTGCAATCACACGAATTCAAGCCGTTCCCACTCTGTCCCAAGGTTTCATTTACTCCCACGCTTCCCCCTTTAAGGAGCACCTCCTCGTCGAGGAGCAGGTAATGAGGCGCTGTCTCGCAGGTGATGTCCACGCCTGCTTTCTTGGCCTCTCGGATTACCCGGACGCTGTCCGCCGTAGAAACATGGCATACGTGGTAGCCACAGCCTGTTTTCTTTGAAACGCTTATATCACGTTCGATCATCTTCCACTCGCTCTCACAGGAAATCCCGGCGATACCGAGTGCTTTCGAGGCAAGGCCCTCGTTAAGGTGCTTTCCTCCCATAAGGGACTTGACCTCGCAGTGCGCAACAGCAAGCTTTCCGACCGCTTTGCACCTGTTCATAGCCTCTTCCATGACAGAATCGTCCTCTACTCCGACTCCGTCGTCACTGAATGCACAGACGTTGTCCTTCATCCCTTCGATATCCGCAACCTCAGCACCCTTTTCTCCGACAGTCAGGCTGCCGTAGGGGTGGACGTCGATGACCGCCTGCTGCCTTATAAGCGTCAATTCCTCCTCAAGATGCTCCGGGCTGTCAGGAACCGGGGAGAGGTTCGGCATGGGGCACACGTCGGTGTAGCCGCCGCGGGCTGCCGCGAGCGAGCCGGTGGCGATCGTCTCCTTGTAGGAGAAGCCGGGCTCACGGAAGTGCACGTGTACGTCTACAAGTCCCGGGAAAACATATTTTCCTGTTAGTTCGATGACCTCAGAGCCCTCCGGGGCGGCACCGGCCCCCGCAGGGGAAATCCCTGCAATCCTGCCGTCCTCGATCAGGATATCCGAGGGCGTAAATGCGCCGTCGATAAATGCATTTGCGTTTTTAAGAAGTGTTTTCATGCTTAATTCATTCCTGTCTGTTGTCACTAAGAGATCCCGACCTTGGCCGGGATCTCCTGATTTCTGTTATTTGTTTCTGATGGTCTGGTTGAGTGTAACCTTATGCGTCAGGGTGTAGATCCTGCTGTTGACCGATACCGTCTCGGTCACGAGAACATTTCGGAAGAAGATCTGACCGTTGTTGGTGATGGGTTCATCCGAATCAGAGAAGCTGATCTGGCTTGTTCCGACGGAGTCCGTTCCGATCGTGAGCTTGAAGCACTCAGCAAATACCATCTTGATCTCATCCTTGGACATGTTGTCCTTGAGCGGGATCTTGGTGGTAGGTGAAACGAGATCCCACTTGACTGTGCCGGCGGTATCAGTGAGAGCGAACTCGGTCGATGCAACCACCACGTCCTGAGAGCCCTTGCGCTGGAAGACTCTGAGCACATAAGCGCCTGTCTCGTACTTAACGAGCCCGTTGTTCTCCTCGTATACAACGTCAATAAAGTCCGTTTCAAGTCCCTTCTTGATCTCGGTGCTTGAGGCATCAGTCTTGTAGATCCTGTAGAAGAAATCACCGTCTCCTACATAGAATCCCGTGTTGGGTGAAGGCTTAACAGTAAGGATCCTGCTGTAACGCACATTACCCTTCATCTCGAAGAGCTTGATCTCAAGCTTCGGAAGTGCGAGCCCGGAGCCGACCTTCATGTTTTTGTCGCCTTCTACCGTTACTCTGTAGCTCGAGGTCGCGTTCGGGTTGGGTGTGAAGGCAATCACCGTAAAGTACCCGTCAAGTGTTCCGTATGAAGGATCGCTGTAGCTGACCTTCATGCTGTAGCTCTTGCCGCTTGTGGCGCCGATGCCGAGAGAATTAAGCTCGATCCTTCCGGTGCCGTCGGTGTTGGCATAGGCATTGGCTGAAGGGCCGTACTCCTGAACACTTGATACGATAACGGTCG
>JAEEQC010000201.1 GCA_016285135.1 Lachnospiraceae bacterium
GACGATGTTCTTTGCGATCGTTCCGTTGATTCCGGAAATATATGATAAAAGTGAGAATGAAGCGGTATTAAGGTCGACTCCGACGGAGTTAACCGCATCTTCAACAACTCCCGTCAGGGTCTCCGAAAGCTTCTTCTGGTCCATGTCGTGCTGGTACTGACCGACACCGATCGCACGCGGCTCGATCTTAACAAGCTCCGAAAGCGGATCCTGCACGCGTCTGGCGATCGAAGCGGCACTTCTCTGTCCGACATCGAAGTTCGGGAACTCCTCTGTTCCGAGCTTGCTAGCCGAGTAAACACTCGCACCTGCCTCGTTCGTGATCACATAAGAAACCTTTTCGGGGATTTCCCTGATGAGCTCCGCTACGACCTGCTCCGATTCTCTCGAAGCGGTACCGTTGCCGATAGATATAAGCGTTACTTTGTACTTGGCTATGAGCGCTCTGAGGATCTTCTTCGACTCCTCGATCTTGTTGTGCGGAGCGGTCGGGTAGATGACCACCGTGTCGAGCACCTTGCCCGTCGGATCGACAACCGCGAGCTTGCAGCCCGTACGGAATGCGGGGTCCCATCCGAGGACCGTCTGCCCGGCGATCGGAGGCTGCATGAGGAGCTGCTTTAAGTTCTTTCCGAAGACGTCGATCGCGCCTTCTTCCGCCATCTCCGTAAGGGAGTTTCTGATCTCACGCTCGATCGAAGGGCTGATGAGACGCTTATATGAATCGGCGATCGCAGCGCTTATGATGGGCGTGGTGTACTTGTTATCTTTCGTGATGATCTGCTTCTCGAGGTACCCGATGATGCTCTCAACGGGAGCCACAACCGATACGGTCAGGATCTTCTCGGCCTCGCCGCGGTTTACGGCGAGCACGCGGTGACCGGCGATCTTCCTGATATCTTCTTCATAATCATAATAATTCTGGTAAACGGACTCTGCCTCGGCATCCTTGGCCTCGGACCTTATCTTGCCCTCGTCATTTGTGATACGACGTATATGATCACGGAACTGCGCGTTATCCGAAATATCCTCGGCGATTATGTCCGAAGCTCCCGCGATCGCAGCCGCAACGTCTATAACCTCGAGTTCGGCAGCCTTAACGGCAGCTTCCTTGTCGGGTGTTTCGGGAGTGATCTTGCCGGTCACGTACTTGGCAGCCTCTTCCTCAACGGGCGCTGTGGCTGTCTGCTGCATGATATATTCGGCGAGAGGAGCAAGACCGCGCTTCTTCGCGATCTCGGCACGCGTCTTTTTCTTCTGCTTGTAGGGCCTGTAGAGATCCTCGACCGTAACAAGCTTCTCTGCCGCGAGGATGGCGTTTTTAAGCTCATCCGTGAGCTTACCCTGCTCGTCTATAAGCGTTATGACCTCCTGCTTTCTCGCTTCAAGATTGCGCAGGTAGGTGAGCTTGGTGTGGAGGGCTCTGAGCTTCTCGTCATCAAGGCTCCCCGTAGCTTCCTTTCTGTATCTGGCGATAAACGGGATCGTGTTCCCTTCGTCAATAAGCTTGACAGCAGCTTCAACCTGCCCTCTTTTTGCACCGATCTCCTCGGCGATCATAGCGATAATGTCCATATCTTCGTCCTCTTTGTGTATTCATCGGGCTCACAACGAGCCACGGAATTATTATATCATTTTTGCATGTTTGATAGCAAAAAAACACAAAGTAAAAGAAATTTTTCTTTCATTTTATTATCTCTTCTGCTAATATATCTCATAACTTTTTACAAATATAAACATGCCGGCGGAACTTCAGCCGAAAAGCAGTCGGAAATAATGGCGGGGTTAACCCTGCTTGGAAAAGAGGATATAAAGCAATGGAAGAAAAAGAAAAACTGTTACTCGCGATCAACCCGGGGTCGACCTCGACCAAGGTTACACTCTTTAAGAATGAGACCGTCCTATTTGAAGAAAGCCTCTTCCACGATGCCGATGTACTGCTACAGTTTCCTCACGTAAACAATCAGCTTGATTTCAGATATGATGTGATAATGGATATGCTGCGCACCCGCGGATATGACCCCAAAGATATCGACGCTTTCGTCGGCCGCGGCGGAAGCGCCTGCACACAGCCCGGTGGTATCACCGAGATCGATGAAAAGCTTTATAAAGACACATGCGACGCGGTCGGCGGTTCGGAACATCCTGCAAAGCTCGGCGTTATGCTCGCGTGGAAATTCGCATGCGAGACCGGCCGTCCCGCATATACGCTCGATCCCACAAACACGGACGAGTACTGCGACTACGCGCGCCTCACAGGCATCAAGGGGATCTACCGTGTTTCGCACTCGCATGTCCTTAACCAGAAGGCTGTTGCAAAGTACCATGCAAAGAATGTTTTAAAGAAAGATTATGAAGACTGCAACTTCATCGTTGCCCACATCGACGGCGGTATCACCGTGAGCGCACATGACCACGGACGCATGGTTGACGGCAATATGGGTGCCGACGGCGAAGGTGCATACTCACCCACCAGAATCGGTTCCGTACCCGTGCTTTCGCTCCTTGATTACCTCGAGGATCACACGATCGCGGACGTGCGCCTCAAGTGCTCGCGAGCCGGCGGATTTGTTGAGTTCTTCGGAACATCGAACTCCGACACGATCCACGCACTCGTTGACAAGGGCGACAAGAAAGCTACCCTTGTATGGAACACGATGCTCTACCAGATCTGCAAGATGATCGGATCGATGGCTGCGGTTCTGTGCGGCAAGGTTGACGGCATCCTCCTTACCGGCGGACTACTCCGCTTCGCAGATGTCGAAGCAACGATCAAAGAACGTTGCGGTTTCATCGCACCCATCACCCAGTATCCCGGCGAGATGGAGCAGGAGGCGCTCGCGCTGCCCGCTCTCGATGTACTTCGCGGCAAGATAGTGCCTCGCAAGTACTCGGGTAAGAACGTATGGAACGGTTTTGAAGGAACTGACCTTTGATTAAAAGAAAGGAGCCTTTTATGAGTCTTATAGACAAGATCAGAGCGAAAGCCTCTGCAAACATCAAGAAGATCGTTCTCCCCGAGGGAGACGACGACCGCACATTACGTGCCGCTGAAATACTCGTTAATGAAAAGCTCGCGAACCCCGTTGTTCTCGGGGATCCCGATGTGATCGCGAAAAGAGCTGCAGAACTCGGAGTCAAGGTAAACTTTGCCATCAGCAATCCCACAACTTCGGCCGACACCGCACGCTACGCGGAACTTCTTTTCGAGCTTCGTAAAGCCAAGGGTCTTACAAAAGAAGCAGCCGACAAACTTGCGCTCGACCCCATGTACCACGGAATCCTCATGGTCAAGGCAGGCGATGCAGACGGACTCGTTTCGGGTGCTGTTCACACAACAGGCGACATGCTCCGCCCCGCTCTACAGATCATCAAGACAAAGCCCGGCATGAAGATCGTTTCATCCAGCTTCCTTATGGATTGCCCCGACAAGTCTCTCGGTGA
>JAEEQC010000202.1 GCA_016285135.1 Lachnospiraceae bacterium
CACAAGGCTATTGTATTTTGGATCTGTGATTTATACAAAACAAAAGGAACCGAAGCACTTCGGTTCCTAAAGCAGGGCTACAAGGATTCGAACCTTGAAATGACGGAGTCAGAGTCCGTTGCCTTACCGTTTGGCGATAGCCCTTTGTTCAACCAACATGTGCCATTATATAGCAGGCGACGTAAAAACGCAAGTACTATTTTATAAAAAAGGATCCTATTTCTTTTCCTTATCCCGATCGTTTTATTTCGTCAAAAGATTACTGGTAAACCGACAGTTCTTTGTCATCACCTGTTCTCGTACATCTTCCTGTAGTACTCACGGTACTCGCCCGAGACGATCTCTTCCCACCAATCCTTGTTGTCGAGATACCACTTGATCGTAGACTTGATGCCGTCGGCAAACTTAGTCTGCGGCAGCCAGCCGAGCTCATCGTGGATCTTTGTGGGGTCGATCGCATAGCGAAGGTCATGCCCCTTCCTGTCCTTCACAAATGTGATCAGACTTTCGGGTTTGCCGAGTTCCTTAAGGATGATCTTTATAATGTCTATATTATGCATCTCGTTGTGTCCGCCGACGTTGTAGATCTCACCGTCGCGACCGTTGTGAAGGATGTTGTCGACCGCTTCACAGTGATCCTCGACATAAAGCCAGTCCCTGACGTTCATACCGTCGCCGTACACGGGGAGGCTTTTGTCGCTCAGGGCATTTATGAGCATGAGCGGGATGAGCTTTTCGGGGAACTGGTAGGGGCCGTAGTTATTGCTGCAGCGGCTCACCGTGACCGGAAGTCCGAATGTTCTGTAGTATGAGATGGCGAGCAGATCTGCTGCCGCCTTTGATGCCGAGTAAGGACTGCTTGCCTTGAGAGGAAGCGTCTCAACGAAGAACATATCCGTTGCTTCGAGAGGAAGGTCTCCGTACACCTCATCCGTACCGATCTGATGGAAGCGCTTCACCCCAAACTCTCTTGCGAGGTCAAGCAGGATCTGTGTGCCGAGTACGTTTGTCCTGACAAAGATCCCGGGATCTTCGATCGACCTGTCAACATGCGTCTGTGCCGCAAAGTTCACAACATAGTCAAACCCGAACTCCTTAAAGAGCTCCGACATCTCCGCCTGATCGGTGATGTCCGCTTTTCTGAAAACAAAATTACTGTTCTCAAGCGCTTTAGTGAGGTTCTTCTTGTTGCCGGCGTATGAAAGATTGTCGATACCTACGATCAGATCCGACGGGTGCTTTTCAAGCATATGATACACAAAGTTTGTTCCTATAAAACCGGCTGCACCTGTTACCAAATATTTCATGTGTGGTGTCCCTTCCCAAATACTACGGGCAACGGTCTGCACCGTCACCCGCTTATGATCCTATCTTGTCCGATTGATTCCCTGATCACTGCTCTCCCCGCTCCCGAAGTCGTTCGGGAACACGAAGCCGCTCATATCCTTGCTGCCACCGAACTGTCCCTGACTGCCCGGTGCGTTGTTGCCTGCGCTTTGAGCATTACCGTGATCGGATCTGCCTTTGTTAAGACCCGAATAAGGGTTCTTGTTGGCCGACCAGCGATATGTCGAGCCTTCCGTGGAGATCTTGCTTGTGTCTATGTTTCCGGACTGACTCAGATTCCGGCCGTTTACGGGACCTCTGTGTCCTCTTCCGGGGGCTCCGGGAGCCCCGGGACGTGCACCTCGGCCGCCCTGTCCGCCCTGACCTGCCAAACCTCCCTGTCCGGCTTGTCCGCCCTGTCTGCCCTTTTTCTTGTTCGATCTTACGACCAGGAAGATTATACCTCCGATCACAAGCACCATGACCGGGATACCGCCGATCACCGCCGACACGATCCTTACTGCGGTCCTTGCGATACCGGTAACCGTTCTTGTGATACCCGAAACTATCGAAACACCGCCGTCCACGGTCTTCTCTACGATACTAAAGCCGTCGCCGTTCTCTTCTTCGACCACATAGGCATTGTTCATGTCCTGGAAAGCCGAAGGATCGCTGATAAGTCTCGCCACCACATCATATGCGTCGGCGATACCTGTTCCGATGCCGTTCATGTCGCCCTTGTCGACAAGCTCAAAGCCCTTCTGAAGAGCAGCCTTGATACTGCGGATCTCGGCATCGCTCATGTCGTTAAAGAGCTTTCCGCTCGGATCGTACATGTAGGACTGCCTGCTCTGAACATCAAGCACCATGACAGCGCCCTCGTCATTTTGAAGGCCGATCCTGTCGAAGAGCCTTTCGGCCGTCTTCTTGAGGTCCTCGGGTGCCTGTACCGCCCCTTCGGCGAAATTCTCCGTAGCTACGGCGATAACTCCGTCATCACGCAGAGCCATGTTGGCAATGGTATTGACGATCCTGTCCTCACTTGACGTGTTTATCACACCGGCATTGTCGATAACGTACTGCCTGCACATCTCCGTGACGCCGGCCATGCCGTCCTCGTCCTGATAGTCCTTCATGACTCTCTGGATGGACGAGGGATTGGGGTCGGTGTAACCGGACTCGCGAACCTTGCCGATCGTCACGGCGCCGGCTATCGCCAGCACGAGCGTAGCAACAGCCACGCCCATTTTCTTAAAAAACTTCATCCCTTACTCCGTCTGTATGTCAGCCGCGAAGTTCAAGCAGCTTCTGTCTGAGCTCGCCCTCGATACGTCCGAGCTCTGCTTCGGCTTCCCTGCGCTTCTGACGGCCTTCGTTCTGTATTCTCATGACCTCATCAAGAGTATTGATAAGGTTCTCGTTTGTGATCTTGAGAGTTTCGATATCGACGATCGAACGCTCTGCTTCCTTGGCTGTGTCGATGGTAGCCATCTTGAGAGCTTCGGAGTTGCGCTTTAAGAGGTCGTTGGTCATCTCGGTAACGGCTGCCTGAGCCGCTGTAGCCTGACGTCCGTGCTCGATTCCGAGAGCGAGTACCATCTGTGACTTCCAGAGCGGGATCGTGTTGACGATCGAGGACTGGATCTTCTCAACCATGAGAGTGTCGTTGTTCTGCAGCAGACGTGTCTGAGGTCCGAGCTGGATGGAGATCATCCTTGTAAGCTCAAGATCGTGGATCTTCTTGTCAAATCTCTCGCAAAGGTTGGCGAGGTCATTGTACTTCTGAGCGTCTTCCTGGGTACCTGTCTCTTTTGCCTTGGCCTTAAGTTCCTCGAGCTCGCCTGCGCGAACCTCCTCAAGCTTCTTCTTGCCGGCGATGATGTACATCGTGAGTTCCTTGTAGTACTTAAGGTTGAGCTCATACATCTGGTCGAAGGTCGCGATGTCCTTCATAAGGATGACCTGATGCTCCTCGAGCTTTTCAACGATCTTGTCAACATTGACCTCTGCCTTGGCATATGTGGCCTTAAGCTCCTCGATGTCCCTCTTTCTCTTCTGGAACCAGCCTGCGATGCCCTTCTTC
>JAEEQC010000203.1 GCA_016285135.1 Lachnospiraceae bacterium
CTTCCGAACAGTGTCTCCGGTCTTCTTCTTAATGATTATGCCCACTCCCGGATCTATCACGTCTTCCTTTTTCTCGCGTCCCGCGCCGAGAATGAGCGAAGCGATACCGACCTCGTCAGCTCTTATACTTCCCACAAATCCGTCTTCGAGTGCGGGTACATCCGTTACTATAGAGCCAAGCTTAAAGAGAGAGGTATCATAAACAACTTTTTCGTCACCGCCCTGAGCCTTAACGAACATGGCAAATCTCTCGAGTGCTTTACCCGAAGTAACTGTCTCTTCGAGCATCCTACGCGCCTCAGAAGGAGACGAAGCCTTTCCTGCACCGAATACCATGTAGGAAGCAAGTGTGTAAACGACTTCCATGAGTTTCTCATCGCCGTGACCCTTGAGAGCATCGATCGCTTCAATAACCTCAAGTGCGTTACCGACAGCCGTTCCGAGCGGGTCGTTCATATCCGTGATGACAGCAAATGTCTTGCGTCCGGCGTTGTTGCCTATATCAACCATTCGACGTGCGAGCTCTCTTGCACTGTCAACTGTCTTCATAAAAGCACCGGAACCGGCTTTGACATCAAGCACGATAACATCTGCGCCCGCTGCCAGCTTTTTACTCATGATGCTTGCCGCGATAAGCGGTATGCTCGATACAGTCGCGGTAACGTCACGAAGCGCATAAAGCTTTTTATCGGCAGGAGCAAGGTTCGCCGTCTGGCCGGCGACCGCGACTCCTATCGTATTGACATTATTAAAGAAAGTTTCTTTGGAAAGAGCGGTATTAAACCCAGGGATGCTCTCAAGCTTGTCGATGGTACCGCCGGTATGGCCGAGTCCTCTGCCGGACATCTTGGCTACGGGGATCCCGAGAGTCGCTACCATGGGTGCTATGATGAGCGTTGTCTTGTCTCCCACACCACCCGAGCTGTGCTTGTCGACATTCACTCCTTTGATAGCGGAAAGATCGAGCATTTCACCGCTTTTTGCCATAAGCAGCGTCAGCTCAGTAGTTTCTTCGACGTCCATCCCGTTTATCGCGATGGCCATAAGAAGCGCCGACGCCTGATAATCGGGTATCGAGCCGTTAGTGTAGCCATCCACAAAAAACGCGATCTCTTCCTTTGAGAGCTTTTCTCCGAGTCTCTTTTTGTCGATGATGTCATACATTCTCATAGCAGTCTCCTCCTTATATCCGTCTTATTATCGTTGTCTGTCACATATCCGTGTTACCAAAACTCTGTTTATACTGCCGACACAGGGGTAGTCCGCGCGGGATCATTTAACGAGCGAGCCCAGATAATAAAAGTCCTTGCACTCGTCTATATGTACTCTTACTATCTCGCCGACAAGTGATCTCTTGCCTTCAAAATGCACGAGCAGGTTGTTTCCGAGCCTTCCCGTAAGGGCTGTTACCGCACCGTCATCAACCTCTGAGACATCACCCGGGCGAGTCTCACCGTTATCGCCTGTATGGCCGACTGTCTCGACAAGAACATCCCGGTCTGTGCCGGTGAGCCTTGACGCATTGGCGGCACTTGATCTTGCGATCACCTTAAGCAGTCTGTCAAAGCGTTCTTTAACAACATCCTCCGGAACTTGATCGGGGAAAGCGGCAGCGGGAGTTCCGGTGCGCTTTGAGTATATAAACGTAAAAGCACTGTCAAACGAAACCTCTTCGCAGACATCGAGCGTCTCCTTAAAGTCTTCCTCCGTCTCGCCGGGGAATCCGACTATGATATCTGTCGTGATCGCAATATCGGGCATCGCCGCACGAAGCTTGCGTACCAGTGTAAGAAAGTCTTCCTTCGTGTAGTGGCGGTTCATCTTCTTTAAAAGCCTGCTGCTGCCGCTCTGAAGAGGTAAATGTATATGCCTGCAGATCGTTTCTTTGCGGCTCATAACGTCTATAATATCGTCCGAAAGATCCTTCGGATGCGATGTCATGAATCTAAGTCTTTTGATCCCCTTTATATCCGAGAGTCTGTCAAGCAGAGCGGCAAAAGTAATGCCCTCATCAAGACCCTTGCCGTAGGAATTGACATTCTGCCCGAGCAGCATGATCTCCTTAACGCCTCTTGAAGCGAGATCTTCAACCTCGCGGATTATGTCACAGCTCTTTCTGCTCCTCTCACGGCCGCGTACATAAGGAACGATACAATAAGTACAGAAATTGTCACACCCGTACATGATGTTAACACCCGCACGGAATGTGCTGTCGTACCTGACGGGCAGATCTTCGACTATCCCTGTTGCTTCCTTCTGCACGTCGATCACGTGGGTTTTAAGGGACGGTTTCTTTTCCTTTGCTTTTCTGTTTATGAGCAGAGTGTAAAGCAGCTCGGCAATCTTATAACTGTTGTGTGTTCCGAAGATTATGTCGATGAAGCTGTAGCTCTTCTTCATCTTTTCGACCTCATCGGGTTCCTGCATCATGCATCCGCAGATTCCGATGACCATCGATGGATTCTTTTCTTTCTTGATCTTACCGACATATCCGATCCGGCCGTAGACACGTGTGCTTGCATTCTCACGTACCGTACAGGTGTTGTAGAGTACAAGATCCGCTTTTTCATCGTCTACACGCTCGTAACCAATGCTCTCAAGGACTCCCGCCAGCTTTTCGGAGTCACGGAAGTTCATCTGACAGCCGAACGTTGAGATATGATAAGTCAGTTTTTTTTCTTCCGACAAAAGCCCTGACTCAATAAGCATTTCCCTGCATCTTTCAATGTAAAAGAGCTGTCGCTCCGGCTCGCTTACGGGAGCTTCTGAAGGGCTTATAATCACCTGATCATCCAACATAATTAAAATTCCTCACTATACTTTTTCCGAACCCACAATCAAATATGCTGATTCGTTAATACGGGATATTATCTTCTCATACACTTTGAGTCCGTCAACTGCTGCGGATGTGATCCCGCCTGCATACCCGGCTCCTTCGCCGCAGGGATAAAGCCCTTTAAGGCCTTTCGCACAGAACGTTTCCTCGTCTCTTAGGATCCGTATGGGCGAAGAAGTACGGCTCTCAACCGCGAGCATGATAGCATCTTCTCCCGCGAAGCCCTTGATGGTCCTGTCAAAGGCCGGAAGTGCTTCCCTGAGCGGATCCGTGATGAGGGTCGGGAGTACTTTGGTTAGATCACAGGCCTCAGCGCTGCCCCTCGTATTCGGTTTACGCCTGTCAAGGCTCACGGTCTCTCTGCCCTCAAGAAAATCTGTTACGTAGCAGGCCGGTATCCTGCCGCCGCATGCGTCAAAAGCCGCTTTCTCAAGCTTCTCCTGAAACTTCATGCCGGCAAGGACGTCGTCTCCTGTAAGATCACTCTCCCTGATCTCAACAACGATCGCAGAGTTGGCCGTCGCCTCGTCACGCGCGCTGTAGCTCATACCGTTGACA
>JAEEQC010000033.1 GCA_016285135.1 Lachnospiraceae bacterium
ACGGAACCGCTACTTTGACTCTTACCGAGACAGATGCTGACGGTAATGTATCAGTAACTGTAGGAAGCACGAAGAAGGACGGCTCCGAGATCTCGAAGAGCTACGCAGTAGAAGATGACGGTGTAGTCCTCACAGCTGTTGAGGCTACAACAACTTCCGCATCGATCCCCGCCAGCGTTAAGGTTAACGGCAAGTCCGTTCCCGTAACGACAGTCGGCGAAGGTGCCATGAAGGACAACACAACCGTCAAGAAGGTTACTCTTGCAGCATCCATCACCTCCATCGGAGAGGATGCCTTTAGCGGAGCAAAGAACCTCAAGACCATCAAGCTTTCGGCTAACGTTACAGAGATCGCACCCGGTGCGTTTGACGGCATTAAGTCCAATGCAACATTCTACATCTCCGCAGAGACCGACGAAGAGTTCGACGCACTCGTAGAACTCCTCAAGAAGTCGGGAGTTGGTAAGAAGGTTAAGTTTAAGAGATCCAAGTGATGATCTTCGAATCTATCCTGAAAAAGAAGGAGCCCCGAGCAAAAAGCCCGGGGCTCCTTCCCTTATGTCAGCCGAAATTCGGACAATTAATCTGAAACCATACAAAACCGAAAATCGGGCATTACCTTACATCGCAAGATCTACATGTTGCAGAGTTCCTACCTCGCCTGTTTCCTTGAGATAGATACCGGTCTTGCGAACCGCACCCTGAAGGGTGTTGGAATCGTTCTTGATACTGAACTCGGTGCTTGCGCTTCCGAGGTAGATCGCGCCTACATTTGCCTCATTCAGATCAAGGAGCTTGTCGTTACCTTCGCTGTCCTTGGTCCAGACACGGAGCTTAGAGTAAACTGCGTCGTTCTCATCGATCCACGAGTTGCCGTCCTCATCATATGCGGCAAGATCCTTAAATCCGTCACCGCTTTTTGTTCCGAAAAGCTCGCTTCCGTTGTCGATCATGCCGTTACCGTCCTTGTCGAGTGCCAGGAATCCGCTTCCTTCAGCAGCGAAGGAGATGTCGTCTTTTACTCCGTCGTTATCGAGGTCAAACTTGAATTTCACATCCGTGAGGCCTGCATATTTACTGTCAATGTTTATAATGAGCGGATCAGTCATGATCACGTTCTCAGCAGTGATCGATTCAAACTTTTGGCTGAAGTTCCTCGCCATCGAGAATTCCACGCCGAAGCTGATCTTTCGACCGTCCTCGGTGAGTGCAAGACCGGTAGACGAAAAGGATGTGTACTCGCTCTCGTTATGGTAGCCGCTTGTTGCGGTGATCTTCTGCCAGGTAGTACCGGAGACTGTTGTACCTACTGCGGGTGAAGCCTGTGCGCTGCCTTTTCCGCCTATAGACAAAGAGAACGAAGCACCGCTCACGGATCTCGCCGACAGTGCCATCTCAAGATTCTTAAAGTTGCTGCTTCTGAGGTCGAGAATGCCATCCTTTTTCATCTGCGGGAGCTCTAAGGGGTCGATACGGCCCTTGCCGTTGAGCGCGGCAAGAAGCTTGCGCAGAAGCGTGATCTGCATGTCCGCATCATCGCTGAGGATAAGCGGAGGCTGCATCCTGTTCTCGTTCATCTGCTCGAGCATCCTGCGGAGATTGTTCTGGTTCTCCTCCTTACGCTGCTGGGCTTCCTGTTTTTCTACATCTGAGTATTCGATTATTCCTGCTACAGCGCTTCCACTGTGCTGCTCGGCAAAAGCCGAGATCTTCTCCAAAGCGCCTGATCCACGGGTTATAATACTGACATGATTGATTTCGGTAGATTCACCTGCCAGATGTTCAGAATTCATACTGACACTACTTGCGTTTATCTTCATATCGGGTCTCCTTTCCCTCTGTGCCCTGTTGTGGGGCGCCCTGAAAAATCCTTTTTTCGGGGAATATTCTTTATCAATATATCGGCATGATATCGGGATTTGTTAAGAGCTGATGTCTGACATAAGGGAAGGAGCCCCGGGCTTTTTGCTCGGGGCTCCTTATTGAAACTTTTAAATATGAATGACTTTATTCTTCGTTTAAAAACTTTTCAAGAGAGATGTTGGCCTGTTCAAGAATGCTCTTAAGAGTTCCTCTGGCGATTTCATCATGCATAGGGATAATGCACACCCTGGTTCCATTTGACAATTTTAAATGGCTCCCTTTTTGACTCACTTTGAAGAACCCGAAACTCTCGAGCCGTTTGATCACTTCATTAGGTTTTAACACAGGATATTTAGAAGGCATGGGCAGATACCTCTAATGTAGTAAGGAACGCCGGAACCGGGCTGGGAATATCGGTTGAATCCTCGTAATACAATTCCACTGCCTCTTTCAGGTTTTCAAGAGCAGAGGAGATATCATGTCCCTGCGAAGCAACACCGCTGGCAATATCTTTAGCAACATACCAGTTATCTTCTTTTGTAACCAGAACCTGACAAGTCATAGCTACTCCTTTCCAAACAATCTACTAGTGATTATCCTCTTTATTCAACGTTTTGCAAAGTAATTATATCACTGCTATCTGTTGTCCGCCAGCATAGATTTTATCGCAGCCACGTCTATTGTTTCTGCTGTTATGCGGTTGGCTTTAGACAACAGTTTAATTGTTTGAATTTCGGCTGACATAAGGGAAGGAGCCTCGGGCTTTTTGCTCGGGGTTCCTTCTTGCCTCCGGGCTTCTATAAGCCTGCAAATAAAAAGTCAAGGCTAAATTAAAGAACATTGAAAATTTTATACAGGTTGAAAAGAAGGTATCAAAATAAGACCACCACAACCAGTGCTGGTCTGAATAGTTTTATTGATTGAGATTAATTCGATTCTGGAAGAGTGGCTAAGTATTCTTTCACTCGTCCATAGTAGATTCTAAGAAACTTGTTTGCACCGGCTGTCATATAGACATAGTAAGGCTTGCCTTGTGCCCGTTTCTTATCTAAGAACTGATAAACAGGATCGTCCTGTGGCATGGTTTTAATGAGTATATCCATTACCTGAAAGAGAGTTTTTCGTAAATCGGCGGAGCCTCTTTTAGAAGTGGAAACACTTCGTTGCTCATAGGTTCCAGATTCGTTTACACCAGGGTCAACACCCGCAAATGCAGTGATAGCACCCTTGTGAGTAAATCTGCTCACATCACCGATTTCAGCCATAAGCTGAGGACCTAATGATGGACCTACCCCTTTCATATTCATCACGATTGAATATTCTGGAAGTTTTGAAGCTGTCTCATTCATTAGTGTGCGTAACTCTTCGACGGTGGTTGATGCACTATTAAGCTGATCTACAGCTTGTTTGATTATTAGTCTGGTTATTTCGTCTTTTGGAAGTACAGGAACAAGTTCCTTTGCTTTTCCATAGATTTCTTCAGCTTTTGATTGGCTGAAGTTGTACTTCTTGCGTTTGCACCATTTTTGATAATGGTCAATAAATGCGTTAAGAGACATTTTACGAACACAATCCACATGCCAGTAAGTTGAAGCGAAATCAACCCATTTTTGGCTGCCATCACTTCGAGCAGGGCTATCAAAGTAAGAGTTTACTCCAGGATAGGTCTGATCAAGGATGCCGATAAGATTATTCTTCATGGCGGTTTTGTGTTTCATGTAGAAACCAAACTGACGATTCATAGTTTTAAGTTGAATTCGTAACTCATCCATAACACTATACTGTTTTAGGTTTTGCCACTTGTCAAGCGCATAACGGGCAATCTTAACAGAATCAGCTTTGTCTGATTTGACTTTGCGAAGAGAATCGTTATCAAAGTCCTTGATGAGTTTAGGATTAACAGCGCTAACAAAAAGATTTGCTGCTGAAAGTTCGTGGGCAAGAGCCTCGTAATAGCGCCCTGTGTGTTCCATAACGATGCGGGATTCACCTTCAACAGAATTGATGAGTTCAATTAATGAATTGATGTCACTGGATGTGTGTTTTATTTCAAAGGGAGTAGAAACAATCTCACCGAAAGGTCTCATGATTGCAACCATACTTTTCCCCTTAGAAACATCGATACCTACTGCGTTCATAAATTTGTCACTCCTTAAGATTATTGCAATGGATAAGTACCAGTTTTACTCATTGCCTATTCAATCTACTGTGGTGTGACACGAACGTACCCGAGGCAGTTCAACCTGCATAAAACGAACGCTGCAAATGAGGAGCTGGTTATCAGTCTTATATACGGACGCTAAGTCCAAGAATGGAAGCCGACATACCGATTGCTCCACCATTATACAGCTAAGCAACAAGATGGATAATTCCTTACTGGCTGTAAGGGTTATTAACCATAAATATATTGTAGTAGAACGGAGTCAAGGTCGAAATAGCGTTATAATTTACTTAATCTCGAAAAATTTGGCACATTAAGTAAATTATAACGTCGATTTTTCTTGAAAGAGGCCAAAAAGCGCGTTATAATTTACTTAATCCTCGTAAATAATACAGATTAAGTAAATTATAATGACAGAGGGAGGCCGCATATGCTGATAGGACGAGAAAAAGAAAGAAAGTTGCTTGAGGACATTATGAGAGACGAAATGTCCCATTTTGTTGCGATATATGGCAGAAGAAGAATAGGAAAGACTTTCCTTGTCAGGGAAACCTTTGATTACAGGTTTACGTTTCAGCACGCCGGACTCTCACAGGGAAGTCTGCGTGACCAGCTGTTTGCTTTCGAATCTTCTCTCAGGGATTGCGGAGCTGAAACCGGGAAGAAGGCAAAGAACTGGCTTGAAGCCTTTGAAAAACTCAAGGAATTGATCCGTGCTTCGTCCGAAAAGAAAAAAGTGATATTTATTGATGAATTGTCATGGATGGATACGCCAAGGAGTGACCTCCTGGTTGCGCTTGAGAATTTCTGGAACGGCTGGGCATCCGCAAGAAAAGACGTAGTCCTTATTGTGTCTGCGTCCGCAACTTCATGGATGCTCTCGAATGTAATACATAATAAAGGTGGTCTGTATAACCGTATCACGGAGAGACTGCATATCGAGGAATTTTCCCTCGGCGAGTGCGAGATTTTTGCCCGTGAGAATGGATTCAGTTTTAACAGAACCCAGTTGCTGCAGTATTATATGGTTTTTGGCGGCGTACCGTATTATTGGACATTTCTCAAGAAAGGGTTCAGTATCGCACAGAATATCGATATGGCGTTGTTTGATCCCGAGGCACCTTTAAAGAATGAGTTTAAATACCTTTACGCATCCATATTCAGACGCCCGGATGATTACATAAAAATTATAGAGGCACTCTCCAAAAAGAAGGCAGGGATGACGAGAGAAGAGATAATAGAAAAAGCCAAGCTCGTTAATTCCGGTGACCTGACAAAGAAGATGGAGGAACTGGAAAGCTGTGGGTTCATGAGAAAATACAACGCTTTCGGCATGAAAAAGAAGAATTCGGTGTTCCAGCTTGTGGATTTTTATACATTGTTTTACTACGAGTTTCTTATAAAGGAACCGACCGACCCACATTTTTGGAGTAATCAGATAAACACCCCCACGGTAAATGCCTGGCAGGGACTATCTTTTGAGCGGATATGTATGAAACATGCGGAAAGGATCAAACAGAAGCTTGGAATATCGGGTGTGTACACCGAGATGAATTCATGGTACTGCAAACCCGATCGCGAGAAGGGCGTGAAGGGATCACAGATCGATCTCCTGATAGTGAGGAAAGATCAGGTAATCAATCTGTGCGAGATGAAGTATTCGGCAACAGATTATACTGTTGACGATCAGACCGAACAAAACGTGAGAAATAAAGTAAATGACTTTATAAAAGAGACGGGCACAAAGTACGCGATCTTTCCGACACTGATCACTACGTTGGGAATGGTACGTAACAGTCATTCCGATGTGTTTCAATCCGTGGTGACGCTGAACGATCTGTTTTAACTGAAATACTCTTCAAGAAGTAAATACTGTGAATCTTGAGGGTCAGAAAAGCCTTATTTTACGCAATAGCAACGGAAATTAACAAAATGTTAATTTCCGTTGCTTTATTTTTTTGGGGGATAATTATATTCTTTACTCGAACACCGCGGGTTCAAACAATAAAAAGAGAGGAATAACAGACATGCACCGACTATTAATGCGTATATTCCCTAAGAAAAACAAATGGAGGTGTCTGATATGAGAGTTTGTAGTTTTGCCTTAGTTGGGGTATTAGTAGTTTTCTCAGTGATTCTCAGTGCCTGCTCAGTCACAGAGGACCTTACCGAAAACGAAAGTACTTGGAAAGAGGAAGACTTTCATGCGTTTGATGTTGATTATGAGGAAAATGCAGATGGAACTTATTCTTGCAGGGGGTATGAGTTTAAGTACAAACTTGATGTATCCGGCAAGGAGGGGGGAAAATTGAGCAGGTTTTCTGTTTTGACCAATAAAGAAGATTTATTGTTTGTCGATGTTTCCGGCAGTTTAAAGAACAATACATCGCAAACAGGAATACCTGAGTTTATAATTCTAGGTTATTATGCTTAAAACCGGTAGAGCATTTTTTGATATAAAATGGTGGAAAGAATAGCCTGAAAAGCCTTATTTTACGCAATAGCAACGGAAATTAACAAAATGTTAATTTTCGTTGCTTTACTATTTTCGGGGATGATTATATCCTTTACTCGAACACCGCGGGTTCAAATAATAAAAACGAGAGGAAAAACAAACATGAGAAAAAGAGCCATAAGTTATATGATCATTCTATTTTTGGTTCTGACAACATCGGTGCCCTCAAGTGCCTCCGAGTTTCTTGCGGAGGATTACAAGAGCAATGTTACTATCGATTCGGACTCCTTTGTTGAATACCAGAAAATCATGGATTCATTAAATGAAGAATACGGGTTATCGATGTCGATGGAAAACGGATTGGTTGAGAAGGAGCGTATATGTGAAAACCTGGCCAAGTACCGTCCTGAGGCCTATGAAAAAAGGCTGAGAAAAGAAATAGAAGAGGGTATCGCGGCTACGGAAGAAGCAAAGAAAAAAGTTGCTTCACTGGGTGATGTCAAGTGGAAGAGTTTACCGGTTAAGATTAGCAATTATGTTCTCCCGGTAAATGTTTCTGTGTACAGTGTGATGGGTTCGGGGGCCTAAATGAGGATTGATCCTTGTGAAAATGTTGTTTTTACACTGTCTTGATTTATCCCGAAGACTATGTGAATTGACCAATTAGCTCAATTAATCTTCTTGTTTATGAAGAATTGTTGATAATCCGACGATTGTATGATAGAAATGATAAACAAGAGGATAAAAAATCCAAGGGAAGCTTAAACGGGACGGTGTATCTCATTGTAAAGGTATAACAAAAAGAAGGAGACAATTATGTTTGGCGAACGCGTTAGGAAGCTTAGAATTGAAAAAGGATTATCACAGGAGGCGTTAGCAGACAGGCTTCATGTTGTTCGTCAGACGGTTTCGAAGTGGGAAAAAGGATTTTCGGTTCCGGATGCTGATCTCTTGCAGAGATTGGCAGATGTTTTCGATGTGCCGTTAGAGGAATTGCTAGGGGCGACAGAAACGGAAACTACCGACCTTGATCTTATCAGCAAAAAATTGTCATCCATAAGTGAAGAACTGTCTATAAGAAACAGACGGTTAAAAAGGTTTATAAAGGTGATACTGGGAACTATTCTTATTGTGTTTGTGTTGACCCTTATAATTCTTTTGTTGGGTATGAAAAGCAGGCCGGAAAAAAATCTCCCGCCGACAATAACGGCATCTACAGAGGTAAAACAAGAATAACAAAAGGGCATCTTCGGATGCCCTTTTAAAACGCTGTATGATATCGTATCAGGTTGTCTGACCGTACTTCTCGAGAATCTTGTGGATGCGGTCCGTGGGATCGAGAAACTCACTGATTGAGAAGTCGTGGTTGAGTGTATCGATGAGGAGAGCGATGTACTTGCTCATATCCGCATTGATGTAGTACTCGCGCTCTAAGAGCTCGGGTGTCTGGTAGATGAGGTTGGTGGTAACGACCTTGTCGAAGACGTGCTCCTTATAAGCTTCGTCGAATCTTGCAAGACCATCGGTAAAGAGTCCGAAAGTTGCGCAGCAGAAGATCCTGCCGGCACCGCGCTTCCTGAGCTCTCGAGCAACCTCAAGAATGCTGTCGCCCGATGAGATCATGTCGTCGAGGATGATAACGTCTTTGCCCTTAAGGTCTGCACCGAGGTACTCATGTGCGATGATCGGGTTACGACCGCCGACAACCTTGGTGTAATCCCTTCGCTTGTAGAACATACCGATATCGAGACCGAGTACGTTCCCGAAGTAGATCGAACGGCCCATGGCACCTTCGTCGGGGCTGACGATCATCATCTTGTCGGGTGTCATCCTGATGTCGGGTACGTTCCTCAGGAGAGCTTTGATGAACTGATATGTAGGTTTGATCGTTTCGAAAGTCTTGAGCGGGATGGCGTTCTGAACCTTAGGCTCGTGTGCGTCGAAGGTGATGACGCTGTCAACGCCCATACTGTAGAGCTCCTGAAGTGCCATCGCACAGTCGAGTGATTCGCGTGTTGTACGCTTGTCCTGGCGGCTCTCGTAAAGGTAAGGCATGATGACCGTGATACGTCTTGCCTTGCCACCCACGGCACCGATGATGCGCTTTAAGTCCTGGAAGTGATCGTCGGGAGACATGTGGTTCTTGTGGCCTCTTACAGTGTACTCAATGCTGTAGTTTGTAACATCGAGGAGAATGTAAAGATCGTAACCGCGGACCGATTCGTTGATAACGCCCTTGCCTTCACCTGTTCCGAATCTCGGACACTGGGATTCAACGAGGAATGTATCGCGCTGATACCCCTGAAAAGCGATGGTTGCGGTGTGCTCGTTGTCGCGGCCGCTTCTCCAGTCGACAAGGTAATTGTTTACCTTCTCGCCGAGAGCTTCGCTGCTCTTAAGGGCGATAACGCCCAGCTTTCCGACCGGAATTGTTTCAAGAAAAACATCTTGCTGTGACACTGTTGTGACCTCCTCTTTAACGGCGTTTTTTTCGCCGTTGATTCCTTACCAAACACTTCAACGAAGTATCAGGCGAATAGTAGTAATACTTATGTGTGTCTTCTCAGATCGGTACCCAGGATCTTGTAAAGATCGTAATGCTTGCAGATCCTTGAGTACGTGCGCTCCGAGTAGTTAAAAATGATGTCGTCGAAAGAAAGGTTCGTCGAAATGACCGTCGACCTTCCGGCAAGCTGCCGCTCGTTGATGACATTGAAGAGCGAGGATGCTGTGAACTGCGTGTAAAACTCGCTTCCGAGGTCGTCAATGACGAGCATGTCACATTCAAAGATGTGCGCCTCCTCTTTTTTCGCCGCGTCACGGTTTTCGCTGCCGAAGCGTGCGGCTTCGAGAGCCGAGAAGAGGCCGGTGGCGGAGTGATAAAGCACCGAATGTGATGTGTCTATGAGTGCCTTGGCGATGCAGGAAGAGAGAAAAGTCTTTCCGACACCGGTGGGGCCGTATATCAGGATGTTGCCGTGCTCGCTGTCAAAGCTTTCGACGAAACGCTTTGCTTTCCCGAGCACCGTCATGATGTTTTCATAAGGGGTGACACCGAGCACCGGATCCCTGTCTGCGGGATCGTTTGAGAACAGCGAGGTATCAAAGGTTTTAAAGTTCTCCTCTTCAAGCAGACTCTCCATGTTCGAGTCCTTCAAGAGAAGCTTGCTGAGTGCTTTTTTAAAGCAGTCGCATCTATCGTTGCCGATATAGCCCGTGTCCTTGCAGATGTCACATTCGTAGCGCATCTTCAGGTAATCGGCCGGGAAACCGTTCTCGACGAGCAGCTTTTCCTTCCGGGCCGCAAGCTCGCGATTTGCTTCCTCGAGACCGTTCAGAGCATCGGACTCACCGAGGAGGATGGAGCGCTTTCCTCTTTCGAAGGAGTCGCGTGCAACCCTCAGTTCAAGCTCTTTTACCCCGGGGCATTTATCATAGACCTGCGTACGCCTTTCGTCAAGGGCGTAACGCGCGTTTCGTCGTTTTTCGTCATATTGCGCAAGAATTCGGTCCGTATAGTCATTTCTTGTATGCATTTTGTCCCCTTAATATCCCAGCTTTTTGCGTTCGAAATCTGCCAGTTCCTGCTTGCTGTAGCTTCTCTGGGGGAAGCTGTTGAAACGGCCTCTCTGAGGCGTCCTTGCCGGAGTGGCCTGCGTCTCCTCAGTCCTGACGGGATGCGACTGTCTGTACTGCGCGTCGTCGTTCCTGACCTCGTCAAGGTTTGTGACACCCTTCTGCTGCCAGTTCTTGAGGATCGAGTCGGCGTATGAGAACTGCTTGCCGCTGCTGCCCTTCGAAACGGCTCTGCAGCACGCCTCGCGGATCAGATCGACAGAGAAGCCTGCGCTGTGCCAGCGGGAGAGATATTCGAGCTCTCCGGAGCCGAGCGCCCTGCCGCTTATGCCGAAGGCCTTTACTACCGCTGAGTATTCGGCCGTCCTGGTAAGGACATGCGAGCGGGCTGAATCGACATCAAAGACACCGCTCTTTTTCCATTCGATGGCTGTTGTCTCAATGTACTTGTCCGTTTTCTTGTTGAGGGCGATGCAGTGATCGTACAGGAACTCGATCAGTTCGGGGGTGAACCCGAGGCTCTCATATAAGAAAGAAGGAAGCTGAAGGTTCTTGACCGACAGTGTCTTTCCGAGCTTCTGCTCTATCTGATCGATAAGGCTGTTAAATTCGTCAAGCTCTCTGAAGCCTGCGATCTGACGGGGGGTGTAGGTCGGAACCATGATCTCGGGCTCTTCGGGCGCGGGTGCGGGTGCCTCCTTGGGTCCCGGAACAACCCTTGCGATCCTGCGGCTGCTCCTCATGGGAGGCTCACTTACTGTGAGCACCTTGTCCCTGACGGGGAATCCGTCGGAGTTCTCTATCCTGATGTCACGGACGTCACCATCAGCATCGTACGACACGCGTAGAAAACCCTCCTTCTCCCAATAGCGAAGGGCCTTGATAACATCGTTCTCGGATTCACCGACTCTGTTGGACATTTCCTCGACGGAAATGGGCATGGAGGTGTCGTGAAGGCATCTGATGAGATAAAGATACACTTTGACAAAAGAGCCGTGCGCTGCCGCAAGGCAATTATCTATGAAATAATCCGATATGGACGTGGAGGTCATTGCCTCTTTTCCACATGAAAGATTAATACGTCCGTTCATACTCTGCCGCTCCCCTTGTCTTATCATACGACTACGTCGTTTTCATTCGGCGTGACACGATTATAGCATAACGGACAAGGATATCAATCGAAAAAAAAACATGAAACAGATGTCGAAAAGGCCTGTGGATATTGTGGAAAAATGAACCCGCCCGACACCCGAAACGCACTGCAAAGGGGGCTCTCGGGACGGGCGGAATTGTTCAAAACAAATTGTGGATAAAGTGGATAAGTCAGTGTCCGAGGAGCTCGTCCGCAATCTTTACAACGTCTCCGGCACCCATAGTTATTAACATGTCACCTGTGGAACAATTTTCTAAACAAAAATCTTCAATTTCTCCAAACGACGAAAAATGGTAAGCTTTCTTACCATATTTTTCGCGAAGGACCCTCGCCATGTCTTCGGGGTCGATCCCGAAGGTGTTCGTCTCCCTCGCGGCATAAATATCCGACAGGACGATGAGGTCAGCCTCGCTGAGAACCTTGCAGATCTCCTCTTTAAAGAGCGCGGTCCTTGAGTAGGTGTGGGACTGGAAGACGACCACAAGCCTCTTCGGTGAGA
Organism: Lachnospiraceae bacterium; assembly: GCA_016285135.1. Lineage (GTDB taxonomy): Bacteria > Bacillota > Clostridia > Lachnospirales > Lachnospiraceae > RUG11977. The sequence goes on from JAEEQC010000033.1 coordinate 11,708, forward strand.
GGCTCCTTGCTGTTTTGATGGTGGCAGCCATCTCTGTGGGATGGTGGGCATAATCGTCGATGATCGTCACTCCGCCGATCTCGCCCTTCTTTTCGAAGCGTCTGTGAGTGCCTTTGTAACGCGCGAGACCTGCCTTGACCGATTCGAACGGGATCCCGCTCTCAAGTGCGAGTGCCGCAACACCGACCGAGTTCGTCACGTTGTGGCTTCCGGGTACTCCGAGTATGATCTCACCGACGGGAGCAGTCCCCTTGACGAGCGTGTAGCTGCCGCAGCCCGATGCGTCAAAAGTGATGTTCTCCGCATGATAGTCAGGGAGAGCGCCTTCGCAGGCACCTGCAAAGGTGATGATCCTGCAGCGCGCGTCTTTAAAGATCTCGTCGCGTCCCTCAATGCATGCTCCGACCGCGAGAAGACCGTCTTCGGGGATGAGAGAGGCAAATTTTGCGAAGGAACGTTTCTCATTCTCGAAATCACCGAAGTAGTCGAGGTGCTCGGGCTCGAGGTTCGTGATGATGGCGCGGGTGGGGTGGAACTTAAGGAAGCTGTCCGTGTACTCGCACGCCTCGATACAGAAAGTGTCGCTGTTGCCGAGGCGCATGTTCCCGCCGATCTCGTCGAGGATACCGCCGACGTTGAGGGTCGGGTCGAGTCCCGCCTCGAGAAGAACGAGGGCGAGCATCGAAGTGGAAGAAGTCTTGCCGTGCGTGCCGGCAACTGCGTAATTATCTTTATAGGAAAGCATGACGTCGCCTACGAGAGTGGCACGGTCGATCGTGGGGATCCCGAGCTCCCTTGCACGCACGAGCTCGGGGTGATCCTGTTTGACCGCGGCTGTGTAGACGAGTACGTCTGTATCAACGCTTATATTGTCTGCGGACTGTCCGTAGATAACCTTGATCCCCTGATCCTCGAGAGTCTTTGTGACGTCCGACTCGGCACGGTCGGAGCCGCTGACTTTGAAGCCCTTCTTATTAAGGAGAAGAGCGAAGCCGCTCATGCTGATCCCGCCGATACCGGTGAAAAAAACGTTTTTGGGGGTGCTTAGGTCTATGTATCTCATGTGGAGTGCTCCTTATATATAAGCCTTTTCAAGTAAACTTGAATGGCTTTTTCATCTTTTTTATCCGTAGTCTATTATATGGCACGAGTTATTTAATAACAACAATCTTTTCATAATCGACATGATCGGGTGCTTCACGGGGGAAAGATCGTTACGAATGCGTTTATCGCTTGTTACAAGATGATGTACCTGTAGTTTTTCTTTACACAACATTCTGTGAGGTAATTCTGTTTATAAAGAAAGAGTTGTCCAAAAACTTCACAAACTATGCAAAAATGTATTCACATTTTCCTCGAAATATGATACTATTTAAGCGTGATTGAATTACTACGGAGGGTGAACTTATGATCCGAAAAGAAATGATCGCCATGCTTCTTGCCGGCGGACAGGGTTCGAGGCTTGGCATCCTTACTTCAGATATGGCAAAACCTGCAGTCAGCTACGGCGGAAAGTACAGAATCATCGATTTCCCGCTCAGTAACTGTATCAATTCCGGTATTGACACTGTCGGTGTCCTTACCCAGTACCAGCCGCTCCGACTCAACACTCATATCGGCATCGGCATCCCGTGGGATCTTGACCGAAACATCGGTGGCGTGAGCATACTTCCTCCGTACGAGAAGTCGGATAACGCGGAGTGGTACACCGGTACGGCCAATGCCATCTACCAGAACCTTAAGTACATGGAGTACTATAACCCCGAGTATGTCCTCATCCTCGGCGGTGATCATATCTATAAGATGGACTACGAGATCCTTCTTGAGTTCCACAAGAGCAACAAGGCTGACATCACGATCGCCACATATCCCGTTTCGTGGGAGGAGGCATCCAGATTCGGTCTTGTTATCACGGATGAGAGCAAGAAGGTCCTCGAATTTGAGGAGAAGCCCGCTAAGCCCAGAAGCAATCTCGCTTCCATGGGTATCTACATCTTCTCATGGAAGGTGCTCAAAGAGGCGCTCATCAAGCTTTCCGACCAGCCCGGTTGTGATTTCGGTAAGCACGTTATCCCGTATTGCCATGAGAACGGTGCGAACATCTACGCATTCGAGTACAACGGCTACTGGAAGGATGTCGGAACCCTGACTTCCTACTGGGAGTCCAACATGGAGCTCATCGATCTTGTTCCGGACTTTAATCTTTATGAGGAATTCTGGAAGATCTACACAAAGAGCGACGTTATCCCGCCTCAGTACATTGCGGGCAGCGCAACCGTCAGCCGCAGCATAATCGGTGAAGGAACAGAGGTCTACGGCGAGGTTTACAACAGCGTTATAGGTTCGGGCGTGACCATCGAGGAAGGATGCGTTGTGGCAGACTCCATAATCATGAAGGGAACCTCGATCGGACACGGCTCCAAGCTCTACAAGACGATCATCGCAGAGAACTGCGTGATCGGCAACGATTGCGAGCTCGGTGTCGGCGAGCAGAAGGAGAACAAGCAGCATCCGAACATCTACTGCAACGGACTTGTCACCCTCGGAGAGGGAACGGTCATCCCGGACGGAGTCAAGGTAGGCAAGAACACCGTGATCTCCGGTGTTACGACCCCTTCGGATTACGAGGGCGGCAACTGGCTTGACAGCGGCGAGAGCCTGATCCGCGCGGACGAAAGGCTTGCCTGAGAGGCACCGGCCATTGAGGGTCGCCCGACACAGGGCGGTCGCGAGGGTTTGCCCGGGAGGGCGGCCGTGAAAGCGAAAAGCTTTCATATAGGCGTTAAAGACACTATCATAAATCAGTAGGAGAAACAGAGATATGCGAGCGATAGGAATAGTTTTAGCCGGCGGAAACAACAACAGGATGAGAGAGCTTTCCAGCAAGCGTGCCATTGCGGCCATGCCTATTGCGGGAAGCTACAGAGCGATCGACTTTGCTCTGAGCAGTCTCTCCAATTCCCATATAGGAAAGGTTGCGGTCCTTACCCAGTACAATTCGAGATCCTTAAATGAGCACCTCAGTTCTTCAAAATGGTGGGATTTCGGTCGTAAGCAGGGCGGTCTGTTCGTGTTCACACCGACCATCACACCGGACAATTCGTTCTGGTACAGAGGCACCGCGGATTCGATCTACCAGAACCTCAATTTCCTTAAGACTTCACATGAGCCGTATGTTGTGATCTGCTCCGGCGACGGCATCTACAAACTTGACTTTAACAAGGTTTTGGAATATCATGTTGCGAAGAAAGCGGACATCACGGTAGTCTGCTCGAGAGCTACTCCGGGCACCGATATCAGTCGTTACGGCGTCATCGAGACGGACGAGGACATGAGGATCACGACCTTCGATGAGAAGCCTTTCTTCTGCAAGGAGGCCGAGCCGCTCATCTCGACCGGTATCTACGTCATCAGACGTCGCCAGCTCATCGAGATGATCGAGAAGGCACAGGAAGAAGAGCGCTACGAGTTCGTCAGGGACATCATCATCAGGTACAAGGAGCTCAAGAAGATCTACGTCTACGAGCACACGGAGTACTGGCGCAACATCGCGTCGGTTGAGGACTACTACCAGACGAACATGGACTTTTTGAAGCGTGATGTCAGGGACTATTTCTTCAGGCAGTATCCCGATGTATATTCCAAGATCGACGATCTTCCTCCCGCAAAGTACAACGCGGGCGCGACCGTCAAGAACAGCCTTATATCGAGCGGAAGCATCATAAACGGCAACGTTGAGAACTCCGTGATATTCAAGCAGGTCTACGTTGGAAACAACTGTACCATCAAGAACAGTATCATCCTCAACGACGTGCATATAGGCGACAACACATATCTTGAGAACTGCATCGTTGAAAGCAGGGATACGATCAGGCCGAATGTCAGCTACATCGGAGAAGAAGGCAGGATCAAGGTTGTTGTTGAAAAGAACGAAAGATATCTGATCTGAAACAACGGGCCTCCCTTCGCGGGAGGCCTGTTTTGTGCGATAGTTATTAGATAAAGCATTAATGTATATGTGATAGATCGGCACGGGTGCCCCGGGTATTGCGGGGGTCCCGCGCTTCGTGCTGTGCGGAGTTTGTCCGTGTCATGGATGATCTGCGCTGTGCGGAGTTTGTTCGTGTCATGGATGATATGTGTTGTGCGGAACTTGTCTTCGGACATGACGGATGATGTGAGAGAAAGAAACTGCGGCTGAAAAAGCCGACGGGATGAACATAAGGGAGGTTGAGGAAGACGGACAGGAGGAAGCTGCTCTGGGGGATCAGTATCTCTATCGCGGCGGTGGCGACAGTCATCGCGGTGATCTCTTTGCATGCAAGGGGAGAGCGTATGAGTGAGATCCGTTCCGGCATAGAGGAAGCACTCGACACCCTCCCGAAAGAGTACAAGGAGGTCCTTGCGGCCGACCACGAGCAGCTCGAAGCGGCCGAGGCAGCGGGGAAGAGCTCTGAGAGCAGCGAGAGGCACGAAAACCATCCTGCGTCCGAAACAGGAAAAGACAGCGACGATCACGAATCAACCGCCGCCACAGCACCCATAGACCCCACGCAGAAGCTTGTGGCTCTCACCTTTGACGACGGGCCGAGCATGTATACCGAGGAGATCCTTGAGCTCCTCACGTCGAATGATTCGAGAGCGACCTTCTTTATGGTAGGCTACAACATCGAGAAGCACCCGGAGAGAGTGAAGCTGGTGCTCGACGCAGGCTGCGAGGTCGCCAACCATACGAGCGGGCACAAGGATCTTTCGGACATTTCGCGCAGTGCTATAGAGTCCGAGGTCTACGACAATGAAAGACTCTTAAACGAGGCGGGAGCCGAAGGCCGGCTGCTTCTGAGGCCGCCCTACGGACTCACGAACGACACTGTGAAAGAAGTGGTGAAACGCCCGATGATAAACTGGTCTGTCGACTCGAGAGACTGGAAGACAAAGGATGCGGCTTCGACGGTCGCCGAGGTCAAAAAGAACGTCCGGGACGGTCGTGTTGTGCTCATGCACGACATCTACAAGTCGACTGTCGAGGCGGTAAAAGAACTGATCCCGTGGCTTAAGAGCGAGGGCTACAGGCTCGTGACCGTCTCCGAACTTTATGAGGCCCGAGGCGAGGAGCTCAAGGACGGACATGTTTACAGGTACACTTACTCGGCTGAGGAGTACGAGAAGGACATAACTGAAAGGAAGAAATCATGAAGATCATCTTCGGACTCGGAAATTACGGAGACAAATACAGTCACACAAGGCACAACATGGGTTTTGACGCGATCGATATCGTGGCGAAGCGCATGGGCATCGCCTTTGATCATCAGAAGAACAAGAGCATGTACGGTCAGGGCTTCTTTGAAGGGGAGAAGGTGATCCTCGTCAAGCCGCTCACTTACATGAACAACAGCGGAGAGAGTGTTTCTGCGTGGCTCAGGGACAAGATGCTTTCGGCAGAAGATATGGTCGTTATCTACGATGACATCAGCCTCGAGCCCGGTACGATCAGGGTTCGCCCCAAGGGCAGTGCGGGAGGTCACAACGGCATGAAGAGCATCATCGCATGTACCGGGTCACAGGAGTTTGACCGTGTCAGGATCGGTATCGGCGACAAGCCCGAAGGCGGAGATCTCATCGAGCACGTGCTCGGGCGCTTCGCCCCTGCGGACTTCGAAGCGGTGAACAAGTCCCTCGAGACGGCAGCCGACGCTGTGATCACGATCATCCGCGACGGTATGGATAAGGCGATGAACATTTATAATCAGAAGCCTGCGAAGCCGAAGCCTGAAAAGCCTGAAAAAAAGACAGAGAAACCCGAGGTGTCTAAGGCAGATGAAAACGTGCAAGATTCTGTGG
>JAEEQC010000204.1 GCA_016285135.1 Lachnospiraceae bacterium
TCTCGGTTGTCTCTGTTACAGCCTTGCTTCCGTCCTTGAACTCGGTCTCCTCAACGGTGGTCTTGGTTCCGTCCTCGTTCTCTGTAACGGTCGTTGATGTTACGGAGCCGTCCTCGTTTTCGGTAACGACAGCGTTCTTGTCATCGTCCTTTTCCTCTGCCGCTTTGTCCGTAGACTCCTTGTCGGTGTCGGGGGTTGTCTCTGTAGTGCCCGAGGAAGTACCTGAGCCGCTGCCGCTGTCAACATAACCCGAGCCGCCGGAGCTTTCTGACGCAACGCTTATACTGTCTGCGTCTACAGACGTAAGGACGAAATCGGAATTATGGGTTATATAGATATCGATGTAGTCTCTTCCGAGGACATCTTTTCCGACATAATAGTTGCTTCCTTCTCGCTTAAGTGTCGAAGAACCGTCGTCGTAGAACAGACTTACATGGTCCTTATCCTTGATCTTTGCAAGATTTTCGGAGGAAAGATAGCATCTGAAACCGGTTTTGCCGGGAAGTGTTCCATTTGCAGGGAACCCAAGCTTAACACCAGATACTACATCAAGCCTGCTGTTTGTGAGTTTATCGCCGATCTTAACACTCAGGTCGATATCATTCTGTGCGGCATTGGCGAGTTCGTTCTTTTCGAACGACCATTCATAGTCACCGGTTTTAAGGATCAGGCTGCTGTTGTCGCCGCCGTTATTCTTAAAGTTGTTAATTGCATCCTTTGAAAGGGAGGCTGCTTTTTCTGCATCAACAACAAGGCTTTCGTCTGCTTCAACACTCTTTACAACTTCGGTAAGACTGCTTGCGAGAGTCCCTTTGGGACAGACCTTAACCCTGATGTCGGCTTTATAGGCATGGATTATATATTCAACAGTTTCGGAAACGTCGTCTGGAGCTGTGAAATAACGCTCATCAGATGACAGAGTGTAGTCGTATGAATGACTCATCTTTTCTACTGTAGTTTGATATGTTACGGTTTGTCCGTTTATACGCTCTGATTTGCTGTCCCATTTACGTTCAGCTGAATAACCGGGGAGCAGGGAGTCAATATCGAGGACCGTGCCCGCTTCTATAAGCGTCGATGCGTTAACAAAGATATCGGCGCCGCAGGCTGTGAGCGTAGCATTGATCTCGTTATCCCAAACCCTTATACGATCGCAAGGGTAGTATATTTTGAGCAGACCGTTAAACTTACCGTTCTCTAATACGGGAACAACACCCTGCATGGAAAGTGCGATAGTACCGTTTGTAATCCCGTTATAGAGAAGTTGCTTGTCTGTATCGTTTTTTATGTAGAGGAGATCTTCGAGCCTTAAGGTGCTCCCGGCAGCGACGGGAGTACGCTGGCGCGACAATCCTCCGATCTGAGGAGTGCGTTTGTATTCCATTGAGATGGAGTAAGTGTAATCTACGCCGTTTTTTTGTAACTGAATTCCTATAGCGCTGTTAAGCGCAACATTTTCGTTTATTGACCTGACGGTTATGGTAGCTTTTGAGTTTTCAACCGTGTATACCGCGGTGACATTTCTGGGGGTGTCAAAAGGATCATCCCAATCAGGACCGATCTCAATTGTAGTCGCATTGTTTTTGGAGATATCATTATGATAGTCTTCGTAAAAAATCTTGGAGATAATGGTGCCGTCCGGAATGTTAAAGCTTACCGAGAACTCCGAGAAAGCTTTACCGTTTTTGGGAGTCAGGTAATAATCACCCAGATCTGCTGTTGTTCCGTTGTATGACACATCAGCCTCGGAACCGAAGGTGAAATCATTTATGTGGAGCGGCATGGAAGCGGGAACAAATGTAGCATTAAGGACATAAGAAACGCCGCTTTTATTGTTTGTAATGACATAGGATCTTTGACCGGCGCCGCCGCTTATGGTGAGTTTTCCGTAGTCTTCGGCTGAGGGATTATCCCTGTTGCCGTTGATGGTCATGGGAGTATGGCTGCCTATCCTCTCGGAAAAGCTATAATCCGATCGGGAGTTCTCGTTGTTGAGAACATCAGGGTAGGTTTCGTTTAATTCGGTGAAAACATCAACTACCTGGTTAGTACTATAGTTATAAGTCTTGTCTACATAAGACTCATCGGGATTCACATGGATCCTAATGCTCTGAGTCGAACCGCTTTTTGCAAAACTGAAGGTGAAGTATTCCGACTGCGCATAGACTGAGCGGATGATGACAGCGCCTGTCAGGAAATTTGCACGCCCGCTGTAGCTTTGGATAAGTTGCTTAACATTATCGGGAAGCTTGTCCTCGCCGCCGGCGTTTGCTTTCAAAGTTTCAAACACGCCGCTCAGGGTGCCGGTCTCGATTACTGTGTCGGAATCAGAACCGTAGCGGCGATACGAAGCACCGGTAAAGCTCCAATCGTTTTGAGGCTCGATGATGACGATTCCGTGATTCCACTGACTCTTTCCGCCAACGGAATAAGTCTCTTGAGTATTATTAATAGTGATCGCAGAACCGGAGATTACATTTACTTCCGAAAGAGTGTTCCAGGCACTTGCCTTGCCCTGAACACTGAAATCTGCAAATGTAAGAATGACAGGAGTTTCGTCCTGAGGAGAAATGGTTGCCTTGGCTTTCGTAGCGGGAGCAAGAGCAACACCGGACAAAACTCCGACAATAAGGCACAACGCACAAAGGATGCTTGTAAACCTTTTCATAAACATATACCTCCTAAAACGCAATTTAACATTTTGTCCCGTTTTGTAAGATTGAGAGGGTGAAAACTCCACAAAAAGGAAAACACACCTCAACGGGATGCACTGAATTTTAGTACGGTTGAGGTGTGTTTTGTTATGCTCGCAGGTATAAAACGTCCGAAAGATTTTTGCCGCGATTGTTCTGCAAGAAATGATTGCGGTTAATGATAGTTGATGACATAATGGAAGTTGATCAAATGCGCAAGAGGAGGTAACACATGGCTAGTTCAATAGTAAAGGATAGAACAAATGATATCTCCAAAACAAAAACGATCAGGATCAGAGAACAGCTGAATACAAGAAGCATCCCTGAAGACCGCGGAATTAAGGCAATGAAAGAAGCCAGCAGGATTGCAGAAGAGCGCGGCATTTCAAATATGTCTCTTGAAGAGATAAATGCTGAAATAAACGCGGTAAGAAACAGGTGATCAAATGATGCCTGTTTCACAACGGTCTACTGAATCATCCTGCATAAACAGTGACGGGCCATGAAGAGCCGTCTTCATAAAGAACATTGTAGCAGAAAGCGTCCTGTCCGGGGGCGCTATTAAATTCGGCGGAATCGATGGAAATAATGGTGTCGTCCTCTGATATTCGGTAGAGCGACGTCTCAACCGGAGTTTTTTCGTAGGCTCTTTCGAGTGACTTGATGCGCTTATCCTCGTTGTGCG
>JAEEQC010000205.1 GCA_016285135.1 Lachnospiraceae bacterium
ACTTTCGCGGTCTTTACGCTTTACGAGGGCAGGGAAGCCTACACCTTAAAGTCGGCTGATCAGACGAGGTTCTTTGAGGAACTCAGGGACGACTCCGTGAGAGCCTGCTACGGGATCTACTTCTGCGAGATGGCCTCGAACTGCGCGCGTGAAGGCATGGACGAGGAGGAGCTCATGAAGCTTCTCTACCTCGCGCTTTCGGCGCTTGCGAAGAACGTGATCGACGCGAGGCTGGTGCGCGCGGTGTTTGAGCTGCGATGCATCGCAGAGTTCGGAGAGGCACCGCTCACGGAAGGCACGTGGTACAGCCGCACCGGCAGCGGCCTCACAGAGAGCCCTTACGGCGTTGCCGGCGCGCCCTACACCTCGGAGAGCAGCTTCGAAGTGAGCCGCGACACGGTCAGCATGACGTCGTATATCATCACTGCGCCCTTAATGGACATCTTCACCTTCTCGGTACCCGAGGCGACGATACTTGAACTGCTTCGTATGTCGTCGGACTGGAGTGAGTACAGACTGGGGAGGAAACTAAAGAGTAAAGAAATACTTGAGGCGTTTGAGAGAGAGTAGAGGGGGATGACCCACCGGGGACGGGGGATGACCCAATGGGGACGGGGGATGTGGACCATGCACCCCAATGGTCCACAACCCCCGTCCCCAAGTGGGTCATCCCCCGTCCCCGAGGGACCACCCCAGTGACCACCGGCAACCATGTTTGTACACCCACAAAATACAAGTGTCCGAGTGATAAAGAAAATCATCAAAAACCGCTCAAAATCTGAATTTCTCAAATAAATTTCTTGCAAATAATCCGCATTTTTAATAAAATATGAAAGTTATAAAACGAGAAAGGAAATATCAGAGATGGAAAAGACGATGGACAAGATCGTAGCGCTCGCCAAGGCCAGAGGTTTCGTATACCCCGGTTCGGAGATTTATGGCGGGCTTGCAAACACCTGGGACTACGGCAACCTCGGTGTTGAGCTCAAGAACAACGTTAAGCGTGCCTGGTGGAAGAAGTTCATCCAGGAGTCGCCCTACAACGTTGGCGTAGACTGCGCGATCCTCATGAATCCCCAGACATGGGTAGCTTCGGGCCACCTCGGCGGATTCTCGGATCCTCTTATGGACTGCCGTGCATGTAAGGAGCGTTTCAGAGCCGACAAGATCATCGAGGACTATGCCGCAGAGAAAGGCATCACACTCGAGGGTTCGGTTGACGGCTGGACAAAGGAGCAGATGAAGGATTTCATCGAGCAGAACAATGTTCCCTGCCCTTCATGCGGAAAGCATGATTTCACCGACATCAGACAGTTTAATCTTATGTTCAAGACATTCCAGGGCGTTACCGAGGATGCGAAGAGCACAGTTTACCTTCGCCCCGAGACCGCTCAGGGAATTTTTGTAAACTTCAAGAACGTTCAGAGAACTTCCCGTAAGAAGATGCCTTTCGGTATCGGTCAGATCGGAAAGTCCTTCCGTAACGAGATCACACCCGGTAACTTCACATTCAGAACACGTGAGTTCGAGCAGATGGAGCTTGAGTTCTTCTGCAAGCCCGGTACAGACCTTGACTGGTTTGAGTACTGGCGCGCGTTCTGCCGTGACTGGCTCATTTCCCTCGGCATTAAGGAGAGCGAGATGAGACTTCGTGATCACAGTCCCGAAGAGCTTTGCTTCTATTCAAAGGGCACTACAGATATCGAATTCCTCTTCCCCTTCGGCTGGGGTGAGCTTTGGGGAATCGCAGACAGAACCGATTATGACCTGACCCAGCATCAGACAGTCTCGGGTGAGGACATGAGCTACTTCGACGACGAGACGAATGAGAGATACATTCCCTACGTTGTTGAGCCTTCGCTTGGTGCGGATCGTGTTGTCCTTGCATTCCTTTGCGCTGCATATGACGAGGAGGAGCTTGAGGGAGGCGATATGAGAACCGTTCTGAGGTTCCATCCCGCACTTGCACCTGTCAAGGTCGGGGTACTTCCCCTTTCGAAGAAGCTTAACGACGGCGCTCTGCCGGTATTCACAGAGCTTTCCAAGTACTGGAACTGCGAGTTCGACGACCGCGGCAACATCGGAAAGCGCTACCGCCGCCAGGACGAGATCGGAACACCTTACTGCGTGACTTACGATTTCGATTCCGAGACAGACGGTTGTGTCACCGTACGTGAGCGTGACAGCATGGATCAGGTTCGCCTTCCCATCAGCGAGCTGAAGGCTTATCTCGAGGAGAAGCTTGCGTTTTAAAGCATTAACGCATATTTGATAAGATCGTACTTTTAATTTTATTTTTGTGATTTTACATCAAGTTTTTTTGTTTTCATGCTACGCTAATTGTGGTAAAATATACAAGTCGGTGAGCATTTGAAAAGCCGATAAAAAGCGAAAACCGCAGGGAAGCGTGGATCGCGTTTGAAATGCGTGAGTCACGACTGAAAGCGGGGACCGCGTTTGAAATGCGTAAGCCGCTCAGAAAAGCGGGTGAACGCATCAGTATTGAGGAAGCGCCGGCCTTATAACATAGGCGTTAAAGGCACAGGCGCAGGGTGTAGCAAGAAACAGACTATATGATCATTAGGAGGAGAAAGTAATGACAAAATGGGTCTACCTGTTTACCGAAGGAAATGCGGGCATGAGAAATCTTCTCGGCGGAAAGGGTGCCAACCTTGCCGAGATGACCAACATCGGACTTCCGGTACCTCAGGGTTTCACGATCACTACAGAAGCATGTACACAGTACTATGAGGACGGCCGCCAGATCAACGACGAGATCATGGGCCAGATCATGGAATATGTTAAAAAGATGGAAGAGCTCAACGGCAAGAAGTTCGGCGATCTCAAGAATCCCCTTCTTGTTTCGGTTCGTTCGGGAGCACGCGCATCGATGCCCGGTATGATGGACACGATCCTCAACCTCGGCCTCAACGACGAAGTAGTCGCTGCGATGATCGCAGGCAACCCCGATCCCAAGTTTGAGCGTTTCGTTTATGATTCATACAGACGTTTCATCCAGATGTTCTCCGACGTAGTTATGGAAGTCGGAAAGAAGTACTTCGAGCAGCTTATCGATGCCATGAAGGAGAAGAAGGGCGTTAAGTTCGACGTTGATCTTACCGCTGCAGACCTCAAGGAACTTGCAGAGCAGTTCAAGGCAGAGTACAAGAAGCAGCTCGGAAGCGATTTCCCTTCGGATCCCGTTGTTCAGCTCAAGGAAGCAGTCCGCGCCGTATTCCGTTCATGGGATAACCCCAGAGCCAATGTATATCGCCGCGACAACGACATCCCCTACTCATGGGGTACCGCAGTCAACGTA
>JAEEQC010000206.1 GCA_016285135.1 Lachnospiraceae bacterium
CGTTATTCTGATGCGGTTTCCCTGCTCAAGCGAGGCTTGTACACTGCTTCAGTGGGCAGGCAGAACGTGCTCTGTACCCGATTACCTGTACACTCTTCGGCCGGACCCTTGCCTGGCGCCCTTCTCCGGCAAGCAGCGTACATCATAGAGCCACTTCGTGTCCATGCCCGTGTACGCTGCGTCAGTGTACAATGAGCTCAATTTCACAAGGCCGGAGTCCATTCGTGAGATGCAGGAAAGTTGTGACGGATTTCCAGAAAGACGGCGAAAAGTCACATATAACGTCACAACAACCCCGAAAAAAGGCCTAAAAACAAAACCGCCCCAAAATCTAAGTTGTTGATTCTGAGGCGATTAATGTTTGCTCTGGGTGCTCAACTTACCTTTTCTCGAACCGCTTTTTGGAGGACTTGGAATGCCTCTGGGAGATGCGAAAATGGATACCGGACCCCAATGACGCCTCAACATGGTGGAAGGAGGTGAAAAATGGTTAAAAATATGAAGTATTTTTCCACCTCGCTGATATTGGGTACCTCGTCGGAAACTCCCTCCCTGCTTCAACGTCCCAGTGTAAGCCGGAAAATTTCATAGGGGGTGGGGTAGGTTTAGCTGGACGCCCCCCACGGGGTGCCGCATGAATTCCTGCCCGAAAATTCGTGTGTTCAAAATAGGCTTCACCTCCGTTAAAATTCGTCAATAATAACCGCCAGAGACCAGGCGTGTTGAGGCTTCCGGTCAGTGCCGTATGCGAAATTTTTGATTTTTGCCGGCGCTTTTCGGAAGAAGTAGGTATTTATAGTATAATAAGATTAGTTATATGGAAGATAAAAACTACAAGCGTACCAGCAGGGAGATGCCGGAGTACGTAAAGGCTAAATTGAGGAACAACGCCAACCTCCACAAACCGAAATCACCTGAAACCAAAGCGAAAATTTCCGCTGGACAGAAGCGTGCGTGGGCAGCGATTCCGCCGAAAAACGGAAGTACCGTTGACGCTGGCGGGACGACGATGCGTGACATTGTATTGGAAACACCAAACGAACATGGACAGAAATGAAGAACGGCAGAGTTTCGTCATGTATGCCTCCTTCTTGGAAGCAGCAGAGCAGCTAGAAGCTGACGCCTTCAAGGAGTGTGTTCTCAAGTTGAGGGACTACGCTCTGTTCGGGGAGGAGGTGAACTCCAAGCACCCGGTCGTTAACGCCATTCTCACGATGGCGAAGCCAAATATCAATGCGGCCGCGGCTCGCTACCAGCGGTGTGTTGAGAATGGCAGCAAGGGGAAAGAGTATGGTTCCATGGGTGGGAGGCCTAGGAGAGGTGAAACCAAAGAGGATTATGATGCTCGGAAGGGAAAAACCCCAAGAAAACCCCTTGATGTAGAGGAAAAAGAGAAAGAAAAAGGAAATAAAAAACACAATGATGATGTTGAGTTTATCCAGCCGCCTGCGGCGGTGGAACCCACAAGGGGTTCCGGTACCAGTATTGGTTTTTCTTTTCCTATTTCCGTTGAAAGTATTTTCCGGCTAGACAGTACTGGCGCCCCCTCCAGAGAGGAAATCGGCTTTATGCTCAACCAGCACTCCAACATGTCGAAGGATGAGCTGGCAGACCGCTATGAAAACGTGATTGATAAGCTGGTGCTTGCTAGGGCTAACAAAAGTAGGCACCAACACGAAGCGTTGCTCGCAACGGAGGCGGCGCTAATATGTAAACGCTATAATAATCTTCCAACGTTGGATGATGCAAAGAGGGCGGTGGCCCAGGACATAAATGCGGCTGTTCAAATGATACAGGAGGAAACCGCCCGGCGCGTTGAGGTAAACGGGAACGATGATGAGAACGACAAGCCGTTTTGATCTAGCTAAGCGCCAGAGTATGTATCAAAATGAAGGTGTGTCAAAAAAATCAGTACGGAGAGCCCAAAACACCCTCCGTACTGTAGCACAAAAACCTAAAAGGTTAGTTAGATAAATTGGAATTTACATGATTGACAGGTTGTAATACAACACTTGTGAATCTCTATCGTAAATGAGGAACTTACATTCTAATTCCTGCTCGCCTTGTTCGAAGTAATAAACGCCATTATTGGCGCCATCCAACCCTGATATTCGTTCGAGCCATCCTTTTTTAGATTTCTCTTCAATTGGAAGATGGCGGGCTCCTTTTGAAATCAGTTTGCTAATGTCGTCATCATTTAGGGCAACTTTCATACGGATTACCGTTGATACATCGCCGTTTGGATACTGTTGGTCTTTGAAGAATTCGACTTGATGATCTCGACTACTGACATTCACATCCCAAGACCATAATAGAATGCGTTCAGAAGTCCTGCTGCATGAGGGTAGAATCAAAATGACGCATAAGAGTAATGAGTAGAATCTTTTCATTGTCAAATCCGAATTTAGTAGCGTATTTCGCCTCGTTGTTTGAAGTCCCCCATCAACGATGGAGCCAAAATATACCCTTCATCAGGTTGATTCGAGGTTAAACGTATGATTTCAGCTTCTGATGTAGCATATTCAGAGAGTTCGTCAAGAAGCTCATCTATCTGTCGTCTGAATTTTTGATAAGCCTGCTCGTCATGTGTGGTAACAACTTCATCAAAAAAAGCGTGTGTAACCTCTTTGCCGAACTGCTTTCCATCATTCAGGCACGTCATATACTGAATGGAGATTGCGCCATTGTTTTTTTTCGATATACCCTCATTGATTTGAGATATAAATTGAGCTAAATTCCTTCTGGATATGCGGGTGGACACTTCACAGATATCCCAAATCAACTGGGCATATTTCAACTCTGTGCTGTCGCGGATTATAAAGAAAGAATTACTCTTCTCCATCGCGGCACAAAAATAATACTTCTCTTGCAACCCTTTCTTCCAACCCCGTTTTGATTTCGGAATGTCGAGTGCCGACCAGAAACCAGTTGCAACTTGATGATAAAGATGCATATCACTCAGCTTCTTCATATATGCTGAATCAGAAGCAACTCCCTGAAAATCATCGAAAGTTAGCTGAGCACCAGGCCGCCAAAACCGATGGGTCTCCGTATCAACCTGAGCAAGTGAAGGGAGAGAAAAGAAAATGGCAAGTATTAGAATTACTCTTTTCATAGAAATTTCGATTTATCGGTGTAAAGATAGACATATTTCGCCGCATATTACGAAACTACTCGTTCCCTGCCGATTATCGCACCACCCTTTGTTACCGCTGCGCGAACTGATGGGCCCGGTCAATCCAGGCAAGCAGTTCCGC
>JAEEQC010000207.1 GCA_016285135.1 Lachnospiraceae bacterium
GGTTGTGGGTCATGCGCAGTTCAATGACCCACAACCCCCGTCCCCTAGGGACCACCCACAATTATCATGCTTACTTTCCTTTACGCTTTCCTATGCGGAGTCGCTTCAGGTTTTGCTTGTAGTTAAAAATATAGCGTATTACAAGCAGTCCCTGGGACGGCACCCCGATAAAGTAGATGTACCACGGGTTGGCCGCGGCCAGATGAAGGTACACGCAGGTAATAAACGACCACACAAAGATCGAGGAGTATACAAACAGCAAAATGTTCAAATCCCCCTTGCGGTTAAACATCCAGAGCACGAGCATGCACGCCGGAATGCTCCACACGAACAGCTGCCACATGTTGGTCTCGCGCGACAGCTTCAGATAAACATACAGGGCTGTCAGGATAAACCAGATCTCACAGCACAGAAAAATCTGTGACAGGACTTTCTGACCGATATTGCCCCTCGTGTTCTCCTCTGCGCTCTCCTCTGTGTGCGCCTCTGTAATATGAGAAACCGGTACATTAAAAACTTCGCTGAGGGCGTAAATCGTTTCGAGGTCCGGAACGACCTCTCCCGCTTCCCATCGTGAGATGGCTTTATCGGAATAACTGATTCGTCTTGCCAGTTCTGCCTGTGTTAAATTGTTTTCTTTCCGAAGTCTCAATATATTTTGCGATACGATCGCCTTAACATTTTCCATACCGTAATCATAGCAGGCAGCACGTCGAAAAGCAAGTATTTAACGCATATTCCCGCTACAGTGGAGTCCTCTCTCTCTGTAGTTCGAAACCCGTTTTTAATCTTAGAGTCGCTCCCGCCATCATTAGATTTACATCATGATGATGTTACATGAAAATATATCTGACAAAAATTTTAGGGGGAATTATCATGAACAAAACGATTCCGATCTTTTTCGCCTGCAATGACAGATACGTTCCTTATCTGGATGTTGCGGTGCTCTCTCTTATATCACATGTTTCACCTGACCGAGAGTACCGGATCGTCGTTTTAAAGAGCGACATTACCGAGCAGAATCAGGAAATCATCAAGAAACATGCGACAAAAAATGTTTCCATAGAGTTTTTCGACGTCAGTAGAATGTTGGAGCCATCGAAAGATAAGCTTCCCGACATGTTCTACTACAGTCTTGCCGCATACTACCGTTTCTTTATAGAAACCGCTTTCCCTCAGTATGACAAGGTAATATACCTTGACTGCGACGTGATCTTGCTGAACGACATCGCGAAACTCTACGATACCGATGTCTCGGATTATCTCGTCGGTGCGGTATATGAGCAGAACACAGACCGCAGCCCTGTATTCACAAGTTACGTCGAGGAGATCATTGGCATCCCTCACAATACCTACTTTAATTCAGGTGTGATGGTCATGAACCTCGCAAAGTTCCGTGAGGAAAAGGTTCAGGAGAAGTTCCTTTGGATGCTTGATAAGTATCACTTCGACTCACTGGCACCCGATCAGGAATACCTCAATGTCATCTGCCACGGCAAGGTTAAGTATCTGCCGAACGGTTGGAACAAGCACAGCTTCCCCGAGCCTCCTGAAGGCGAGCTCAACCTGTGTCATTACGCTCTTTCAAATAAGCCCTGGCACTACACCGAAACCATCAACGGCGAGTACTTCTGGGAATACGCAAAGGGCAGCGAGTTTTATCCTTTCCTTCGCGAATCTCTCGACAACTACTCCGACGCAGATCGGCAGAGAGATTTCGAATCCTTTAAATCATTGCTGGAAAGCATTGAAGACATAAAGAAGAGCGAAAGGACATTCCGGAAGCTTTGGTTCCACGGAGAGGTTTGCAATGGCTAGAGAAGACCGACTCAGAGTATTGGCACGCATCAAAGAATACGAGGCACAGGGACGTTTTAACGACGATGTCGAGGAAGACGCTCCCTGCGCTCCCATAAAGCCCGACGAAGTAGACTATACGATCAAAAAGCTGTCGAGCAAGTTCCTGACAAAGACTGCGAACTTGCTCGGCGTAGCCTTTTTTGAAAACATGATCCGCAAAAAGAAGCTGATCATCAAAGAGGTACACGGCATCGAGAACGCTACCGCGGTGAAGGGCGGTGCCATCGTCACGAGCAACCATTTTCATCTGAGCGATAACTACGTCGTTTTCAAGACGATCAAGCCTGCACTCAAGAAGCGTCATTACCTCTACAAGGTCATCAAAGAGAGCAATTATACCAATTTCACAGGGCCCGTAAGGCTTATGATGCGCCACGGCAATACCATGCCTCTCAGCTCCAATTATTCGACCATGTGCGACTTCTTTAAGGGTATGCAGACCCTCCTCGAGCGTGGTGAAAAGATCCTGATCTACCCGGAGCAGGCGATGTGGTTTAACTACAGAAAGCCCCGGCCTATGAAGCCCGGAGCTTTCAAGTTCGCTGCAAAATATAATGTTCCCGTGATCCCTGTGTTCATATGCATGAAGGACTCTGACGTGCTCGACGACGACGGTTTCCCGGTTCAGGAGCTGTACGTCCACTACCTTCCCGCCATCTACCCTGACAGCAGCCTCTCAGTCAATGAGAACACCAAACAGATGGCCGACCGCAATCACGAGCTGTGGGTCAGTGTATACGAGCAGTTTTACGGAGAAAAACTGTAATTACAGTGGGTGGTCCCTAGGGGACGGGGGTTGTGGGTCATGCGCAGTTCAATGACCCACAACCCCCGTCCCCTAGGGACCACCCCCCACCTTATTTCTGCACATGGCAGAGAATTTCGTACCCGAGAAACTTCTCCCCATCAAACTTCATCTCCACCACAAACGGCAGCCACTTTACAATCTTCATGAACGAATCGTACCCGAACGAGCGGTCGTAATAGTTGATTATGGAGCTGAGCGCCGTCCCGTGCGATCCGATGACGACAGTTTTGCCGCGATACTCACGAAGCACATCCGTCAGCGCCTCCATGTTCCTCTTCTGCACCGAATCCAGGCACTCTCCGTCTTCTTCCGCGAACGAGAAGTCCGCCCACCTCCCGGGGCAGTGCGTACGCGGATCGATGCCGGACTTTCTCTCCCTGAATCTTTCGTCTGTTTTTATCTCCATCTTGAAGAACTCAGCCGCAGGGCTTATCGTATCGATGCTTCTTCTGTACGGACTGCAGAGGAACGCGTCAATATGCTTGTCCATAAGCGTTTGAAGCACGATCTCTCGATCCTTCATCCCGTCGTCCGTCAGCGGCCGTGTCCGGTCATCTCTGTGCGACGTCAGCGACTCCGCA
>JAEEQC010000208.1 GCA_016285135.1 Lachnospiraceae bacterium
AGCCGTCTCCGGAGGTTGCGTAGTTTTTCGAATCTTTGAACAATTCCATTGCAAAGGGTCCGTCTACATAATATGTTGTTCCGCTCTTGTCGGTAATGGTCAGCTCGCATTCGTAATTACCGTTGTCAGCTTTCGCTTCGGTCGTGGAAGAACCGACTGCAACAATGGCCATAGCAGCAAATGCAGCAATAAAAGTCATTAACACTTTAAGTGATCTCTTCATATCCTTTCCCTCCGGTATCTTTATTAACCGCGTTCTGCGAGAGGCAGAGTGAGTTACAGGTGATTATACGCCTCCCTGCATTCGAAGTCAAACGAGGTGGACCACTTGGGGACGGGGGTTATGGACCATCGTTTTCCGGGTATCATCATTTGGTGCTGTCCGAAACGATGGTCCACAACCCCCGTCCCCAGGTGGGTCACACAACCCCCGTCCCCAAGGGGCCATTCGTGGCTTACAACCAGGTTCATTTACGGCCTGCAGATAAGCACGATTCCGTTGGGCACGTATCCACTGTAGTTACTGAACATGACGCCGCCGGATCTTGCGTGCACGATGGCGCCCATGTTTTCTGCGCCGTAATAATCGCCGTACCAGCTGCTCACATTACCGTAGTTTGCTCCGTAGTAAACTGCGACGTGGTCGATATTGAGATAGCGACCGTTGCTGGTAGTCGAGTAGAAGATGAGGTCGCCGGGCTTCAGTTCGTCGGGGTTCACATATCCGTCGGCAATCTTCTTTCCGTTCTCATCGAGATTCTTGCCGAGGTCGGCAGCGGTGGGCGCGTACTTGTCCGATCCGCCGATCGCTGTCCCCGAAGCCTTGTAGGAGCGCCATGCAAGAGAACTGCAGTCGAAGTAACCGTCCTGCATGCGCTTGTCCTGACTGTACCCGGAGCCGATGTATTCCTTTGCCTGGAGCGCAGCCTTCATGCCTTTTTTTCCGTCTCCGACCGTTACCGAGCAGGTCAGGTCGCAGAGACCTTCGCAGTGAACGCTTATGTAGGTGTTTCCGAGTTTCTTGGCTTTAACGTTGCCCTCGCCGTCTATGCTGACGATCTTCTTGTCGCCACTTTCATAGGTGACGGGGATACCTTCGGGAAGGCCCGTAACAGTCAGAACGGTAGTCTTTTTCTTTTTGATGAGCATCATCTCGTCCGAAAGCTTGGGGTTATAGACATTAATGGTGTCCGTAAACTCCTTTCCGTCGACGATGATCGAGAGCGTACATGTACCGAAACCCAAGGGGTTAAAAGCTCCGTAGCTTACGGTACAGACCTTTTCGTTGTCTGTTGAGAGCTTGATCTCACTGAATTCGGATTGATGAGTGATCGACGGATATATGTATGAAGAGTTCGCCAGGTAGTAGCCCTCGTAGGGTGTGTACACGGGATCGGTGACATCAACGGTCAGGTTTTCCGTGATCTCTTCACCGGCTTCGTTCTTCCAGGTGACTTTAACAGTCGTACGACCTTCCTTGACTGCCTTGATAGTGTCGCCCTTAACTGTCACTTCGCCCTGAAGGGAGGACACATATGTGCCATCGGCAGAAAAGTCGTTGATCCAGGATCCGTCGTCAAATCCCCAGTCGCCAAAATACCAGTCGTCCCAGCCCCATTCGTCTTCGGGGCTGTATTCAAGAGGGTCTTCCTCCGGTTCGGGAGCAACATATTCCGCGCTCACGAATTCGCCCCTGTCGATATTTATCTTTTGCGAGGAACCGACAAGAAGAGCAAACTCACGCTTTTCGGGTCCCAGATTTCTGACGTTTATGATACAGGTATCTTCGTATGTATCCCAATACCAATCGCCGTAATCCTCGACGGCTGTGAACGTAAGCCTGAATATACCGCTGTCGAAGATCGTAAAAGAGAACTTGCCGTTCTTTTTCTCTTCGCAGGTGTAGTTAGAGAAATACTCATAATCACCGTTTGAGTTCTGCTTCTCCATGCTGTAGCTGAGCCAGCTGTTTTCACTGAGTCCTTTTGTCTTGACCTTAACGGTGAAGGGTGTTTTGATGTCCACATCGATATTCTTCTTGCTGATCTTAACGGACGGCAGGGAATCCGCTTTTGCGGTTCCGGGCGTAAGTAGCAGCAGTACTGCGAACATAGCCGCGAGCATGACGATGAGCCTGCGAAGATCTTTCATTTGTAATGTCCTTTCTGATATCAATGTGGTATGATTCCGGAGGCGTTTTGAAATTTGCTGCGGAGTCACATATTTCATGGGGTTTGCGAGGTTTCCGGTTAACGTGGATCCGGGTCATTTGTCATCCTTGCCGGTACGATCACACTCGTTCGCATATAAAGTGAAACCCGCCGCTGCCGTCCGTTTCGAGGATGCAGTAGGAGGGGAAGCCGTCGCGGGGACGTGAGATGCTGCCGGGATTGCAAACAATGCGCCCGTCTCTTTCGAGGAGCTTCTGTACATGTGTGTGTCCGGAAAGAAGAACATCGTAGCCGTTTGTACGGGCGAATTCAAGGAGCTCGCTGTCGGGCAGAAACTGGATCCGGTTTCCGTGTTCGATGTGGATGATCTTGCCTTCGAGATTAAGGTTTATGCGGGAGGGCTCCTGTGAGAACATATCGCAATTGCCTGTTACTCCCGTAATGGGAGCACCGAGGAAGCTTCTGATGTAGTCAAAATCTGAAGTTCCGTCACCGCAGTGAATTATCAGATCGATCTTTCCGATCTGACCCCGTAAAAGCTCAATGTTGTCCGTCCTCCCGTGGGAGTCGCTGATGATGAGTATTCGCATATTGTAGTCCTTATTTCCTTTAATTCTGTTGTCATCGGAGCAAGATTCGCTGTTATGCTGTTATTGCCGGGCTAACCCTTGGAGCAGAGTACCGTTATCGCAGTATTTCTTCTATGGTTGAAACCGTACTGAAGCTGCCCGAGTGCTCCGAGATGATGTCCTTCATGATCGGGAGTTCAAAGTAGCTGATAAAGCATATGAGAGTGTGGTTGTCGCCTGCGATCGCGCCGCGCGAATCCATGATCGTGCAGGTCTTGTTGAGCTTGGCCTTTATGTCCCTGATGATGCCATCCTGATCCTGCGTGATGATCGTAACCTGCTTGATGGACTCGAAGTGGTCGGTATAATGGTCGATCACGAGAGTTGCCACGAAGTACACAAGGAGGCTCATAAGCGCTGCGGTCACATCGATCACGAAGAAGACCGTTATGTAAACGAGTGCGTTGAAGGCTAAAAGCACGGGCGTCATG
>JAEEQC010000209.1 GCA_016285135.1 Lachnospiraceae bacterium
CCCAATGGTCCACCAACCCCCGTCCCCAAGGGACCACCCCCAAGGGACCATCATCTTCCTCAATCCAGGATCACTCGTAATCCACTACGTTCGCCCACCTGAGCAGGAACTCGCGCTCCTTCTCGTTGCCCTTTACGGACTGCGAAGCAGCCACGATAGGCATCCACTTCTGTACATACTGGCGTGCCGTGTCGCTCTTTTTGCAGAAGAGATCGAGATATTTACCCGCGATATCCTCTTTGTCGGCAAGGCAGAAGAGCAGGTATGTACGTGCCGCATCTGCGGAAGCGTTGCCCTGTGTGGCATGAGCCCAGTCGATGATATATGCGTCATCGTTCTTTGTAATGATTATATTTGAAGGGTTGAAGTCGCCGTGGCAGAGCTTCATGTGCGCATGCATGCCCTCGAGGCGGGTGTGAAGCTCGTACCTGGTGGTCGCATCAAGCTTTGACGCACTGATCTTGAGCTGCATCTTGTCCTTGAGGAGCGAGAGCTTTTTGCAGGTCCTGGAATGCATGTCCAGCTGGATCGAAACAAACCTGTCAAGATACTCGTCAAGCTTCTTCGGATTCTCGTCCATCATGGCCTGAAGGGTCTTACCCTCGATGTACTCCGAAACAATCGCCCACTTGTTCTCGATCATCGTGACCTCGAGCACCTTGGGGATAAGGAGTCCCGTCTCCTCCACGCGCGCCTGGTTGAGCGCCTCGTTGAGGATGTCGGCCTTATTGTAGCCTTCGTTGAAAACCTTGATACATTTATCGCCATCGCGGTAGATGGTCTTGTTGCTTCTGGTGGCAACTACTTTCTGTAATTTCATGCTATTCCTCCTTTCGATCCCCTATCACTTGCCGTTCTTCTTCGACTTTGCTCCGGCCTTTGTGCCTGCCGCCTTTGACGACGCGGCCTTAGACGCTCCGGTGCTCTTAGCCGCAACTCCTGTTTTCTTGGGAGCCTTTCTATCGCCGTAGAATGAATCAAGGTAGATCTCTTTCAGTTCGCTCATGAGCGGGTAACGAGGGTTAGCGCCCGTGCACTGGTCGTCGAAGGCCTGCTGCGTCATGTCGTCGAGTTTTGCGAGGAATTCCTTCTCGTCTACGCCGTAGTCCTTGATGGTGGGCTTGATGCCGATCTTCTTCTTTAAGTCGTTTACGGCCTTAATGAGATTCTCAAGCTTCTCGTTGTCGTCCTTTCCGCCGAGCCCGAGCTGCTCTGCGATCTCGGCATATCTGCGAAGTGCCTGGGGATGATCGTACTTGGGGAAGGTGCCCATCCTGGTGGGTGCTTCCTCGGCGTTGAATCTCATAACCCTGTCGATCACGAGCGCGTTAGCGATACCGTGAGGGATGTGGAAGAACGCGCCGAGCTTGTGAGCGAGCGAATGGCTGATCCCGAGGAATGCGTTCGCGAATGCCATACCTGCCATAGTTGCGGCATCTGCCATCTTCTCGCGTGCGACGGGATCGTCCGCTCCGTTCTCATAAGCGCGAGGGAGGTACTCGAAGATCACACGGAGGGCGCGGATCGCGAGCGAGTCCGTATAGTCCGTGGCCATAACTGACGCATATGCTTCAAGAGCGTGCGTTACCGCATCGATACCCGACGCAGATGTGAGACCCTTGGGCGCCGTCATATGAAGATCCGCATCGACGATCGCCATGTCGGGCATGAGCTCATAATCGGCAAGCGGGTACTTGGTGCCTGTCTTTTCGTCCGTGATGACTGCGAAAGGAGTAACCTCGGAACCGGTTCCGGCCGAAGTGGGAACCGCTACGAAATACGCCTTGTCGCCCATGTGCGGGAAGTCGTAGATCCTCTTTCTGATGTCGCAGAATCTCATGGCCATGTCCTCGAAATCTGCTTCGGGATGCTCGTAAAGAACCCACATGATCTTGGCTGCGTCCATTGCCGAACCGCCTCCGAGAGCGATGATGACATCGGGCTCAAAAGCCTTCATGGCCTCGGCGCCGCGAACCGCGCATGCGAGCGTGGGATCGGGCTCAACATCGAAGAACTCCGCGGTCTTCACACCGAGCTCGCCGAGACGCTTCGTGATAACTGCCGTAAATCCGCTCTTGTAAAGGAAACTGTCGGTAACGATGAATGCCTTTTTCTTGTGCATGCTTCCGCCGATCTCGTTTAACGCTTCGGGGAGGCTGCCTCTCTTTATGTAAACCTTTTCAGGTACTCTGAACCACTGCATATTCTCCCTCCTTACAGCGACCGTCTTGATGTTCAAGAGGTGCTTGATGCCAACATTCTCACTGACAGAGTTGCCGCCCCACGAGCCGCAGCCGAGAGTGAGCGAAGGCGCAAGGCGGAAGTTG
The DNA here is from genome assembly GCA_016285135.1 of Lachnospiraceae bacterium. Lineage (GTDB taxonomy): Bacteria > Bacillota > Clostridia > Lachnospirales > Lachnospiraceae > RUG11977. The sequence continues at coordinate 2,328 of JAEEQC010000209.1, forward strand.
TAAAGTCCGCCGATACCGCCCTGCGAAGAAGGAGTGTTGACGAGGATTCGGCATGTCTTCATGCGCTCCTCGAATTCCGCGAGGACGTCCGCGCGGGTTGCCTCATTAATGTATATGGACGAAGTATGTCCGTATCCGCCGTCCGCGATAAGGCGCTCGGCCTTGGCGAACGCATCCTCCACGCTCTTCGCGCGGTACATGGCGAGAACGGGTGAAAGCTTCTCATGAGCAAATTCCTCCGAAAGCTCAACGCTCGATACCTCACCGATAAGAACCTTGGTCGATGCGGGAACCGTAAATCCCGAAAGCTCAGCGATCTTCGCCGCGCTCTGTCCGACGATCCGGGCATTAAGAGAGCCGTTAATGATTATGGTCTTGCGGACCATATCCGTCTCCTTCGGCGAAAGGATGTGGCATCCCCTGTCCGCGAATTCTTTCTTAACCTTGTCGTAGATCTTGTCGGCAACAATGACTGACTGCTCGGAAGCACAGATCATGCCGTTATCAAATGTCTTGGAATGGATGATCGAGTTAACCGCGAGCACGATATCCGCCGACTCGTCGATGATCGCGGGGGTGTTACCTGCGCCGACACCGATAGCGGGCTTGCCCGACGAATAAGCGGCCTTTACCATGCCGGGACCTCCGGTAGCAAGGATGATATCCGAAGACTTCATGAGAAGGTTTGTCATCTCAAGCGAAGGAACATCTATCCAGCCGATGATACCTTCGGGAGCACCTGCCTTTACAGCTGCCTCCAAAACTATCCTGGCAGCTTCTATAGTGGACTTTTTAGCCCTGGGATGAGGGCTTATGATAATACCGTTCCTAGTCTTAAGACATACCAGCGTCTTAAATATAGCAGTAGAAGTAGGGTTCGTAGTAGGGATAACTG
>JAEEQC010000210.1 GCA_016285135.1 Lachnospiraceae bacterium
TTTTTGATGAACCGGGATGACCCACCGGGAAATCTCTGGTGCTTAGTCGGGGCTTCCCCGAGGAAACGGCTGTGACATTGTCACAGCCAATGAGACGGCGGGTTGTGGACCATAAGCGTTAAAGTGACTTACAGGGCAGGATTAAATCCTGCCCTGAACACTTTCGTTACGATCAGATTCTGAAGAACGCCACGCTCTCTCTGAGCCGGTTTGCAACGTCGTTCAGCTCGACGGCTTTTTCTACGATTGCAGCCATATTATTGTTAAGTTGTTCAAGCGAAGCGCTCGTTTCTTCCGTTGAAGCAGCATTTTCTTCCGAAATACTCGAGAGGGAACTGATGGCATCCACGATACCGTCCTTCTTGGAATTCATGAATTCAGTCTGATGAGCGGTGTCCTCATTCTCGTCCTTTGCTTCATCGAGGACATTAAGCATTGCATCGAAGCTTTCAACCATCTTCGAAAGTGCAACATTCTCACTCGTTGTTGCTTCTTTAATGCTTCCGGTAAGCTCCATGTTCCTCTCGGAATAAGAGCTGATATCCTTAAGCATTGCCGTGATCTCACCCGCGAGCCTGTTTGTCTCGGTTGCAAGATCCTTGATATTCTCGGCAACAACCGCAAATCCACGTCCCGCCTCGCCTGCTCTGGCTGCCTCGATCGAAGCATTAAGTGCAAGGAGGTTTGTCTGACCCGCGATGCTAATGATACCGTCGGCAGCACTTGAGATCTTACTTACAAGAGCTGCAGTTTCACTAACCGAACCGGTAACCTCACCGGCCTTCTCATCCGTCTCCTCATCGGCTTTTCTGATATCATAAAGACCGCCCTGAATCTCTTTTGAGCTTTCCGCCAGCATTTTGACTTTCTCAAGTGTATTCTGTACAGAATTGTATACATTATCAATGGCGTTTCCGATCTCGATCGTTATGCTCGATGTTGTCTGTACATCATCAGCCATCGATCCGGCACCGAGAGCAAGATTTTCGACTGCCAAGGAAATATCCTTGGTGATGGTCTGCGATTCGGCTATGCTATCCTTGGTCTGTGCAGCTCCTTCGGAAACCTTTCCCGCATTTTCGATAACCGACGAAACCGCGCTGTTAAGCTTACGACGCATGTCCTCATTTTCCTTGCCCAGATTGACAAATTCCTTAAAGAAGCTTTTTATGCTGATACTTGTTGCAAAATCACCTTCAGAAAGATTCAGCGTTGCCTGTTCGAACGACTTAAGACTTGTCCTCAGGTTGTAAATAACAACGATCGCAAGAGCAAGGACAACAAGCAGAACAATCACAAAGACGATAAGGAGGCTAATTATCTTTTGGTTTGTTTCTTCGGTAAGAATCTCCGCTTCTTTGTTGGCCCAGGCCTCGGTGATGTCGGTCATGTAAGAGATTCCTTCTCTTACTGTTTCAAAATCAATGCAGAACATTGCCCAGCTTCCGGTCTGCGCAACAACATCGTAGTCATTTCTCCAAACTTTGTACGCATCCTGATAAGCCTTGTAATTGTCTTCAAAAGACTTGCCGTTTTCATCTTTTTCTACTGTATATAACAGATCGTTTGTCTTGGCGATATTTACTGCATCTTCTACCCTGTCAACTAATTGATCAACATTTTCGGTCCAGTTTCCGAGATATATTCCCTTTAATTCATCCATTGAAATTGTTGAAGTGTCAACCTGTGCCCACCCCTCGGTAAGCTCACGATAGTGGAAAGCACCGAGCATAGCCTGATAAAGGTCTCTGTCGGCATTCAACAGCTTCTCGCTGATTGAATAGAGCTTATCATAGTACATGTCTTTAGCCTTTTGGGATGTACTGTTGATCTGGAATGCAAAGAACAAAATGCAAAGTATCAACGCTACGCCCATTGCAGCGCTTATGGCAATAATAGAACCCTTCAGACTTAGTTTTCCTTTCATACGCGATCTCCTTATGAGTTTGTGTATATTAAAATCACGTTTCCTGATGTGATTTATATGATGCCACAGATTCAGTACAAAGTCAATTGTTTTTCGAAAACAACTGTTATCAAATTTTGCTATTGCGTATTCTGTTTTTTGTTTTCGCAATACTCCTCTTGCTTGTCGGATGGTCCACCGGGGACGGGGGTAGTGGACCATAAGCGTTAAAGATAGTATAATCTGATCAAAGGAGATATCTCGAGGAGTTGCTGAAATGAAAAAGTTTGACCATAATGGCCTGTTAATGAGGGAATGCAAAGTATTCAGAACCAATTCGGAAAATCGGCGATAACAATCTGAGATTAAAGGCTGTAATATCAGCGAAGTGGAGCGGGGGCAAGTAGGAGAATCTATGAAAAAAACAGTTTTTGCAGTGCTTTTTATATGCTTGATCCTCTTTTTTTCTGCTTGTAATAAAGCGGAGGAGAGCACGAATCCGCTTTCGGAAGAAAGTGTTCCGGCGGTAAGTGCTCAGGAAGAAGGTGCTCGGGAGGGAAGTGCTCCGGAGACTGCGGCTCCGTCAAAGCCTGAAGCGGAGGCTGAGAGACAAACTCCGGCTCCGCTCCCGATCGAAGGCGCATTTTTCCCGGATGCAGTATTTCTGAAATATATTAAAGACCATGCAGACTTTGACCACGATGGCTTTTTGTGCAAGGCAGAACTTGAAGCCGTCACTGAGATCAATCTTTTTATGGCAGAAAGGCTTGGTTCCGTATCGGGGATAGAGTTTTTCCCTAACCTTGTGAGGCTGACTTGCTACTCGACGGGTCTATCAAGGCTGGATTTAAGTAACAACCCTGCCCTTGAATACCTGAATTGTGGTTTGTGCCACATCAGGGAGATCGACCTCGCGGGGTGCACAAAGCTTAAAGAATTACACTGTGAATTAAATGAATTGCACACTATGGATGTCAGCGGGCTTCCTGTACTGGAGGATCTCTGGTGTGAGGTCGACGACCTTTCGGAGCTTGACCTGAGCCATAATCCGGCTCTCAGGGAACTACGCATATCAGGCAAGACCGGGCAGATCGATCTGAGCCATAATCCCGAGCTGTCCATTCTGCAGATAGATCCTATAGACGGCCCGGATGCCGGATTCCTCTCTGCCCTCAATGTCAGCCATAATCCGAAGCTCTCTTTCGTGCAACTGGCTGACTCGAGGCTTTCCTCGCTCAACCTGTCGGGAAATCCGGAACTGACGACACTGCTTATTATTTCGGATCCCGAACTGAAG
>JAEEQC010000034.1 GCA_016285135.1 Lachnospiraceae bacterium
GCATCTTACTCGGTCATCAAAGGAGTCATCAATTTCCTCCTTGCGATCGCGATCTCGATCTACATGGTCTGCGACAAACGCAGGATCGCGCGCGCATCGACCGCTCTCACATACAGTATCCTTCCCGTAAAGAAAGCTTCGGCGTTTATAAGCACGGCTCGCGAATGCGGTCAGATCTTCTTCGGCTTCATCATCGGCAAGACGATCGATTCGCTCATCATCGGTATCCTGACCTTCATCATTCTGACGATCGGCGGTTTCCCTTATCCCGTGCTTATGAGTGTGATCGTGGGTGTCACCAACATGATCCCGTTCTTCGGTCCCTTTATCGGAGCCATACCCGGGATACTGCTTTATCTGTGTCTTGATCCCGTTTATGCCTTCGCTTTTGCGATCATCATACTCGCCATCCAGCAGTTTGACGGATGGGTTCTCGGTCCGCTCATCCTCGGGGATTCAACGGGTGTCAGCCCCCTGTGGGTCATCTTCGGTATCACCGTCGGCGGCGCATATTTCAGTGTAGTCGGAATGTTCCTCGGTGTGCCCGTGACAGCGGTCGTTGTCTACCTTGCACGCAGGATCGTCGCTAAACGACTGGCGAAGAAAAAAGTGGAAGTAAGCTAAATCGGTGTGGTATAATATAGTTGGGAAACACTGAGCAGGTGTTTCTTTGGTTGTCGTTATCGGGAATCATTGATCTGCGGTATGACCGCAAGCTCGTTCGGCCTTCAGGAGAGGGGGATGCTAATGGGGAACATTTACTGTATCATGGGGAAAAGCGCAAGCGGAAAGGACACGATCTACAAGCGTCTGTTAGATCTTCAGCCCGTTTCCCTGCGCAGCATCGTTACATACACGACTCGTCCCATAAGAAGCGAAGAACAGGACGGCGTCGAATACAAGTTTGTCACATTTGACGCTCTTAAAAAGATGAGGAAACAGGGTGTGGTCATCGAAGAGCGCTGTTACCATACAGTCCACGGCGACTGGTATTATTTCACGGCCGATGACGGACAGATCAAGGACGACGAAACATATCTCCTTGTTCAGACCCCCGAAGGCTACAAAGCTCTGCGGGATTATTTCGGACGAAGCCGCGTCCGTCCCCTGTACATTGAAGTAGAGGACGGCTTAAGACTTGCCCGCGCCGTCGAAAGAGAGCGCCTTGAAGCCATTCCCCGTTACGCGGAGCTTTGCAGAAGGTATATCGCGGACGAAGCCGATTTCGCGGAGCCGGTACTTCTTTCTCTGGGCATAGAGAAGCGGTATCAGAATGCGGATTTTGATAAATGCATTGCCGAAATCTGTGAAGACCTCAAAGAGTTCCTTAAGGAGAGCAGGAAAAACGAAGCGGCAGGGCGCAGCGAACCCGGGAAGCTGATCTACCCTCCCAAGAGCAGATAAACAAGACCGCTTCAAAAGAACGAGGAGAACCCACATGGATATGCGCGTTAGCCAGACTCAGGCTGCGGCGCCGGTCGAACAGAAGGCGCCCGTTTCGCAAGCAGACGGTAACTTTAAGTTCACGCTTGCGAGTACCCTGGAGGAGTCTGCGCTTTCCGAACGGCTCACTGCCCTTATGGGCGAGATCAACGAGCAGGGCGAAAAGATCAAAAAACATCGTGACATCAAGGACATGCGCCACTATCGTGCCCTTATCAAAGACTTCATGAACGAAGTTGTAAACCGGTCCCACAAGTTCTCCCGCGAAAACTTCCTCGACAAACGAGGCCGCCACAGAGTCTACGGCATGATCCGCCTTGTCGATGAAAAGCTTGATGCGATCGCGGCCGAACTCATAAAGGACGAACAGGACGTTATGCTGATCCTCGGGAACATCGACGAGATCCGGGGACTGTTGTTAGATATACTGACTTGAGACCGTATACCGACCAAAGACCGGCCGGAGGCGCCCGGACTCAGACTTTTGAGCGTCAGACAGAGCTAAAAAGGGGGTGAGCTTTTGCACGGATTTGAAGATATTCTCGGCCAGGAGGCCATAATCCGCCATTTCGAAGAGGCAGTCTCTTCGGGAAAGCTTTCCCACGCATATATCCTCGCAGGCGAAGAAGGCTTCGGAAAGCACCTGCTCGCCGCACGTGCCGCCGCGGCACTTTTGTGCACCGAAGAAGAAGGCGACCGTCCCTGCGGAACATGTGCTTCGTGTATTCAGGCCGAAGCGGGCACAAACCCTGACATTGTCTATGTTACACACGAGAAACAGCTCATCACGGTCGGCGATATACGTTCACAGGTTGTCGAAGACATCCAGGTAAAGCCCTACGCAGGTAAATACAAGGTCTACATCATAGACGAGGCCGAGAGGATGAACGAACAGGCGCAGAACGCCCTGCTCAAGACACTCGAAGAGCCCCCCGCTTATGCCGTGATCTTTCTGCTCGCTGCCAACACCGGCAGCTTCCTGCCCACCATACTTTCAAGATGTATCACGCTTCCGTTAAAGCCCGTCAGAACGGAAGATATTGCGGATCTTCTCATAAAGCGCTATAATCTCCCCGATTACATGGCGCGCACATGCGCTTCTTTCTCGGGCGGTTCGATCGGCAAAGCGATCCGGTACGCGACCGATGAGGAGTTTGTCAAGACACGTGACGAAGTGATCCGTCTCATGTCGGGCATCGACCACATGAGCCATGCGCAGCTCATGGAATCGCTCTCGTTCTTCGGGGACGAGAAATCACGCGGGAACGACTCGCACAAAGTCGACGACTTCCTCGACATGCTGTCGCTGTGGATGCGCGACATGCTTATGTTCAAAGCCACACAGGATCCCAACAGGCTTGTCTTCCACGATTCGATCATGGAGATCAAGCGTCAGGCTTCGCTTCGTTCTTTTGAAAACATCAACGAAGCCGTCGAAGCCATAGAAAAGGCACGCACAAGGCTCAGAGCCTTCGTTTATTTTGATATCGCGATGGAGATGCTGTTTATGGCACTCAGAGCAGTCTGAGCAACCTGTCATATAAACATTAACCGACACAGGCCCTTGTGTCGGGTTACATATTGCGGTTATAATGTCAGATGTTTTATTCCTACATTATCAAATCGCATCAAAGAGGAGTTAAAATGCAGATCATTATCGGGGTCAGATTCAGACCCATAGGCAAAATATATTTCTTCGATCCCGTCGGAGAGGAATTCGCTCCCGGAGACCACGTCATCGTCGAGACGACACGCGGAGTGGAATTCGGATACGTGGCGATCGGTAACAGGGAACTTCGTCCCGGCGAGCATTCGACAGGCATCGCCCCCATCGTCAGACGTGCGACCGAAGAGGACGAACAGACAAACCTCGCCAACAAGGAGAAAGAAAAGGAAGCATTCGGCATCTGTCTTGAGAAGATAGCAAAGCACGGGCTTGAGATGAAGCTCATCGAATGCGAGTACACCTTTGATAACAAGAAAGTGCTCTTTTATTTCTCCGCGAACGGCAGGATAGATTTCAGAAACCTCGTCAAAGACCTTGCTGCGGTGTTCCGCACAAGGATCGAGCTTCGTCAGATCGGAGTCCGCGATCAGGCCAAGGCGCTCGGCGGGATCGGTATCTGCGGCAGACCTCTTTGCTGCTGCACCTACCTTTCGGAGTTCTCCCTCGTCTCCATAAAGATGGCGAAGGACCAGAGCATCTCCCTCAACCCCTCGAAGCTTTCGGGTAACTGCGGCAGACTCATGTGCTGTATGCGCAACGAGCAGCTCGCATATGAGGAGCTCCTCGCCAACCTTCCCGGTGTCGGCGATCATGTTACGACCTCGGACGGGCTCGCGGGAGAAGTCAGCAGCGTAAACGTCCTCAAGCAGATCGTCAGAGTCATCCTTACTCTCGACAACGGCGACAAAGAAGCCAGAGACTACAAGCCTTCGGAGCTCACTTTCAAGGCACGCAAGAGAAAGACCTCCGCTTCCGCCGAAGAGATGAAGGCGATGCGAGAGCTTGAGAAACTGGATGAACAGGAAGGAAACAGTCACCTTGACGACTAATTATCTTATCTCCCCTTCCGGCGAAAGGATATGTTTAAAGCCCGGCGAGCGCGCGGATGACCTGCAGCTTTGCGGGCTTTATTGCATTCAGGACCCGGACAGATTCTGCTTCGGAATGGACGCCGTTCTTTTGAGCGGATACGCAACTGTCAAAGAAAACGAAACATGCCTCGACCTCGGCACAGGCACAGGGATCCTCCCGCTTCTTCTCTCTGCCAAGACCAAGGGCAAGCATTTTACCGGTCTCGAGATCCAGGAGGAAAGCGCGGAGATGGCAAGCCGGAGCGTCCGTCTCAACGGTCTTGAAGACAAGATCGACATTGTCTGCGGAGATATCAGGAAAGCCACGGACATTTTTCAGCGTTCTTCTTTCGATGTCATCACCGGCAACCCGCCTTATATGACCGACCTTCACGCGCTCAAGAATCCAAACGAAGCAAAAGCGATCGCACGTCACGAAGTTCTCTGTACTCTTAAGGAGTTTGTCGCTGCGGCCGCTGCTCTCGTTCGTCCCGGCGGACGGTTCTACATGGTGCACAGGCCTTTCAGGCTTCCCGAGATCATGGAAGCGCTCAAAGAATATAAACTCGAACCGAAAGGTCTTCGATTCGTTCATTCCTATGTTGACCGCGAGCCCTCCATGGTGCTCATAGAAAGCGTGCGCGGCGGCAGACCCGGCATGGACGTGGACGCTCCACTTATAATATATGAGCGTGAAGGCGTATTTACGGACGAGGTACGCCGCGACTACCGCTTCTGAGCAGGTCGGGTCAAGCCACCTGCCACCGCTCCGTCCCCGAAAAACCCGGAGGACAAACCCACATGAGTCAGTCAGAACAGAAAGGATCATCCAGTATGGAACCCGGAACACTCTATCTGTGCGCAACGCCCATAGGCAATCTCGAAGACATCACCCTGAGGGTCATCAGGACTCTCAAGGAGGTCGATCTTATCGCGGCCGAGGACACACGCAACAGCATGAAGCTGCTGACGCACTTTGATATACACACGCCGATCACGAGCTATCACAAAAACAACCGCTACGACAAGGCCGAGACTCTTGTGAACAAACTCCTTGAAGGACAGAGCATCGCTCTTATAACGGACGCCGGTATGCCATGCGTTTCCGACCCCGGCGAAGAGCTCGCCCGCATCGCTACGGAAAACGGGATCACCGTGACGGTCCTCCCGGGGGCATGTGCGGCCGTCACCGCTCTTGCTCTTTCAGGGCTTTCCACGGGACGCTTCTGTTTCGAAGGCTTTCTTCCGGGGACAAAAAAAGAGCGCAGGGCGCTCCTTGAAAAACTGCGGGCAGAGACCCGGACTTTGATCCTCTACGAGGCACCCCATCACCTTACCGCCACGCTTAAGGATCTTCTTGAAGCCTTCGGCAACCGTAAGATCTCGGTCTGCCGCGAACTCACAAAAGTCCACGAGACTGTTTTGAGGACAACTCTCAGCGAGGCGGTCACTTTCTACGAAGCAACTCCCCCGAAAGGCGAGTGTGTCCTGGTGCTTGAAGGCGCGGACGAAAGCCTGCTGGTCGAGAACGAGCGTGCAAAATGGCAGGAGCTTTCGATCCCTGAACACATGGAGCTCTACCTTTCAAAAGGGATGGACAAAAAAGAAGCCATGAAGGCCGTCGCAAAAGACCGCGGAGTTCCCAAGCAGGAAGTATACCGGGCCTGCCTTGAAGGCGATCATGATCCTGAAGCATAAGCGTTATAACACAAAATCCCCCGTCTGTAGTCCATACAAACGGGGGATTGTTGATTCTCTGCTTTTCAGATCTTGATGATCGTGATCTTTCCGAAGATGGGAAGAGGCTTTTCTTCTCCGTTAGCGGCATTGATGATACCGACGATGGCAAACGCCAGGAAGAAAAGGTTGGGAAGTGCAGCAAGTACACCGATGATCTGTCCGAGTACGGGGATCCAACCGGTAACCGCTCCCACAATAATCTCAATAACCCACCAGCACGCCCAGAAGATAGCAAGCGTAATACCCTGTCCTACATGGAATCTTGCAAACTTCGAATCCTTCGCGCAAAAAAGAGGAATAAGCAAAAGCCATGAAAGATAAGCAAGGATCGCAAATCCTTTGTTTTTTTGAACATCTTCGTTCATAGTTTTCTCCTTTCAAATCCTTTCTTATTTTACCCACTGTGCTTTACCGGGCTCTTCACCCGGTCTCCGCGAAAGCAACTCCTCTGGGTATGAGTACACTATTGTTATATCATAAACTCTCAAATTTATCGATACCTTTTGTAAGTATCCATCTGTAATTAACGAACGCGATCAGAGCGAAAATGACTGTAACCGCGCCGATAAAGATCTCGGCCGGGATACGCTCGCCGAAGATTGCGTAAATGACGACCAGAGTCATAACGATACCCATCGATCCGAGCATACAGATCGTAACAGACGCACTCCTTTTAACAGCCGCAGCCTCATTGGTCCAGTTGAAGGAGGGCTTGATGATGTTCAGTCTTAATCCCCATGTGGCCATAAAAAAGTTGTAAACGATCACACAGAGTACGCTCAGTACGGCGATCAGAACCGAAGGCTTCGCAACAACGATGATACCGGCCATACCGATCATCGATGCGGGGATCGTAAGGTAAAGGTGCTCTTTCAGCTTGGCTGACAGAATATCGCGTGTCGGGATCGGAAGGCTCCTGATAAGCCAGAGAGTCGATGCCTCAAGTGAGATCGAGGGCGCTGTGATCGGGCACATACTGAGGATATAGAGCAAGATCCCAAGTCCCGCGAGCATCAGGATATCGGTATTCTCGAGCCCCATCATTCCTACGACCTCCGAAGCCTTTCCGCTGAGTACGATCAATGCCACTCCCATTATCGCAAGCAGGAGCAGGCTGAGCCCAAAGTTTACCATGATCGTGGTATTTCTTCTGAAGTGAAGGAATTCACGTCCAAGGAGCGCACTGTTCGAATCCGAGGTCTTGAGCTGAGTTTCCTTATACTTAACCCTCTTTCTTCCCTTGGTAGTTGTGATGACTTTAATGAACGATGAGGACAGGATCATGTAAACAATAGCAAAAGCCGCGATCGAAACAACAGTCAGAAGAAGGATCGAGATCCAGTCTCCAGTTGCTGCCTCACCCATCCAAAAGACGGGTTTGATATACTTCTCGAGGAATCCGGCAACCGCGTCCTTTGAATTTACTATGATCTCCATGATGTCCATCATCTTGCTGTATAAAACAAAGTATCCGATCAGGAAAAGGAATACGAACGCAAGAGACACATAGCTCTTCTTTTCCTCGGGAACCTTCGAGGTCGCAACCCCGATAAGCCAACCGAGAAGCAAGGATAACACGAGTCCCAGAAGAGGGAAAATAAACAATATCACGATCCCGCCGACTATCATGGCGAATGTCAATGAGAAATGGATCTCATATACCGCAAATGCCATAAGCGTGATGACCAGATTGATAACAAAGTCAACCGTGTAGCATATGAGTACTCTCGTCGAAAGGATCAACGAAGGACGTATAGGCAGCGACAAAAGGAATTCGTTGTCTTTAGCCTTATAGATCGTGGAGTAGGCAGTCATCGCACCGCCTATGATACAAAATGTAAGCGACATCACTCCCATGATCGCAAAGTAGGCCCATTCTATTCCGAGCGCAGCAAAAGGTTCGCAGAATGCCTCCGCAAGATTATAGAAAAGGAATCCCATGAAACCAACCAGGTATATCAGAACAAAACCCAGAAGGAGCTTGGTTCCGATTCCGTTTTTTCGTCTTCCGGCGTTTTTGCCGGAATTCGCGAGCGTATTTCCGAGTCCGGAAAGCTCTTTTTTCAGAAGTGTTCCCAGCATAAAAACATCTCCTCCTTACTGATTGTCATTTGCAAGTTCAAGGAAGACATCCTCGAGAGACTCATCTCCCTTAACCTCTTCCATCGTTCCGGAGCGGATGAGTTTTCCGTTTTTGATGATGGCAACCTTGTCGCAGAGCTTCTCGGCAACTTCAAGGACGTGTGTGGAAAAGAAGATGGCACCGCCGTTGTCACAGATCTTGCGCATTATTTCCTTAAGAAGATGTGCCGCCGAGGGATCGAGACCTACAAAAGGCTCGTCCATGATGATGAGCTTGGGATCATGAATGAGCGCCGAGATCACGGCGAGCTTCTGCTTCATGCCGTGTGAATAGGTAGAAATCTGGGCTCCGAGATCGTCAAAAAGACCGAACTGTTTTGCGTATTCATGGATCCTTTCCTGTCTCTCCTCGCGTCCCACCTTGAAGACATCGGAAATGAAATTCAGGTACTTGATACCTGTCATATAATCGTAGAGATCGGGGTTGTCCGGAATGTATGCGATCCTTTTCTTGACTTCAATAGGATCGGCCTTTACCGAATGACCGTCCACAAAGATCTCTCCTTCCTCAAAGCGAAGGATCCCGCAGCAGGACTTGATGGTCGTGGTCTTGCCCGCTCCGTTGTGACCGATGAAGCCGTAGATCTCTCCTTTATTGATATGAAGAGAAAGATCGTCTACCGCCTTTTTGTTTCCGTAGATTTTTGTTAAATGTTCAATCCTTAACATAACTCCTCCTTATATAACACAGCGGTTCCGAACCGCCGCTTATTCTTACCTTCCTTATGTAAACTGTCTTCCGATGACTCGTTCGGATTTCTCAGGCGAGGCTGTGCGAAACGGGCATTGTCGTTTCATCAGTCTATAAGCCCCGCAAGCTTTGCCAGCTGACGAATGGACGCTCTCGAGACCTTCTTACCGCAGAAATCGATAAGGTCATCCTTTTGCCCGCTGAAGATGTCCGTCGGCTCGTACTTTGCAAGCACGACCCTGTCGTCATCAACAAATATCTCGAGCGATTCTCTGTCGTCGAAACCGAGAGTTCTTCTCAGTTCCATAGGAAGGGTGATCCTTCCGAGGTCATCAAGCTTTCTGACGATCCCTGTACTTCTCATGATTATAAACCTCCTGCATACTGTTATAAAGTGATGAAAGTAACAAAATATCGGCTCGTAATTCGTCATTTCACGTACTAGACTATCATTATTTCCAGAATTTGTCAATTTTTCGCTGTTGACATCGCCGACAGCGCGTGATATTATGCATTTGTTCCCCTTTTTAGGGGTGTGAATTGGTAAGTTTTTCCAATATTTTCCAATCCAACAAGTTGCACGATCAACTCTTAGTCTTTCATCTATATTATAGGAAGCCCGATCATCCGCCAAAGGTGCGGGCAGAGGAGAAAATCATGAAAAAAGCCGCCATCATCATGGGTAGCAAAAACGATCTTCCCAAGCTTACGGGAGCGATCGACACATTTAAGAAGTTTGATGTACCTTTTGAGGTACATGTTTTTTCCGCGCACAGAACTCCCGAGGCTGCTTCGAACTTTTCGAAGAATGCACGCGCAAACGGATTCGGTGTTCTGATCGCCGCTGCAGGCAAGGCCGCTCATCTTGCGGGTGCCATCGCAGCCAACACCACTCTCCCCGTTATCGGGATCCCTGTTGACGCTTCGGGTCTCGGCGGACTTGACGCTCTCCTTTCCACGGTACAGATGCCCTCAGGTATCCCCGTTGCATGCGTAGGTATCGACGGCTCGACAAACGCTGCTCTTCTCGCATGCGAGATCATCGCCGTAGGTGATGAGGCCCTCGCAAAGAAGCTTGCCGACAAGCGCGCCGCTGACAGCGCTGCTGTTCTCGAGGCAGATAAAGAGATCTCTTCGATGCAGTAACCACGGCCCGATCTGTCTTTTTCGGGATCACGGATGCTGCGTGACTCCGGCCGGCAGGACAGATCCATACACTATTAATAAAGAACAGTTTCCGGGAGCGGGTCCCGGATCACATATGCATTAAAAGAAAAGAGGAATCTGTTATGGGTAATCTTCATGAAGAATGTGGCGTCTTCGGCGTCTATTCCGGAAAGAAAGAGAATCTCGCAGCGACCGCTTATTACGGTCTCTTCGCTCTCCAGCACCGCGGACAGGAAAGCTGCGGTATCTGCGTGAACGACTGCGGGGTTTTTACATCGTATGCCGACAACGGCATCGCTAACGACGTCTTCACACATGAGCGTCTCGACTCACTCGGAGAGGGCGACATGGCGATCGGCCACGTTCGCTACGGCGCTACCGGCGACAAGGACCGCGCAAACGCGCAGCCTCTTGTTGTCAACCACGTTAAAGGCCGTCTTGCCATCTCAAACAACGGCAGCCTTATCAACTACGGCCCCTTAAGGAAAGAACTCGAGCTCGAAGGCTCTATCTTCCATACAACTTCAGACGCAGAGATCATCCTCACCGTCATCACGCGCGAGAGACTCAAGAGCTCCTCGACGGAAGAGGCAGTCAACAAGGCCATGGATCACCTCAAGGGTGCGTACTCCTTCGTACTCATGTCCCCTTCAAAGATGATCGCCGTCCGTGACGAGCACGGCATGAAGCCCCTCTGCTACGGTCAGACTCCCGACGGCCAGTATATCGTCGCTTCCGAGAGCTGCGCTCTTGATATCGTGGGCGCAAAGCTCATCCGCGAGCTTCTCCCCGGCGAGATCATGATCTTTGATCAAAACGGCGTTAAGTCCATTGAGGATCACTGCAGAAAGTGCGACCCCGCGCTCTGCGTTTTCGAATACATCTACTTTGCACGTCCCGATTCGGTTATCGAGAACAGCTCCGTGCATGAGGCTCGCGTAAGAGCAGGCTCGTTCCTCGCTCTCGAGAATCCCATCCAGGCCGACATCGTTATCGGCGTTCCCGATTCGGGTCTCGACGCTGCGATCGGATACTCCAAGCAGTCAGGCATCCCTTACGAGATCGGCTTCATCAAGAACCGTTATATCGCAAGAACATTCATCAGCCCCGGCCAGAAGTCGCGTGAGGACAAGGTTAAGATCAAGCTCAACCCCATCTCTTCCGTTGTCAAGGGCAAGCGTGTCGTTCTTATCGACGACTCCATCGTCCGCGGTACCACATCGGAGCGTATCGTAAGACTTGTCCGCGAGGCAGGCGCTACAGAGGTTCACATGAGAGTCACCGCTCCCAAGTTCCTCTACACTTGCTACTACGGTACGGACATCCCGAGCAGAGAGCACCTCATTGCATATACACACACCACCGAGGAGATCTGCAAGGAGATCGGTGCCGATTCGGTAGGATTCCTCAGCCTCGACGCAGTCGCTAAGCTCGCGGCAAACTGCAATTGCTCGACATTCTGCGACGCATGCTTCACCGGCAAGTACCCCACCGACGCACCTGTTCCCTACGAGAGCAAGTTCGACAAAAAGATAGAGCGCTAAGAAAGGAGCCGAAATGAACAGTTTCAGCGAAAGCTACAAAGCAGCAGGCGTAGACATCACGGCAGGTTACAAGTCCGTTGAGCTCATGAAGGAGCACGTTGCCCGCACACAGACACCCGAGTCATCATGCAGCATAGGAGGCTTCGGCGGTCTCCTCGCTCCCGACCTCACAGGTATCAAGGACCCCGTCCTCGTCAGCGGAACAGACGGCGTCGGCACAAAGCTCAGGATCGCCTTCCTTATGGACAAGCATGATACGGTCGGCATCGACTGCGTGGCCATGTGCGTTAACGACATCATCTGCTGTGGCGCAAGACCCATGTTCTTCCTCGATTACATCGCATGCGGAAAGAACTTCCCCGAGAAGATCGCTGACATCGTAAAAGGTGTTGCCGACGGATGTGTTCAGGCCGGCTGCGCGCTTATCGGCGGCGAGACGGCAGAGATGCCCGGCTTCTATCCCGAAGACGAGTACGATCTTGCAGGTTTTTCTACAGGTGTAGTTGACCGTAGCAAGGTTATCAATCCCGATACCCAGAAAGAAGGCGACGTTGTGATCGGTATCGCTTCGAGCGGTGTTCACTCCAACGGCTTCTCTCTCGTTCGCAAGGTTTTCGACATCGAGAACCGCGATATAAAGACACCCCTTGAGGCTCTCGGCGGAAAGTCACTCGGCGAGACGCTCCTCACCCCCACCAAGATCTACGTGAAGCCTATCCTTTCTCTTCTTGAGAAGGTTACGGTCAAGGGCATTTCGCACATCACCGGCGGAGGCTTCTACGAGAACATTCCCCGCAGCATCAAGAAGGGGCTCGGCGTCAAGGTCGACAAGTCGGCCGTTAAAGTCCTTCCGATCTTTGAGCTTCTTATGAAGGAAGGCAACATTCCCGAGCGCGACATGTTCAACACCTACAACATGGGCGTCGGCATGACTGTTGTTGTCAGCCCCGATCAGGTCGATGCTGCTGTCAGCAGCCTCAAGGCAAGCGGCGAAGACGCATATGTTATCGGAACTCTCGTACCGGGCGAAGGCGTTACGATGTAAGCAGCCCGGATCTAATAAGAAAGGAAAAATATGGATAACCCCGATTTCTCTTCAGACCAACAAGGAAAAAAGGCTAAGATCGCCGTCTTCGTTTCGGGCGGCGGCACCAATCTCCAGGCACTTATCGACGCGGCAGCCGCAGGAAAGATGCCCCACGCGGACCTGAAGCTCGTGATCTCCAGCAAGGAAGGCGTGTACGCACTCGAGCGAGCAAAGAACGCAGGCATAGAGGCAGTTGCCGTTCCCCGCAAGACCTTCGATTCACGCGAGGCCTACGAGAAAGAGATCATCAAGATGCTTGAGCAGGAAGAGATCGACCTCATCGTGCTCGCCGGCTTCCTTTCGGTTCTCTCCGAGGACTTTGTGAAGAGATATCCCGAGAGGATCATAAACATTCACCCCTCGCTCATCCCGTCATTCTGCGGCGACGGCTTCTACGGACTTAAGGTTCACGAGGAAGCGCTCAAATACGGCGTGAAGGTCACGGGCGCCACGGTGCATTTCGTTAACGAGATCACCGACGGCGGAAAGATCATCCTTCAGAAGGCGGTCGACGTTGAAGAAGGTGACACTCCCGAGACGCTTCAAAAGCGCGTCATGGAGCAGGCCGAATGGGTACTTCTTCCCCGCGCGGTTGAGCTCGTAGCCGGGAAACTCTGCGAAGGGTAACATAGGCGTCAAACGCGCCTTTCAAAGACTCGCTTCCCCCGGGAGGCGCACATGAAACACAGACAGATTTATCAAACAAAACGCCCATACCTAAAAGTGGCGGGCGAAGAAAGAGCGGCGTCAAAACGCCGTTTAAGAGGAGGAACATATAAATGTCCGACAAACAGTATACAGTAGCAGTGATCGGCTCGGGCGGACGTGAGCATGCGATCGTAAAAGCGATCAAAAAGAGCCCGCTCATCAAAGAGATCTACGTACTTCCCGGCAACGGCGGTATCGCGCGTGACGCATATACAGTCAACGTTTCCGCTACCGACAAGGAAGGCGTTTGCGAGTTCTGCAAGGGTCACGGCGTGGACTACGCGCTCGTTATCCCCGACGATCCGCTCGTTCTCGGAATGGTCGACGCTCTCAATGCAGTGGGCATCCCCTGCTTCGGGCCCGACAGTAAGGCAGCCATCATCGAGGGCAGCAAGTGCTTCTCAAAAGACTTCATGAAGAAGTACGGCATCCCCACAGCGCTTTACGAGTCTTTCGACAAGGAAGAGGATGCTGTCGCATATATTAAGAAGATCGACTCCTACCCGATGGTCATCAAGGCCGACGGCCTCGCTCTCGGAAAGGGCGTTATCATAGCACAGAGCCGCGACGAAGCCATCGGTGCCGTAAAGGCCATGATGAGCGACAAGAAGTTCGGCGAGAGCGGTTCGAAGATCGTCATCGAAGAATTCCTGACCGGCCCCGAGGTAACTGTTCTTTCGTTCACTGACGGCAATGTTGTGGTTCCGATGATCTCCTCGATGGACCATAAGCGTGCGCACGACAACGACGAGGGCCTCAACACGGGCGGCATGGGCACGGTCGCTCCCAACCCTTACTACACACAGACGCTTGCGGACATCTGCATGGAGAAGATCTTCATCCCCACGATCGAGGGTCTTAAGAAGGAAGGCAGAACCTTCAGGGGTTGCCTCTACTTCGGACTTATGCTGACACCGAAGGGACCCAAGGTTATCGAGTACAACTGCCGCTTCGGCGATCCCGAGACACAGGTTGTTCTTCCCCTTCTCGAGTCGGATCTTTTCGAGATCATGCTCGCTACGACCAACGGCACACTTGCCGATCTTGATGTTCGTTTCAGCAACAAGAGCGCTTGCTGCGTTATCTACGCAACAAAGGGCTACCCCGAGAAGTACGGCAAGGGCTACCCCATCACCCTTCCCGAGTGCGGTCCGGACTGCGAGATCTTTGTTGCGGGCGCTAAGCAGGACGAGAACGGCAACCTCCTTTCAAACGGCGGAAGAGTCCTCGGTATCACAGCCGTGGCAGACACTCTTCGCGGTGCGATCGAAAAGGCATACGACCTCACAAAGAAGGTCAGCTTCGACGAAGGCTACTATCGTAACGACATAGGTGCACGTGCGCTCGAGGCGCTCAAATAAAATCAGCTTCATAATCAAAAAACCACTATTGCTTTTTGTGGTTTTTTGTGCTTTAATAGATGAAATTTCATCTATTGGTGACTTCCCGATCCGCTCGGATCTGTTCATTATATATAGGAGGACAATCATGGTTTACAGAGTATTCGTTGAGAAAAAGACCGGTCAGGATCTTGAGGCTCAGGCTTTACTTTCGGATATCAATTCTTATCTCGGAATTCCGGGGATTACCCGTGTCCGCATCCTTAACAGGTATGATGCGGAAGGCATAGATGAAGAGCTGTTCAAATACAGCTGCGGGACGGTTTTCTCAGAGCCCCCCGTTGACAACACATATTCGGAGCTCAACCCCGACACTCCTTACTGCTTCGCGGTTGAGTATCTTCCCGGTCAGTTCGATCAGCGTGCGGATTCCGCAGCGCAGTGTATTTCACTTATTTCCCAGAAAGAAAGTCCCGTTATCAGGACAGCCAAAATCTACCTTTTATATGGAAGCATCAGTGATTCCGAGCTTGCTGCCATCAAGAAGCACGTGATCAACCCCGTCGAGGCCAGAGAAGCTTCTCAGGACAAGCCCGAAACACTTGCCCAGAACTACGACATCCCCACAGAAGTTCCCACTCTCACAGGATTCATTTCGCTGGACCGCGAGGGTCTTAAGAAGTTTATCGCTGACTACGGTCTTGCGATGGACATCGACGACATCTCATTCCTTCAGGACTACTTTAAGAGCGAGCACCGCGATCCCACTCTCACAGAGGTGCGCGTACTCGATACATACTGGTCGGATCACTGCAGACACACTACATTCCTGACATCCATCGATGATGTCGATGTAACTGATCCCCAGCTTGCAGATACTTATAAGGAATATCTCCGTCTCCGCGAGGAGCTCGGCCGCACAGGAAAGCCCATAACGCTTATGGACCTCGCCACCATCGGCTGCAGGTACCTTAAGTCCGTGGGCAAGCTTCCCCGTCTCGATGAGTCGGAAGAGATCAACGCTTGTACCGTTAAGATCAAGGTAAATGTTGACGGAAAGGACGAGGACTGGCTTCTCCTCTTCAAAAACGAGACACATAACCATCCCACCGAGATCGAGCCTTTCGGTGGTGCCGCAACATGTATCGGCGGTGCTATCCGCGATCCCCTTTCGGGTCGTTCGTATGTCTACGGCGCTATGCGTGTTACAGGTGCCGCAGATCCCCTAAAGCCTCTTAAGGATACTATCCCCGGAAAGCTTCCCCAGAAGAAGCTCACATATACAGCAGCACAGGGCTACAGCTCCTACGGCAACCAGATCGGTCTTGCGACAGGTATCGTTGACGAGATCTATCACCCCGGCTACGCTGCAAAGCGTATGGAGATCGGTGCCGTTATCGCTGCCGCTCCCGCAGAAAACGTCAGACGTGAAGTCCCCGTTAAGGGCGACCGCATCATACTTCTGGGCGGACGTACAGGACGTGACGGCTGCGGCGGAGCAACCGGTTCTTCAAAATCACACACCTCTTCTTCGCTCACAACATGCGGAGCCGAGGTTCAGAAGGGTAATGCTCCCCAGGAGCGTAAACTCCAGCGTCTTTTCCGCAACGAGCGCGCTTCGAAGCTCATCAAGCGTTGTAACGACTTCGGTGCGGGCGGAGTTTCCGTGGCTATCGGCGAGCTTTCTCCCGGACTTGACATCAATCTTGATCTTGTAAAGAAGAAATATGCAGGTCTCGACGGCACAGAGCTTGCCATCTCCGAATCACAGGAGCGTATGGCAGTCGTTGTCGAAGCTAAGGACATGGACGAATTCCTCGCACTCTGCGCAAAGGAGAACCTTGAAGCTACTCCCGTTGCGACAGTCAGCGATTCCGGGCGTCTGCGCATGACCTGGAACGGCAAGATGATCGTTGATATCTCGAGAGAATTCCTTGATTCGAACGGTGCCACAAAGCACACGACAGCCGTTCTTCCCGGAACCGTAACAGAGTTCCCCGAGCCCTACAACAAGACAAAATATGCTACCGTCAAAGAGCGTCTTTCCGCTCTCGTGGGTGACCTCAATGTCTGCTCGAAGCAGGGTCTTTCCGAAAGATTCGACTCAACTATCGGCGCAGGCACGGTTCTCATGCCTTTCGGCGGCAAGTACCAGCGCACACCCAT
>JAEEQC010000035.1 GCA_016285135.1 Lachnospiraceae bacterium
TTCCAAATATACGGAATCAGATTCTTTTTTCATGTTTATTGCAGCAGAGTCTTGATCTGATACCTCACATGAGGATACAAATACTATCATGGCGAAAATAACAGGTAATATCTTTATAATCTTATGCATGTTTCCCCTCTTCTTTCATTATTGATCTCAAAAGAGTCAGCCATCCTTCGGCAGTGAACGTAAAAAGTTCACTGCGAACGGTATCGCCATAAGAGAAGCGAGAACATCGGCGATCGCCTGCGAGCACTCGATTCCCGCAAGTCCCATAACGCGGCTTAAGATCAGAATTGTGGGAATAAAGAAGAGTCCGCTCCTTGTGGCAGAAAGAAGCGTGGCACGCACGCTCTTTCCGGTGCTCTGAAACAGCATGTTGGTTGTGACCTGGATAGGCATCAAAAAGATAACGCCCGCCTGGTATATTAAAGCCGGAACACCGACTGCGATAACGTCCGGATCGTCTCTGAATAAAGAAATGATGGGCTCTGCGAACAGGCAACCCACAAGTCCTATGGTCCCGAGCAAGATCATGCCGAGGATCATGGTAAAGCGGTAAGCGCTTTTAACCCTGCTGTACTTTCGGGCTCCGTAGTTAAAACCCGCGACGGGCTGGAAGCCCTGACCGATCCCGAGCCCGACACAGAAGATAAAGTTGACAACCTTAGATGCGATCGACATACCAGCGATAGCGGCGTCACCGAAGGGATTGGCCGACGCATTGAGGATCATCGTGGAAATACTTCCGAGGCCCTGTCTCATAAGACTGGGAAGGCCAATAGCGAGGATGCTTCCAATGACCAAAGCATCGGGTGCCGAAAACCGTCTTGTCGAAGCCGAGTCTTCTCTGTTCTTTCTGAACACATTCTTGATTGAAAGTTTCGACTGAGTTTCCCCGGCAAAAAAAGGAACAATTAGGATCACAGCCGAAACACACTGGGAAACTGCAGTGGAGATTCCCGCACCGGGGACTCCCATGTCAAACACTTTTATCAGCAGAAAATCACCGAGTATGTTTAAAAGACCGCCCGAAACAAGGCCGAACATTGCAAATGTTGCTTTGCCTTCGTAACGGAGTATGTTGTTGAGAATACAACAAAGAACCATGACCGGTGCGGCCAGAAGAATATAAAAACTGTATTCTATTGCATAAGGAAGAATGGTTTCCGTACTTCCGAGCAGGTTCATGAGAGGCGTATGAAGAGAAAGACCGGCTACCGAGATCACAAATCCCGTGATCAGCCCGAAAAACACGCTTGACGATGCGTAATTACCTGCTTCTTTTGTGCTGCCCGCACCGAGAAGTCGGCCTATATTACTGCCCGCACCATGACCGTACGTAAATCCTACCGCCTGTATGATCGCCATAAGTCCAAACACGATACCGATCGCACCGCTCTGGCTTGTGCCGAGACTGCTCACAAAGTATGTGTCGGCCATGTTGTAGATAGTGGTGACAAGCATGCTTATGGTGGTGGGTAGACCGAGCTTCAGTACCAGACGAGCCGGACTCGTTTCGGTCATCATTTTATATTGTGATTCTTTATCGTGTGATTTCATATATCTCTCATTTATTTCTCCGAATAATCTTTAAAAGCGATATCGAGATCCACATTACTGCCGATACCGTCTATCTTCCCCGACTCGGAATACTGCAGTATTCCAAACTCATACGGGAATTTGATGTCTTTCGAGTAAACGGCGAACCACTTCTCGATATCCTCAAGTCTCGAAAGGTCGATGCCGGTCAGCATGTAACGCGTGTTGGCGTAGATCATCGGTGTGTAGCCGGCTTCTCTGATCCTGTCACAGAACGCGATACAGATGTCTGTCCTCTCCGCCATGGAAAGATTGTTGGCTCTCGCATCAAAAGTGGTCACCTTTTCCGTATCGAAAACGATCGGATATGTGACGTTGTAGCTCTTGATGTTCTTCAGAACATACTCGGCTTCTTCAACAGCTTCTTCTGTAGTGATCGCTTCCGAGAAGAAGTAAACTCCGACCTTGATCCCGTTCGCAGTGGCGCCTTCGATATTTGCTCTGTAATAATTGTCAATCTCAAGTGTTCCCTCGTTCATACCTCTGTAGCCAAGTCGTATGATGGCGAATTTCACTCCCGCAGCCGCAACCTTCTTCCAGTTGATGCTGCCCTGGAACTTCGAAACGTCTATACCTCGTATCGAGATCTCCTGCCCGTCACCGTCATAATAAACAAAGTTGTCGGGGTCGTCGGTGTTAAGCCTTGAGAAGTCGTACGGCACCATCTTAAGCGACTCGTCTATCTCAACAAGGAATCTCTCTCCCTCATCCCAGTAGATCGTATAATAGCGGTCCGGAACATTTTCGCGAGGAATGATGAGACCGTTTCCTGCGGGATCCGCATATTCTTTCTGTATGAACGAAGCGTACTTCGCATCCGTGATCCCTATCTCGTTGCCGGAAGGTCCGAACGATCCCTCAAGAGTTCCGAGAACATATTTGTCATAGAGCTTAACAAGTGTCGACCAGTGGATCCCGTCTTCCGCGATCTCGTATGTAAAGTCGGCATATACATCCGGGATATGTCTCTCAAAGTAGACCATCTGATCATACTCCGCACTGTCAAGCTTATAGCGGTACCTTGCCTTCGACGTCTGAGCCGACAGGACAACATACTGCTCTTCCTCCTCCTGTTCTTCGCTGTACTCGAAATCAAAGAGTCCGAGCAGGAGTTTCTCAAGGTGATCGCTCTCATAAAGCTTAAACCCGTCGCAATCAAAGATACGGAGCATGGAAGGGATTCCGCTGCCCGCAGCGGGCGCCCCCGTAAATACAAGATATCTGCTTTCTCCGATGCGTGTCATCGAAGGAACAAGTCGGAGAAGATCTCCGGTCAGGTCATACTCAGCCGTAAAGAGATACCTGCGACCGTTCTTTTCAACAAAGACACAGTTCCGGAGCGCCACTTCGTCCGCATAATACTCGTTCTTATATCCGATTGAAATCTTGCCGTCCGAAAAAACAAGGTACTCGAGGCCGTCCCTCTGCTCACAGGTGCACTTAAAGTTCCCGGCGATGATCGTCGGAGCAAGCGCCTCAAGGTTTTCCCTGTACTTCTTCTTTTCGGGCAGAACAGTACTCACGACCCCCGGAGCATCCTCAGCGTTCTCTCCGGCCACCACAGATTCGTCGGGATCCGATGCAGACGGGCTTTCCTTGATGAACACAAAGTAAGCGAGCAGCCCGATGATGCACACCAGCTCCACGATAGCCAGCACAAGGAGGACCCTGCGTGTAAGCCTGCTCTGCTTGGCCTTGGGCCCTACGGTCAGCTGATCGATCTTTTCCTTGCTCTCTGCGAGGCTCTCTCTGAGCGAAGCGGCCTCCGCTTCCTTGCCCTCGACCTCCTTAAGAAGGAGCTCAAGGTACTCTTTCGCGTCCTTCAGCTCTTCTTCCTTCGAGGCCTTGCGCTGCCTGTCCGCTTCGTAAGCCTTTTGAAGGTCTTCAAGATTGTTGTTCTCGTCCATTTATTTCTCCGTGAATGTTATTTGTATCGGTTAACGGCGCGGTCATTACCCCGATCCACATTTATCAGACTCCTCTATGATCCCGCCGTTCTTCAGTTATCCGTGACGACCGGTAATTATGGTCATCTGCCCGTAAATATCCCGATAAGGTTTCTCCCGATCGAAGCTCCGACGTTCCCGCCGAGCCTCTTTCCGAAGCCACTGCCAAGGAGCGAACTTCCGACGGTGTTACCGAGCTCCCTTCCGATGGTTCCCGTAACGGTCTTTGCTACGCTTGCCGTAGCTCTGCTGACAGCTTTGTTTCTCTGGCTCTTGGCCTTAAGAGCTTCCTTTTCGAGCCTTGCTCTCTCCTGCGCTTCAAGCAGCGAATTACCGGTTACCTGAGCTGTGGCAACAGGTGCCGCACCTCTGTATACCGTACTGTCACTTGCCTGTGCTTGTGCTGCCTCTGCGTCCTGCGCCGCTGCGACCTCCTGCTTATGTCTCTCGAGGAACTCATAAGCCGAATCCCTGTCAAAGAAATCATTGTATCTGGGATAAAGCATCGACCTCTTGGTGATCTCATCCCTCTTCGCATCGTCGAGTGTTCCGAGACGGCTCGAAGGAGGTGCGATCATTGTCTGCTCCACAACAGTGGGGATGCCCTTCTCATCAAGCACCGATACGAGTGCCTCGCCCGTTCCGAGCTCGCCGAGCACCTTCATGGTGTCAAAAGCGGGGTTCTCCCTGAATGACTGTGCCGCAGCCTTTACACCCTTCATCTCGGCCGGTGTATATGCACGGAGCGCATGCTGGATCTTGTTTCCGAGCTGAGCGAGTACTCCATCCGGGATATCTCTCGGATTCTGGGTGATAAAGTAGATCCCGACGCCCTTTGATCTGATGAGCTTGACTACCTGTTCGATCTTCTCAAGGAGCACCTTCGGAGCTCCGTCAAAGAGCATGTGTGCCTCATCAAAGAAGAATACCATTCTGGGTTTCTCAAGATCGCCTACCTCGGGAAGTGTCTCAAAAAGCTCCGACATGAGCCACAGCATAAACATCGAATACATCCTCGGAGAAAGCATAAGCTTTCTGCAGTCGAGAAGCTCTATTATTCCCTTGCCCGACGCATCGGGAAGCAGCCAGTCCGCGATATTGAGGGCAGGCTCTCCGAAGAAACTCTCTCCTCCCTCAGACTCGATCGAGACGATCGCACGTGTGATCGCGTTGAGAGATGCCGTAGCGATATTACCGTATTTCGAGCTCAGTTCCTTCGCATTCTCTCCCACGAAGCCGATCATCGCCTTAAGGTCCTTTAAGTCTATGAGAAGAAGTCCCTCGTCATCCGCGATCTTGAAGATTATGTTTAAGATATCGCTCTGCGTATCGTTAAGATCCATGATCCTTGCGAGAAGAACCGGACCCATCTCGGAAACAGTCGTGCGCAGAGGAAGACCGGTCTGTCCGTAGACATCCCAGAAGCACACAGGATACCCTCCGTATGAAAAGCCCTTTTCATAGAGTCCCATCTTTCCGGCCCTGTCCTTCGTACTCTCGGCATCTCCGGCATCAACCATGCTTGCAAGGTCACCCTTCGCATCCGCCATAAACACCGGAACACCCAGCGCCGAAAACGATTCTGCGAGCACCCTGAGTGTCACGGTTTTACCGGTACCCGTAGCACCCGCAATAAGACCGTGCCTGTTCGCCATCGAAGGGCGGATGGATACGTCCGCGCCTGCGTCCTTCGTAGTTCCGATGAGTATCATGCCGTTACTGATCATACCGAGCCTCGCTTTCACTATATATGCCGTTTCCCCGCATCCCGAACACGCAGGTGAACTATTACGATAATTATATAATACGAGCATGTGAATTGAAAGTGTAAAGAATCTGTTTAGGATAATCCTCATACGGCAGTGACTGCCACGTCGTGTGAAGTCGGCGATATAGATAGTCTACAACCGCAGCCGGCCTAGCCTACAGCATATATTTTTCGGCACCGCTCGCGCTACATTTGCGGGTTCCCCTAGCCTCGCTAAGCTCTCACTTCGTACTAACGTACTCGTGAATCGCTAAGCGAAGAGACCCGCAATGTCCGAAAAACATATGCTGTACGCTCTCCGTCTGCTGTTTCAGAATAGGCTGTGACGCGCCCGTCTGCTTTCCGAGAACCCATATGAGACGTCGGTACTTAGCGGCTGTGTTTTAGCCGCTTATGTACCGCTACGTCGAATAATGGAGCGAGAGCGCGTTCAAGGAAAGTACGACGCGGCAGTCACAGCCGTAAGATGAACACAAATAAAAAAAGCATATAAAACACTATGTTCTATACGCTTTTTATCATATTCGTAATAGTTCACCTCGCGCATCCGGATACGAGCAGCTGCCTGAAATCCGCGATGTTCACAGGTTTAGAGTAATAGTACCCCTGCTGCTCATCACATCCTATGCCGGCCAGGAACACACTCTGATCACTCGTCTCCACGCCCTCGCACAGCGACCGCATCTTAAGTTCCTTGGTCATATGCACGATATTGGTGATAATGATCTTCTCCCTGTCCCCGAGCTCACGTGAGCGAAGGAAGCAGCGATCGAGCTTAATGACATCAATCGGTATCTGGCTAAGGAGCTTGAGTGACGAATACCCCGATCCGAAGTCGTCCATGGAGACCTTCATGCCCATCTCGTGGAATGCCGTGATGAACTCCATGACTCTCTCGGTGCGTTCGGTGCACATCGTCTCGGTAAGCTCAAACTCGAGATACTGCGGCGGTACTTTGTAGGTATCGCACAGATCTCTCACATAATCGATGATCTCGAGATCCTTCATGTGCTGGCGCGAAACGTTCATTGAAACCGGGACAACGCTCTCACCTTTGTCGAGTCTGTTCCTGAGGAACGAGAAAACTTCGTTATATATATAATAATCAACATAGATTATCTGCTTGCTCTTCTCAAGGATCGGAATGAACTGGTCGGGGTAGACCATGGTCCCGTTCGGTTTGATCCACCTGACGAGAGCCTCGGCTCCGATGATCTTGCCGGTTTCGGACTCGATCTTGGGCTGGTAGTATGCTTCGAGCTCGTGATTCTTGATAGCCTCGTCAATAGTGGAGATTATCTCAAGCTCACTGTCGATCTTTGACGCCATCTCAGGGAGGAAAAGAGTGACCGAATCGCTTCCGTCGAGCTTTGACTGCTTACGGGCGAGATTGGCATTCGAAATGGCTGTTTCGACATTGATCCCCTTTGCTTTCGCATCGATAAAGAACACGCCCGCCGTCATACGGATCCTCTCGCATGAGAACTCTTTGCGAAGGATCTGCTCTATATATGAAATTGATGCTTTGATCTCTTCAAGGAAAACCTTTTCGTCGCCATCGGCGCAGAATCTGGCGCAGACGATATTATCGGACACGACTCTCGCGCCTCCGAGAAAACCTTCTCCGCCGGACGAAAACATCTCGGACATCCTCGCAAGCAGCTTGTTTCCTCTCCTGTACCCGTAGGTATCGTTAAAGTACTTGAAATGCTTGATGTCCGAATAGACAATAGCTATAGAAGCTTCTTCCGACATGTCAGTGACTGCCTTCTTAAGCTTTGGTACGAATTCATCGTAGCTTTGCAACCCCGTTAACTGATCACTCACAAAAAACCCCCCTCGCTTTTTGTGTATTTTTAATGTACTTATTGTACAGTGAACTGAGATTTTAGTCAAGTAAAAAATCGTCAATAATCAATATCTCGCGAAAAAAATCATTTCATGAGCACTCTTTTCGCGTTACATGATACCGGCGATTTTTGAATAGTTTTGTGATTTTTTAACCCGGGTGTATTTTACGATATCTCATCCGTAAATGATGATATCTACACACAGTGAAATGATAGCCGAAAGAACGATCAAAAGTATCGGCGATATCTTTTTCTTACGGAGCCTTTTGTAGAGAACACCCACCGCGGCCACGACAGCGATGATCACCAGCCCGAGGATATTGACCTCAAACTTCTCCCCTCCCACTCCGAAAAGTGTGGAAAGTCCCATAGTCACAGCTGTCGACATGATAAGCGCGACCACGCCGGGTCTGACGCCCTCAAGGAAGGCATTAACGCCTTTGCGCTTCATAAATGTTCTCATGACCGAAGCGATAAGGAGCATGATAAGGAATGCGGGCAGGATAACACCGAGAGTCGCAAGGATCGCCCCGGGCACTCCGCCCTGTGAGAATCCGACAAAAGTAGCCATATTGACGGCTATAGGTCCGGGTGTCGACTCCGACACGGCGATGAAGTTCATCATCTGGGTGTCCGTGAGCCAGCCGTTTGAAACGACCGTCTCCCGCACGAGTGAGATCATTCCGTAGCCGCCTCCGAAGGAAACGGCACCGATCTTAAGGAAAGAGAGGAAAAGATGCAGGTAGATCATTGTTCGGCACCTCCTTCCCTATTTTTTAATGAAGTCAATGCATATATGAAAAGTCCCACACATCCGCACACAAGGATACAGATGACCGATGAGAATCCGATCCCGAAGATATAAAAGCTTATGAACAGAGCAGCCACCGCGCCAAAGATCACGTAAGTGACCGGCTTCTTTTTGAGACCTTTGAACATTCTCAGGCCTGCCGAAAAGATCAGATAAACGACGCACGCGCGGATGCCTTCAAAGGCGTACTGCACGTACCTGAACTGCATGAACCTGTCAAAGAAGAGTGAGATCACAGTGATTATGATGACCGAGGGGAGCACCACCCCAAGCGTCGAGGCAAGCGAACCAAAGAACCCGGCCTGCCTGTAACCGATAAACGTTGCACTGTTTATGGCGATCGGCCCGGGAGTCGATTCTCCGATAGCGATTATATCAATAAACTCTTCATGTGTCAGCCACTTCCGCCTGCCCACAAACTCTTCCTCGAGGAGCGCGATCATTGCGTAACCGCCGCCGAAGGTGAACGCTCCTATCTTAAGAAACGTGAGGAAGAGCGTAAGAACAAGCTTTCCTTTACTCATTTTTTGGCCTTTTATCATTTCAGATTCCCCTCTTCTCTTACATTCACCGGTCCGGTCAGAGCTGCTCGTTCCCATTATTCAAACAACAGATCTCTCATCTTGGGATGGATCGTGCCATAGGAATAGCCGTAGTTTCTGACGTGGATCATAAACACGAGTGAGAGATGCTCCTCGGGATACATGATCGTTGCGGCACCTGCGGCGCCGTCCCATCCGAAGACACCGGGCTTAGCAGGTGATCCCAGGAGCTCGGGCTCAAGGAGTATCTGCATGCCGACGCCATAACCGTAGCCGAGGCGACCCATGGTATTCTTAATGTCCTCACGGCTTACCGGACCAAGAAGGTTGGTCCTTATGGTATTTATGCTCTGCTCAGAAAGAATCCTCTTACCGCTCTTTCCGACACCGAAGCAGGCAAGTGCATCAGCAAGAAGCGAATAATCATAGGACGTACTCATAAGTCCCGCACCGCCGCTTTCATAGCACTCCGAAAGCTGGTAGCAGCACTCGGGACCCATCGGAACGATATTGCCCTGTTCATTGCAGATATACTGGCGGGCCATGAGGGCATCGTTATTGACGGGCTTGGCGAAGTATGTGTTCTTCATACCGAGCGGTTCCCAAATGTTTGCTTTAAGGTATTCGCCGAAGCTCATCCCCGAAACAACCTCGATCACTGCTGCGATAACGTCGTGGCTTAAGCTGTAGAGAAAATGCGTTCCGGGTGCAAATTCGAGAGGCGTCTCGACAAACGAATCGACGATCTGTCTTGTGGTCGCTTTTTGCCCAAATTCCTTAAGGACACGAACGATCCCGGGACGCTCAAGGTTATAATCAAGACCCGACTGCATCGAGACCAGATGCTTTATGAGCATCGGTCCGCAGGGAGCCACTCCCCCGTCCTCGGTCTTCATCGTAAGGTTCTTATATGCGGGCAGATACTTTGCGACATCATCGTCGAGCGAGATCTTCCCGGCCTCAACAAGCTGCATTAGAGCTGTCATCGTCTGGATCTTCGTCATCGAGAAAACAAGGTATCTCGTGTCGTCCCCCACCTTCACATCATGAACGGGATCGGCGTAGCCCTTGAGGTATCTGTATACTTCTTCATGGTCCTTATTGATCCTGACGTCGATCGAAGGGATCCCCTGCGACTCCAGGCTGTCCAGATATTTATCGAATAATTCGGTATTCAAAGCGTTTTCTCCTCTCTGTACATGTTTTCCATATCAACATCCCGGAAACGCTTTCAGCATTTCCTTTACATTGTATTTCACCCTATGCGGCAAAATCACTGCCTTTTAAGGATACACTGTCATTATAGGTTTTCGTTCGGCATCCTTCTTCTCACTTCTTGGGATCATCCTTCTCTATTTATGCACTATCCTTTTCCCGCATACACAGTGATACCATTCTTCCCGGTAAATCACGCACAGACGATTGACGTTTTGGGCTCACTCCACACTCTTCAGGGCTTCCGCCATATTGATACGGCTGAGCCTTCTCCTCATCATGAGGTTGACAAGGAAAGTAAAGAGAAATGTGAGCACGATCGAGATCCCGTATGTAAAGAGCGTTCTGATCGATTCGAACGCGATGAGCTCGATCTTTATCTTGCTCATGACAAAGTTGTGCAAGGCGATCCCGAGCGGTATCCCGACTACCGCGCCGCACAGCGTCATGATCAGGTTCTCGCGGAATACGTACTGTGACGTCTCGAAGTTCTTGAATCCAAGCACTTTGATGGTTGCTATTTCTCTGATCCTCTCGAGGATATTTATGTTCGTCAGGTTAAAGAGCACGATAAAATCAAGCGCCGCCGCGCACCCGATGACCAGCATAACCACGTACTTCATGCTGTCGAGCATCGAATTGACACGCTTTAACATCTCATCCGTCAGCGAGATGCTGACGGTCTTGCCGTATGAGGCAACCTTCGATCCTGCCTCATAAACGTCGGTTCCTTCCCTAAAATTCAGGTACGCAACCTTCCGCTCAACCTCGGGCAGGAACTTAGAAAGTGACCCCGTAGTCGTGTAGATGTAGTTGTAGATGACATTCTCGTAGACACCCGAGATATCGAGGTCCACATCATATCGGTCGCCCACCTTAACGCTTATATGATTACCCTCGAATAACCCATAGGCATCCGAGAGATTCTTGCTGATGAAACATGACCCTTCGGCGGGTGGAGTGAGTGTCACGCCATCACTGTGGAAATCGACCATGTCCGAAAGCTCGTCGAAGCTGTCAACCGCGATCAGGGTCACTGTGCCCGTGGACTGTTCGGTCGTGCAGGACGCGGGTCTGCTGTAGAGGAATGTGCACTTGTCGATCACGTCGCCGCACTCATCAAGGAAGTCGCCGCGCGCATCGGTCATGTCCTCCGCAAATGTGACACCGCAGTCGTAGAATGTGATCTCCTTAAACTGCCTGTCGGCGATATGCGAGATCGAGTCATTGAGTCCGAAGCCGGTGATAAGGAGTGCCGTACATCCTCCGATACCGAGGATCATCATAAAGAGCCTCTTTTTGTAGCGGAAAACGTTGCGGACCGAAACCTTGTGCAGGAACTTCATGTGCTTCCATATGAAGCCGATCCTTTCGAACAATACTCTCTTTCCGGGTGCGGGGGCCTTGGGTCTTATAAGCTCCGCTGCGGCTTCCTTAAGTTCCGAACGCGCCGTAAGGAAAGTAACAAGTAATACGAGCACAATATATCCACCGCCCGAAAGCGACATGAGAAGCGGATCGAATACGATCGTGATCTCCGAAAGACTGTACAGGATCGAGTATGCCATCCAGATCGTCTTCGGGAAGACGATACTTCCCACAAACACGCCGATGGCACATCCGAGGATAGCCGCGCTTCCGGCATAAACAAGGTAATGCGCCATGATCCTGCCCTTGCCGTAGCCGAGCGATTTGAGTGTTCCGATCTTGGTGCGGTCGTCGACGACCATCCTGTTCATGGTCGTAAGACACACAAGCGCCGCAACAGCGAAGAAGAATATCGGGAAAACGGCAGCGATACCGTTCACGATATCGGCGTCGTTTTGGAAGCAGTAATATCCGACGTTTTCCTTGCGTCCAAGGACATAAACGTTTTTAGAGACCTCCTTTAAGGCTTCGTCGGCCTGTTCTTTAAACATCGGGAGTGCCATCGCGGGGAGCGAATCAAGGTCTACTCCCAGCTCCTTTGCGATCAGCTTATAAACCTCGTCGGTGCCTTTTCCGGCCTCTTCCGCCGCGAGATCCTCAACTTTTTCCTGCATGCCCTCGACCGCGTTATCGTACTCCTCGGAGTAGACGTAGCCGGACTCCTTGTAGGTGAGGTAGATGTCGGTGTAGCGGTCCATCTTGAGGCCGCTTTCCATGATGTAGACAAACCCCGAGATCGAACCGTTCCCGAGAGTAGTGGTGCCTCGTTCAAAGTTTATGTAGAGCGGTGTACGAACCGAGCCGACGACCTCGTACTCCTTGTATTCGAACCTGTCGATCGTCTCCTCGTCGTTCCTGTCGGCGATGATGATCTTGCCACCGATCCCGAGGCCTCCGAGCTCGTAGCTGTCGATCACGCACTCGTAAGCCTTCGTGGGCATCCTGCCCTCGACAATTTCCGTATGGTTTATCTCCGACGGAAGGCTGATCGCCTTCAGAACGGTCTCATTGTCATTGATCAGCGCGAGGAAATCGGTACTCTTCGAGCCTTCCGCGTCCCTGACGCCCTCGAGGCCTTCAAACGCAGTGACGTTCTCTTCGGCCCAGCCGAGGGGCGATATCACCCTCGCGTCGTACATGTTCGTTCGACAGAGATACTCGTCGAGCGTCTGTATCATGGCGGTGTTTGTGATCTTAAGGCCCGTAAAAAAGCCGGATCCGAGCGCAATAATAAGTGCGATCGCAAGATACCTGCTGATCGTGCTCAATATCACTCTGACGCCTGTCTTTGTCATGGCGCTCATAACGCTTCTCTTCTTCAAGTTTGTTCCTCTTTACTGTTCTGTTTCATGTCGGGCCACATTATTGCTTGTGTCTTTTATCTGCCCGTTTTAATGTTATCAATCGCTAAATCTGTTGACTGATTCCATGGGGATCACCTCAAGAATCTCTCAACTCTGAATCATCACCACTCTATGGTGTCTACCGAAACGGGATGATGATTTACAACATTTGAGATCGTCTCACCGCTTCTGACGCGGATGACTCTGTCGGCCATGTCTGTGAGCGCCTGATTGTGGGTGATCAGGATGACCGTCATCCCGCGTTCGTGTGCAGTCTTCTCGAGCAGTGAAAGTATCGCTTTCCCGGTCACGTAGTCAAGAGCACCGGTAGGTTCATCACACAGCAAAAGCTTCGGATTCTTGGCAAGCGCACGTGCGATCGCCACACGTTGCTGCTCTCCGCCCGAAAGCTGCGAAGGGAAGTTGTCCGTACGTCCTGCGAGGCCGACCTCGCGGAGTGTCTCATAAGCGTCAAGCGGATCCTTACAGATCTGTCCGGCCAGCTCGACGTTCTCAAGGGCCGTCAGGTTCTGCACAAGGTTGTAGAACTGGAACACGAACCCGATGTCGTTGCGCCTGTAGAGGGTGAGCTGCTGCTCGGACATCTTTGAGATCTCCACGCCGTCGAGCACAACCTTACCCGAGGTGAGTGTGTCCATCCCGCCGAGGATATTGAGAAGCGTCGTCTTGCCGGCACCCGAAGGCCCGACGATGACACATATCTCGCCCTTCTCGACATTAAAAGTCGCGTTTTTGAGCGCCTCGATGGTCATCTCACCCATTCTGTATTCTTTTCGTACATTTTGAAATTCAATGTATGACATTTGGCTTTCCTTTCAAGGCAGTACAATCAAATCTTTGGTCATATAGAAAATACCATAAATCACGTCAGATTTCATCAAAAAAATAGGATGGACCGGTGACACTTGGTATCCAAGTGAAGCTTTTGGCAAGGAAACGGTTGCGGCTTTGCCTCAACCAATGAGACGGGGGTTGTGGACCATTTCATGGTCCACAACCCCCGTCCCCCCGGTCCATCTATATACTACCTCACATACTTCTCTTCAAAATCCGCGATCGGTATCGGCTTGCTGTAGTAATAACCCTGGATCACATCACAGCCGAGCTCTGCGAGTTTGTCGACCTGGTCCTTGCTCTCGGCACCTTCGGCGAGACACTTAAGGCCGAGCTCGTTTGCAAGAGTGATGATATGTCTGATAACGGTTATATCGTCATCGGATTTGTTCTCATCCGAAACCTTGTCAACAAAGCTCTTGTCAATCTTTAACGTATCAAACGGCAGCTCCGTGAGCAGGGAAAGCGACGAGTATCCCGTTCCGAAATCATCCATCGACAGACTGAAACCTCTTTCTCTGAGGCATTCCATCATGTTTATCAGATGCTTCTTATTGTCATACGAAGCGCTTTCCGTAAGCTCAAAGTCGATGTATCTGTGATCGATACCATATTCATCAACGATCGATGAAAGATGTTCTATAAGATTTCGTGTATAAAGCCTGCTTCTCGAGAGATTGACGGAGACAGGCACGAGCTTCTTACCGGCTTCCTTCCACTTCTTCAGCGCGAGGCAGACTTTTCTGAGCACGACATCATCGATCTTGCCTATCGAGCAGTCCTTCTCAAAATAAGGGATAAAACGTGCCGGCGAAAGGAACTCCACCTTTCTGTAGTTCCAGCGTATAAGAGCCTCGGCGCCCTCGAGCTCGCCTGTCGAACTCTTGATCTTGGGTTGAAGGTATACCATGAATTCGTCGTTTGCGATCGCAGTATCAAGGTACGCCTTGATGTAATTGCTCCACGAGAGGTCATCATGCATTTTGTCGGTGTATATGATGATGTCCGTCTCACTCCTGTTCGTGCCGAGTGCCTGCGCCATCTTTCCGGCATCGGCGACACGGTTTCCCGAAAGGACAGAGCGCTGCATAGGAACCACACCGCACCTGTAATAAACGCGATAGTTGGGATCCTCTTCAAGATAAGACAGTTTCTCGAAAAACTGACGGAGCGTCCGGATCGTATCCTCCTCTGTCATATCTTTTATCATCATAGCGAAATTGTCATTGTGACAACGTGCGCTCGCATAAACGAAATCGGCTTCGTTCATGGCTTTCACGATATTACAAAGGACCTTGTTTGCCGCGATGTGTCCGTAAACCTCGTTAAGAACGCGGAACTCCTTGACATCAAAATGCGCAAATGCATAGTCGCGGATCCCCTTATCCATGGGCATCTCAAGGAACGAAACAAGATGATTCCAGTTGTAATGGCCGGTGATCGGGTCAAAGAAAGCTGTCTTATAAAGCGTATCCGCATTGAACGCAGAAACATCATCCTTTATGACATTCACGGCTCTGTCTGCGCAGATCTTCCACTCATAAAGCATCCTGATCTTCCGGCAATCCGTAAATACACCGATCACGCCGGTCTCGGCGCTGTCCTTGATTGAAAGGTCGGTATAATTCCTGTGTGCATCATCATCACCGGCAATCTTTTCAAAGAAGCCCTGTATGGATCTGCGAGACATCTCGATCGGTTCATCGATCTCAACCGAATAAAAGAAGGAGCCCTCAAGTTCTATGCTCTTTAAGTCCTTCGGATACTCGATCCGATCATCTCCCTCGCGGAACTCGATACCGATAACCTCGCGTTCAAGACCGGTCACGAAAAAGACTCCCGGATAGTCATATGTTCCGAACGCACCCGAGTAGTTCTTTACGCACGCCGGAACAGTCTCTCCATAAAATGCCTTGATCTCTTCGTCTGTGGCCTCAGTATAGTAGAGAAGCCTGCGGGGCTTATAAAGTTGGTTTAGTTTGTTTATAAACATGTAATGTGTTTCCTCTTATCTGTTCTCCGGGCTTTGTTCATAACACCCTGCCACCCCCGGAGCAACCACGGCAGCAGAGCTTGATGCACGCTTGTACATCGCTGGTTTGTGAAAATAATTATATCATCTACCGAAAGTTGTCACAAGTAGAAACATGGGTGGCCCACTTGGGGACGGGGGTTGTGGACCATGCACCTCAATGGTCCACAACCCCCGTCCCCCAGCGGGCCACACCACGGCATTGTGTTTTTCACTTGAAAAAAGTATAATTTTCACAATACTACCGAAAGGACGACCGCTATGACCTGCACAGACAAATTTGAGCAACTCTTTGGGAGTGTCCCGGAGCATACAGACTTCTGCCCGTACCGCATCAGCCCGCTTGGCGCGCATGTAGATCATCAGGGCGGTCATATAAACGGACTGGCCATAGACATGGGCATCAGATTTGCCTACAGTGCTACGGAGGACGGTTCTTTTGAACTGGCGTCGATGAACTTTGACGGAACTGTGCGCTTCACGCAGGACGATATCGGTGATCATTCAAAAGGTGACTGGGCCGATCACTGCCGCGGTGCTGTCAAGATGCTTGCAGAAAAAGTGCTTGCCGAGAAAGCAAACGCAGATGTAATCAGCGAAGGCAAGCATCCCCTCCCCATCGGTCTCAAGGGAGTGATCGAAGGGAGCTTCCCTATCGGCGGACTGTCATCTTCCGCCGCCGTGATCATAGTGTTTATGAAGGCTGTCGCAGGCCTCAATGGGATCAAGCTCAGCGACCGTGAGCTCATTGAGCTCGCCAAGGCTGCAGAGAACCGATATGTCGGTGTTTCATGCGGCAAGCTCGACCAAAGCTGCGAAGTTCTTTCGAAGAAGGATCACATCCTTTTCCTTGATTGCAATGATGATTCATACGAACTCATCCCCAAGGCGCCCGTGACACCCGAATATGATATCGTCGTGTTCTTCTCGGGTCTCGAGAGAAGCCTTGCCTCCAGCGCTTATAACTTAAGGCTCGACGAATGCAGGGCTGCCGCCTACAGTCTCCTCGAATACGCAGGAATCCCCCGGAAGTCGATCGCAGAGACTAAGCTCCGTGATGTTCCGAGGGATGCTTTTGAATCGTATAAAA